>DATBTL010000513.1:0-22871 GCA_036559345.1 Chloroflexota bacterium | reverse complement strand
GCCCACCAACACCCCGTAATCCACCGGCCAATCGGCGCTGGCCGTGCCCTCGCCCAGGTGGGAGATTTCGGGCAGCAGGGCGGCGCCCTCCAGTACCGCCGCCCCAATCGCTCCGAGAAGACCGACCAACCAGGGGTTGGGCGCCGGAGCGGGCCGCACAACCCGAAGGGCGGTGGTGGGCGCCTCCACGGTCGCGGGTCCGTCGAGCGCGTGACGGTAGTCGTCCACCGAGGCGAAGCGATGCGCCGGATCCAGGTTCAAGGACCGCATAATGGCCCGGCTGAGTGGCTCCGGGATCTCGGGGCGGACCATGGAGGGCGGGGTGAATACGAAGGGATGGGCGCTTGGATCCTGGTTCGTGAGGAGGTGGTGCAAGGTAGCGCCCAGGGCATAGATATCCGTTTGGGGGCTGGTTTGCCCGTACCCCTGATATTGTTCGGGCGGAGCGTACCCGATACTCCCCATTTTGAGCGTATCCGTGTTCTTCGTCTGGTCAAAGTGGCGGGCGGTGCCGAAATCGATCAGCTTGATCCGCCCATGCCGATCCAGCATGATATTGGTTGGCTTGAGGTCTCGAAAAATCACCGGTGGGGTTCGCCCATGGAGGTAGCTCAGGACGTCGCAGATCTGCCGGCCCCAATCCAGAACCACCGCCGGGGCCAGCATCCCATTAGCCTGCTCCAGGAGACGGGCCAGGGTGCTTCCCTCCACGTACTCCATGACCAGATAGTGGCGCCCGTCCTCGGCGAAGTGAGAGCGCACGTCCGGAAGGTTGGGATGGCTCAAGGTGACCAACATCCGCGCTTCCTGGGCGAAACGTTGGACGGCCGCCTTTCGTTCCTCGTCCCCGGCGAATTGCTCGATCAGCTCCTTCACGGCCACCGGGCGGTCGAATAATTGGGTATCCTCCGCCAGGTAGACCGCTCCCGTCCCTCCCTGCCCGAGCAGTGAGCGGAGCCTATACCGCCCTTCCAAGAGTTTACCCAGGTCGGGTGAGCCACTCACCGCCACCCCATACCCTCCTTCGTGCGTGCTATCCTGGCGCTAGTATACGCGAATAGCGGAATAGAGCGCAGGGCGGCTCTATTTGCCCTATTGCTTCAATGGGGAAAACAGACCTATACTGCCCATACATGTGGGAGCCTGGCATGACGGATTCTTGACACCTCGCCACAGTGCCGCCGGCGCCGCCGGCAGGGAGACCATGAGCTCGCAGATCACCGAGCCGGATCCGTATGCCATCCTCGGTGTCGCGCCCGAGACACCATTCAAGGAGATCCGGGCGGCTCACCGTCGATTGATCCTCGAATTGCATCCCGATGTCAATCCTGGCGCCCGCGAGCACTTCGACGCCGTACAGACGGCGTTCGAAGTGTTGCGAAGCCAGCACGATCGCTCGCGCGGACGAGGCGCGCGACCAAGCACGCAGCGGACGGGTGGGGAAAAGTCGAGCGGGACCAGCCCCCTCTCAGCCCACAGTCAAACGGCCACCATCGTGGAAGCAGCCCCCGCGCGGGCGCCCGAGATCGCGCAACCAGAAGGGCCCGCCCTGCAAGTGGTGCTGACTCCAGGGCGCGAAAGCTTGCTCCTGCAACCGCGGGCGCAAATGTTGTATGTCCTGATGGATCTCAAGTTAAGTCAGGAAACGCGCTCCAGCACCCAGCCCCTCAACCTCTCCCTGGTCCTTGACCATAGCAGCTCGATGCAGCGGGACGACAAGCTGCAAAGGCTCAAGGAGGCGGTGTCGCGGATTATCGATATGATGGAGCCGCAAGACTATCTCTCGATCGTCACCTTCGGTGACCGGGCGACCGTGCTGCTGCCGAGTTCCCCCCTGGGAGATAAGCACGCGGCCAAGGAGGCCCTGGATGCCATTCGCTGTCGCGGAGGCACCGAGATCTCCACTGGTATTCGGGCCGGACTGCAGGAACTGCAAACCCATTCGGCGAATCTGCTCTCGCAGATGCTGGTGCTCACCGATGGACAGACCTATGGAGACGAGGCGATCTGCCTTGCCCTGGCCACCCAGGCGGGCGAACGGCAGGTGCAGATTACCGCGCTGGGATTGGGAGACGACTGGAACAGTACCCTCCTGGATGAACTGGCCCTCCGTACCAGCGGGCATTCTGATTATGTGCAGAGCGCGGAGCAGCTTACCCGTGTCTTCGAGGAGCAACTTCGTACACTCCAGCTCACCGCCATCCGCAATCTCACCCTCACCGTCAATGCCGCGATCAGCAGTCGTCTCCTCCGCGCCACCTGGGTCGCCCCCAGCATCAAACTGCTCCCCGTCCCCGCCGACGCCGCGCCCGGCGCCCAGGCCATTGAGTTGGATCTCGGCCGGGTCAGCATGGATCGTGACTACCGGCTCCTGCTTGAGTTGGTGGTGGCGGCCCGCACCCCCGGCGTCATCGACGTGGCGGAGATCACCTTCGGCTACGAGGTGCCCGGCCTGGGCCGCGGTCGGGAGACCACCAGCCACACGCTCTCCACCACCTTCGTGGAAAAGTGGACCACCGAACCACCCGTCCACCATCGGGTGCATGACGCCCTGCGGAAGATTACGGCCCATCGCTTGCAGGAACAGGCGATGCAGGCGATCCAGGATGGCCAAACCCAAAAGGGAACCGCCAGCCTGCGCACCGCCGCGAATCATCTCGAAGCAGCAGGGTCGCCCGATCTCGCCGCCCTGGCCCGTGCCGAAGCCGACCGCATCGAGCGGCAAGGCCAGGCGCAAGCCGGCAATATGAAAAGGATTATCTATGGCACGCGCGGTCTGGGTTAGGCTCGCCGCGCGGCAGGGGGTGTCTCGATGGTTGAGCGTGAGGTAAAGATCCGGATCGCCGGGGTAGAGACCCTGCGCCCCCTTCTCGAAACGATGGGCGCCGCCCGATCTCGCTCCGAACAGGAACTCAATCGCATCTTTGATACCCCGGAGGGGACGTTGCGCCGGCGAGGCGAGGTGCTGCGCGTTCGTACCGCCGATCATGCCAGCGTGACCTGGAAAGGACCGACGGCCGAGGCCGACCAGCACAAACATAAGGTGCGGGAGGAATTGGAAACCGGGATCGCCGATGAGGGAGCCGAGAGCATGGTGGCCATTTTCACCCGCCTCGGATTTTACGAGACCCTGCGCTATGTCAAGCGGCGCGAGACCTGGCACTGGCAAGGGGTGACCATCGCCCTGGACGAACTTGACTTCGGGCAGTTCGTGGAAATCGAGGGTGACGCCACGGTAATTCAGGACGCGCTGCGACTCCTGCGCCTGGAACATGAGCCGCTGGAGACCCATAGCTACCCCGAGTTGCAGCGATTGGCGAACCGCGCCTCCCAGGGCTAGTCGCGGAGCCTATCCGCCTCTTATCCCCGTCCTGGTCTACAATCAGAAAAGGGAACGCACAGCGCCAAGGAGAGAATCGTATGGCAGCCACCCATGGGCGCGCCGACCTGCATATGCATACCCGCTACTCGGATGGACGGCCCACCGTGCGTGCCGCCCTCGACCACGTGGCCCGGCACACCAACTTACAGGTTCTGGCGATCACCGATCATGACACAATTGAAGGCGCCCTGGAGGCCCAATCCCTGCAAGCGAGCTACCCGTTCGACATCGTGCTGGGCGAGGAGGTCACCAGTCGCGACGGGCACATCCTCGCCCTGTTTATCACCCGCCGTGTCCCCCCGGACCTGAGCGCGGCTGAGACTATCGACGCCATCCATCAACAAGGCGGCGTGGCCATCGCCGCGCATCCGTTCATCGGCGCCGGCACCTTCGGCAATCAGCATCTTTCCCGCCAAGGGGTGGGGGAACTGATCGGCGGCCTGCCCTTTGATGGGGTGGAAATCGACAACTCCACTCCCTTCCTGCGCTTGGCCAATTTCCAGGCCCGGCGTTATAACCGGTCCCACGGGCGCCTGGCCGAGTTAGGGAACTCCGACGCCCACATCATCGAGGCAATCGGCAAGAGCTACACGCGCTTCCCCGGCCGGAGCATGGCGGATCTCCGCCAGGCCATCGAACAGCGGCGTACCCGAGCCCGCCGCACGGGCTATGGCCCCAAGGAGCTTCTCGCCTACGCCAGATTCTGGCTGGAGCCCGGTGGCGCCCGCCCGCCGGAGATCGCCCGAGCCGAATAGAGCCCGGCCCCTCTAGGCGTAGTAGGAGACGAGCTGCTCGGCGTAGGGGGAGCGGCGAACCGTGTCAAAGGCCGCTTTCTTGATCTGGCGAACTCGCTCGCAGGTGATGCGGTGGCTGGACGCAACCTCTTCCACCTTCAGGGGCGTGCTGTCCTCCAGGCCGAAGAGCTGGGAAATAATTTGCTGATCGCGCGTGCTTACCTCTTGCAAGGCCGCCATCAGGGTTTCCAGCAGCTCTTGATTCTCGGCCAGGCGAGCGGGGCTCTCCTCCTCGCTGGAGGATAGGGCCTCGATGTGCTGGTCCGCCTCCTCGCCGGAAACCGTGGCGATGCTCCAGGGACTCGCCTGCTCCTCCTGATGCACCGCGGCCGGCACCGCCTCGGAGGGCGCTTTCAGGGCCGCCTCGCGCTGGGTCCGGAGTAAGCGGCGGTGGCCGTCGATCACTCGCGTGGGGATGCGCAAAGGACCGTGGCCCGCCCAGATAGCGCGCGTAATCTGCTGGGTAATCCACCAGACCGCGTAGGTTGAGAAGCGGAAACCCCGAGCGCCATCGTATTTCTTGACCGCCTTCATCAAGCCGAGGTTACCTTCTTGAATCAGGTCGAGCAGTCCGTGACTTTGCGATTGATACTTCTTGGCCACGCTGACCACCAGGCGCAGATTGCACTGAATCAGCATCTGCTCGGCCTCCACGTCGCCATGCACCAGGATGCGCCGGCTCAGATCGCGCTCCTCTTGCGCGGTGAGGCGAGGATAGCGCGCGGCATCCCGCAGGTAGAGACCAACCATATCCTGCTCGCTCAGCGGATCGTAGTCCGTCGTCGCGGGGATACTCGCACCATCAAGCTCCATGCCGTACTCGGCTGAATCAAGCAGAGACTCGGATTCGCCGCCAATGGGATTTCGCAAGGAGGTATTGATAGACACACGATCCCCTTTTCGTTTGTGCGGTGAACTCAGTCCGGGTTGGGGCATCGTCTTGGTTGACGATCCCGCGAACACCCGCACCGAAAGCGTACAACACAGCACAACGGGGTTATATAGCCTACTTGGGTGATGGAGGATAGGTGATCAGCGGCGGGTCTCACGCACCGCGACCTGCCAGGCGGCGAGGAGTTGACGCAGGAGCCCTTGCACTTCGTCCAGGGGTTCAACCGCCTTCGCGATATTGGCATCAACCAAGCGCCGGCGCATAAACGTATAGAGGCTATCGAGGGTCGGGGCCAACTCGCCGCCCTTCTCGTGATCGAGGGTGCGCTGCAGTTCCAGCACAATATCCTGCGCGCGCACGATGTGCTTGTGGGCCGTGGGCACGTTCGCGCATTCAACCGCCAAGCGCGCCTGACCAACATTCTTGATCGCGGCTTGATAGAGTTGAAGGAGCAAATCGCCGGGGCCGGCGGTCTCCGTGGTGATGGCTCGATATTGCGCGTACGCGGCGGTCTGCATGGGTTCCGTTCCTTCCCATCGTCACCAGCCCCAGCCGGCCAGGAGGGCGCCGGTTGGCCTATCTGATCCTTCGACTGATTTCTCCCGATCTGGAGAGGGCATCAGAGGAGAATCATCCCCAGTTGTCTCAGGAGATCTTGTTTCCGCGGACCACGTCCTGGTAGGCCAGAACCTCTTCCCGCATCCGGGCGATGGAATCCGGCGGGCTCTCGGCGATCACCTCATGGGTCACGCTATCGATCACGCGGATGCCGGAAATCTGGTTATTGGCGCCGAGGACCACATCGGTCACGACGCTATTCCGACCAGCCAGCGAGGCCGAGGCATCCACCAGCGAGAAACCACTGGCGGAATCCTGGTCATTTGCGTTCGCGGCGACCACCCCGCCCTGAATCGCTCCGGCGGTTGGGGGGCTGGATTCCGTCGCGCCGGCGCCAACCGGCGTCCCGGCGCCGAGTCGTACATCCTGCATGATACACCTCTCTCTCTCGACTAACGACCTGAGGGGGGTCAGCCTTACCCTTACCCTCGCCAGGAAGCGCTTTGTTGGCCCGTCTCGCGTTCCAGGTATTGGGTCACGTGTTGCCGGCGTGAGAGGTCCACCAGCGCCTTGCGCACGTCGGCCATGCGGAAGCGGATCTCTCGTTGCAGGGTTTCGGAGTGCTGGCGCAGCGTCTCTACCTGATCCGCTAGGCCCGCGTCCCAGGCTTGACGTGGTGGCAGGTGCTCGGCGGCCTCCCGTACCGCGGCCGAGCGCAGTTCCGACAAGCGCTCGAACACGGGAATGTCATCCGCCGCCAGGGCGCGCGCTTGTTCGTCGGTAATGGCGAGCAAGCGCTCAAGCAGGGAGCGCTGCATGGCTGAAACACTCACCGCAAGCTCTTGGTGCATCGATCTCCGCCTCTCTTCCCGGTCAGGATGAGCTACTTGATGACTCCGCGCGGATGGACTCAGTGGCCGCTACTACTTGATGAGGTGGAACTGGAGGATGTACCGCCGGACAGGTTGGCCGAGGTAATGCTAATGCCAAGGCTTGCCAGAGCGGCGCTCTGCGCGTTCAGCGAGCCCAGGGCCGTGGTCATGGCGGAGAACTCGTTGATCAGGATCTGCCGTTGCTGGTTGATCTGGTCCTGAATGGAGGCAATTCGCGCCTGGTACTGTTTGATCTGCGTATCGCCGGTATTTTGTTCCAGGGCAAATGGCCCGTTGACCGCGTTGGTTTGCTGGTTGAGGTAGGTGTTCAGCGTATGGCCCACCCCTTGGAAGCCGTTCACCGCCACGGTACCGGCAAACAGCGCCGCGACCTGCGACGGGTTCGCGGTGAGCGCCGCCGACAGCTTGGAGGCGTCCAGGGTCAGACCATTGGTGGTACCGGGGTGGCTGCCAACCGCCCCGGTGGTAATCCCCAGGTCTTGCAACGATTGATAGGTTCCCGAGCCGGCCACCTGGCCGGTGATCATGTTCAGCACCGAATTCGCCAGGCCGGTCAGGGTAAAGTCGCCCAGAAGGAAGCTATAGGTTCCGGTAGTGGGATCCTTCTGTTGGGTGGTGTTGATATCGGTAAGGAGCTTGTTGGCGGCGGTCACGAACGTTTGCACGTTCTTGGTGATCCCGGTCACGTCCGGCCCTACGGTCAGGGTGGCGGGGGTGCCGCTGGTCAGCGCCAGGGCGTTGATCGAGAGCCCGGGGATCGCGTTGGTAATCGTATTGCTGGCCGAGGAGATCGTGGCTCCCCCGTTAATGGATAGCGCGGCGTTCTGACCCAGAACCTGCGCGTTGGTAGTGCCGGGCGCCAGATTCATGGCGGCCAGGAAGTTGCCGCTCACATCCTGGAGCGCCATGGCGCCCTGGCCGGTGGCGGTGTTGGTGAACTGCAACTGGTCGGTGGTCGCGTTGTAGCTCGCCGTGACTCCGGCGCTCGAGCTATTGATCCGGCCAATCACGCTATTGATCGAATCCTGGGAGGCATTCCACGAAATCGCGACGCCGTTGACGGTGAAGCTGCCGCTGGTGTTATTCAGCCCGGTGGCCAGGTTCGCCTGAGTCAGGATAGCCCCCGTCTGGGCCACCCCCACCACGGTGCTGCTGCTCATGGTAGCGTTCCCGCCGACGGCTACTGTCGCATTGGCGGTGGACAGGTTCATCGCCTGGAGAAAGTTCGAGCTATCACCGGAAGCGCCAAACGAGATGCTGTGCGCGGCGGTGCCGCTGTTCACCTGGACTTGCACCTTGTTCCCATTCACGGAGACCGCCGCGGAGGCGCCGGGGTCGCTAGATTGCATCCCGGCGGTAAGCGCCTGCTGGAGCAGGGTCAGGGCTCCATTGGGATCGGTGAGTGACTTGGTTGGATCGACAGTGATTTGCTGTACCTTGCCGTCGATCACCACGCTGAAGGAGCCGGCGGTTACTGGGGCGCTCAGGTTGAGCGCGCTCAGGGGCGTGGTTCCATTGATCGCCAGGCCAAGCTGCGCCGTGGAGGCAGCGACGGTGGCGGTCGCGAGATGGCTGACCGCCACCGTATAGCTGCCGGCGGCCACGTTCGGGCCGGCGGTGGCGGTAACCGCCGAACTGTTGCTGGAGGTGACCGCGTTGGCTTGAATCGTGCTTTGCAAACTGAGGGAAAAGGCGGCATTCTGCAACGCCGTCGCGTCGGCGCCGATGGACTTATAGATACTCTGGTCCGTCTGAACATTCTTAATTTGGGTCTGGATCTGACTGATCGGCTGCTGCTGCACGTTGAGCAGGGCATTGATCACCACATTGGGATCGAACGGGCTGGAAGACAGGCTGCCCAGATAGCCAAGGTAGTCGATATTCGATTGGGTTGAGCTTGAGCCACTGCCGCCAGTGGAGGACACCGGGCTGGACATGAGACGTTTCCTTTCCCCACTCGTCTAGAGCGTAACCACGAGGGCCCCCGCGGCGGAAACGCTTCCGCTTTGGGGGCCGCCCGTGGGCGGCCCCACCAGGGAGACCGCCCACGTGTGCTCGTACTTGGCTACGTTTAGCCGAGCAGCTTCAGGACGAGCTGCGAGGACTGGTTCGCCTGGGCCAGCATCGAGGTCGCGGACTGCTGAAGGATCTGAGCCGTGGCCAGATTCGTGGACTCCTGCGCCATGTTGACGTTGGTGATCGCGCTGTAGGCGGAGGTCATGTTCTCCTGGCCAATCGCCAGGTTCCCAGTGGCCGCCGTCAAGCGGTTCTGCACCGCGCCCAGGTTAGAGGCCTGGTTCGAGACGGTCTGGATGGCCGCGTCGATGGTGGAGATCGCTCCGTTGGCGCCCGCCTGAGTGGTGATATCGACCTGCGAGACTCCCAGGGCCGAGGACTGCATGTTCCCAACCGAAACAGTCAGGTTCTGGTCGGCGTTGGCGCCAACCTGCAGGGTAAGACTGCCACTGTTGATCACATTGAAGTCAGCGGCGCCGACCTTGAGACCGCCAACCGCGTTCAGGTTGTAGTTGAAGCCGGTCGAGGCGTCGGTAAACGAGTTGCCGTTCGCGGAGAGGGTGTGGGTGAAGGCGCCGACCCCACTCGATTGCAGGGTGCCCACGCCATCGGTGCCGGCGCCGGAGGCGGTCACGACCGTCTGCTCGGCGGCGGTGAGGGAAGCCTGGCTGGTGTAGGTGCTGCTGTCAGCGCCCATCAAGCCCAGGCCGCGGAGCAGCCCGGCCTGGCCGGTGGCCGAGGCTACCTGAGCCGAGCCGGCCACACTGTTGGTAAGGGTAATGCCGTTGGTGCTGGAGAACGACGCGGAAACGCCGGTTTTGTTGGAGACACCATTGATCGCGTCCACCACGTTCTGGAAGGTTTTGCTGGAATCAACCGCGACCGTAGCGGTTCCAGCGGCGCCTGTGATGGTGAGGCTGTAACTGCCGGCGGCCACGCCGGTCGGAGCAACCGCGCCGCCTGAGAGCGTACCGGTATATGCCTTATAGAAACTGGCTGCTTGATTGATCGTTGAAGTAGCGGCCACGGTGCCACTCGCGGTGCCTTGCGCTCCGACCGTCCCAACCGTGCCCAGCGTGGTCACGGCGAAAGTGTAGGCGATCTGAGCCCCGGTAATGTCATTCGCGGCCAGGGTGCCGGTGTTGAGCACGGGCGAATTGCCATTGCCGTACACGCTGCCGTTGTAGAGGGTGGAAGTCGAACCAAGGGTATTGGTAGCTCCGGTGAGCTGGCCCTGGGTGCCCAGGCTGCCGTCCAGCAGGTTCTTCGTATTGAACTGGGTGGTGGTAGCGATTTGGGTGATTTCAGTCGTAATCTGCGTGCCTTCGGCCTGAAGGGCCTGGCGATCGGAGGTGGTGTTGGTATCATTGGCGGACTGCACCGCCAACTGGCGGTAACGCTGAAGCAGGTTCTGGATCGTCTGCAGACCACCATTGGCCGTCTGCACCAGGGAAATGCCGTCCTGCGCGTTGGACTGGGCTTGCATCAAGCCATTGCTCTGGGCGAGGAGCTTGTTGGAGATCGCGTAGCCGGCGGCGTCGTCGGCGGCGCTGTTGATCCGTTTGCCGGTGGAGAGGCGATTCATCGACTGGCTGTAGCTGCTGCTCGCCTTGGTCAAGGCGTTGAGGGTGGCCATCGCGTCGATGTTGTTGTTCACTCGAAGAGACATTGCCGTTTTCTCCCTGTTTCCCAGTCGCGAGGTGCATCCGAGCTCCCCGCGTTATTCCTTAACCACCCTGGAGTCCGTCGTGCCGTTCGGTTCGGCCGTCACCGTACCGGCTTGGCGTCCTCCTTGGGGTCTACTAGGTTCTTCGGTTGTCTCGGTCGCTTTTTTAGGGGGGTGCGAGTGAAGTAGCCAAAATTGGCTACTCGCCACGCCAAATGGGGGATACCAGGGCTTTGCTTGTCCATCGCGACGATGACGTCCGCGTTAGGAGCGCGGGTCTCCAGGCCCGCTTGGGCAACCAACCGCCTGCACCCATCGCATTACCCGGATCCCGATCCGTCGCCGGAACGAGCGGGCCTGGGAGCGCGAGCATCTTGCTCGCCTCGTTAGCGTTCCCCTTAGCCGATTCGGACGGTGCGCTTGGCGGCTCCGATAAGCGTCTCGCTCGCGCTCCCAGGAGAACGCTGCCAGACCGCTACTTGGGGCTGATCGCCCGCTCGTTACTACACTGCATCCGAGAACAGCGGTAAGCGAAGGAACACCAGCTACCATGAATGTCCCCGCCCGTAACGCATCCTGCCCGTGTGGCAGCGGCAAGAAGTATAAGTTGTGCTGTATGAGCATGGAAGCGCCCTCTCTGGCTAATGAGCGAGCCGGCACTGCCCAGGAGTCGTGGCAAGCAGCGGTGACTGCCTTCGGCAATGGTGATTTTGCTGGGGCGGAGCAGGCATGCCTGCGGATCCCCTTGGCAAGTCCGGTCTCTCCCCATGCCCTCAACCTGCGAAGCGTGGTCGCCCACATGCAAGGGCGCTTTGACCAGGCGCTGCGACTCTGCCGCCAGGCTGTCGCGGCGGATCACACGGTACCGGAGTTTCACAACAATCTTGGCAACGCGCTGCAAGGCTCGGGGAACCGCGCCGAGGCGCAATTGAGCTTCGAGATTGCAATTCGCCTCCGTCCAACCTTCGCCGAAGCCCATAATAACCTGGGCAACATCCTGCTTGAGCAGGGACGCCCGACCGAGGCGATCCCGGCCTATGAAACGGCGCTCCGCCTGCGCTCCGCCTACGCGGAGGCACACAATAATCTGGGCAGCGCGCTGCTGCGTACCGGACAGCCTGCCGAGGCGCTTTCGCATTTCCAGGAGGCCGCGGATCTGCGGCCCGAGTATGGCGAGGCGCACGGCAATCTTGGCGACGCGTACCTGGCCCTGGGTCGGCACGAGGAGGCGGTAGGCGCGTGCCTCGAAGCGATCCGCCTGATCCCTCACGGATTTGAGTACTACTGCTCGCTCGGAGATGCCTACCAGGCGCTGGGGCTGAGCGCGGAGGCGGTGGTCGCCTTCGAGGAGACGATTCGCCTGTCTCCAGAGCATGTCCATGCGCTCAATAATCTGGGCAACGCCCTGCATGCGCTGGGACGAAATACCGAGGCCGCCGCCGCCTACGAGCGGGCCCGCGCCCTTGAACCTCAACGGGCGGAGATGCATGGCAACCTTGGCCGCCTGTATCTCCTGATGGGCAGGGAAGAGGATGCCCGCGCCTCCTACGCCCGCGCGGTGGAATGCGATGCTCACTATCTTCCCGGCGCCGAAGGTCTCTTCCAGATCACCCGCATGCATTGCGCCTGGGAGAACCTGGAGGAAGTAACCGCCCATTGCCTTGCCTTGTATCGAGAAGTCCTGGCTGAGAACAGTCCGGTGGGCAGCAGCCCATTCAATGCCTTTGCCGTACCTTTACCGCCGCTGGAGCAGCGGGCGCTGGTTGAGAGGGTGGGCGCCGGCATCGCGGCGCCATTGCAGGCCCTGCGCGATGAGCTTCCGCCCAGACCGCCGCGCCCGCCAGGCCGGCGTCTGCGTATCGGATACCTGTCCGCCGATTATCGCAGCCACGCCACGGCGCAACTTCTGGGCCATCTGTTCGCGCGCCACGACCGCGCCCGATTCGAGGCCATCGCCTACTCAACCGGACCGAACGACCAGAGCGCCTACCGCGCGCGCATAGAAAACGAAGCCGAGCGCTTCGTGGATATGTATCAGTGGATCCCGGTGCTGGCGGCCAGTCAGATTCGGGTTGACGGGGTAGACATTTTGGTGGATTTGCACGGCCATACCACGGGATCGAGTCTTGGAGTTCTGGCGCTCCGACCCGCCCCCGTGCAGGTGCATTTCCTCGGCTACCCCGGTACGGTCGGCAAGGACTTCGTGGACTATTCCCTGGTCGACGCGGTGGTCTGCCCGCCGGAACATGAGCGCTACTACTCGGAGCGCGTGTACCGGCTACCCGATACGTACCACATGAACGAGCATGAAGATCCAGCTCCACTCCAACCCCGCGCCGCCTACGGCCTGCCGGACGAGGGGTTCGTGTTCTGTTGCTTTAACGCCGCGTACAAGCTTACCCCAGCCATATTTCAGGCGTGGACACGCATCCTTGAGCGAACCTCTGGAAGCGTGCTGTGGCTCTATGGGATCAATGAGATTGTGATTCGGAATCTGCGCGCCGAGGCCAACCGGCTGGGCCTCCCCCAGAAGCGGCTGATCTTTGGCTCACCCATGCCCAAGGACCAACACCTGGCCAGGCTCCAGCATGCCGACCTGATGCTCGATACCCCGGTCGTCAACGCCATGACCACCGCCAGCGATGCCCTCTGGGCCGGAGTCCCGGTCCTCAGCATCCTGGGGGAGAGCTTTCCCGATCGGGCCGGAGCCAGCCTCTTGACCGCTATCGGCCTGCCCGAACTGATCATGCCCAACCTGGCGGCCTACGAGGAAACGGCCGTCCGCCTGACCTGCCAACCCGAGGAGTTGGCCGCGCTCAAGGCCAGGCTGGCCGCCAATCGCCTCACTTACCCTTTGTTCGATACCGCGCGTTTCGTCCGCAATCTTGAAGCCGCCTACGAAGAACTCTGGGCACGGCATCAGGTCGAGGCAGGAGCGGAAAAGATCCTGGCCCTCGTATGAACTGGAATCGCGTTCATTCATGACCATGCTGGCCCGGAATGCTCTATGCCCGTGCGGAAGCGGCAAGAAGTACAAGCTCTGCTGTCTGTCCGCGACGACACGAGCGGAGGCCGCTCCACCTGGGGCCGTCGCGCCCGAGCAACCCGATCCTCGGACCGCCTATCAGACGGCGCTGGCCGCCTATGGAGCAGCTGATCTGGTGACTGTCGAGGCGTCATGCGCCCTCATCCCCGCGAACGATGTTCTGTTTCCCCAGGCCCTCAACCTGCGCGGAATGGCTGCCCACGCTCGGGGTGACTTCTCCAGGGCGGCGATACTATTCGGGCAAGCAGTCGCCCACCTGCCGGCGGCGCCCGAGTTTCACCACAATCTTGGGAGCGCCTTTCAGGTACTCGGCCGCTTCGGGGAGGCCCAAGCCAGCCTGGAGGAGGCGCTGCGTCTCCGTCCCGGCTTCGCCCAGGCCCACAATAGTCTGGGCAATGTACGCCAGAGTCTGGGTCGGCCGGCCGAGGCGATCTCCTGCTACGAGGCAGCGCTGCGGCTTGAGCCCCTTTTCGGGGAGGCCCGGTACAACTGGGGCAACGCCCTGGCGGCGCTCAACCGGCATGACGAAGCGATCGCCCAGTTCCTCCATGTGCTGGCCCTGCAACCCCAACACACGGAGACGCATGGGAGCCTCGGGGCGGCCTATCTTGTCTTGGGCCGGGGCGAAGAGGCGATCCGCGCCTATCAGGAGGCGATTCGCCGGAATCCGTGGCGCGCCGAATACCTTTATGGCCTGGGAAACGCCTATCAAGCGTTGGCCCTCATTGAGGAAGCGATCGACGCCTACCAGGCAGCGATCAACGTCCAACCGACGTTCGCCCCGGCCTATCACAACCTGGGCTACATTCATCAGATGCGGAGCCGGTACGCGGAGGCCGCCGTCAACTATGAGCGGGCCCGCGATCTGGAGCCCCGGCGGCCGGAGCCGCGGGCCAATCTGGCGCGTGTCTACCTGGCCCTCGAACGTTTTGCCGAGGCCCAGGCCGAAGCCGCGGGCGCCATGGAAGTTGATCCACGTTATGGCCCCGGAGCGGAGGCGCTCTTTCAGGTATCGCGGACCCTGTGCGCCTGGGAAGGGCTGGAGGCGGCGAGCACGCGCTACCGGAACGCAATCGTACGGGAGTTGAACGCCGGCGGCCGGACGGAGAGCAGCCCCTTCACTGCCTTCTGGTTGCCGCTGCCGCCGCTGGAGCAGCGCGCCCTGGCCGAAAGCACGAGCGCCGGAATCGCCGCGCCTCTGGCGGGATCGCGAGCCGGGTTACCGCCGGCGCCCCAGAGGGCGCCTGGGCAGCGTTTACGCATCGGCTATCTGTCCTCGGACTATCGCGCCCATGCCACCGCTCACTTGCTGGGCCATCTGTTTGCTTTGCACGACCGGAGCCGATTTGAGGCAATTGCGTATTCAACCGGCCCAGACGACGGCAGTGCGTATCGCCGCCGCTTCGAGCGGGAGGCCGAGCGGTTCGTGGACATGGCGTCCTGGTCGCCGGTACAGGCGGCGTCGCGGATCCGCATGGATGGAGTGGATATCTTGGTCGATCTCCATGGCCATACGACAGGCGGCAGCCTGGCCACTCTGGCCATGCACCCTGCCCCGGTTCAGGTGCATTTCCTAGGCTACCCAGGGACGGTGGGGCGGGATCTGGTGGATGTCATTCTCCTCGACCCAGTCGTCTGCCCGCCCGAGCACGAAAGCTATTATTCCGAGCGCGTTTATCGCCTGCCCGATACCTACCAGCTCAACGACCGCCAGCCCATCGGTCCCATACGGCCGCGAGCCACCCACGGCTTGCCCGATATGGGCTTTGTCTTCTGTTGCTTTAACGCCGCCTACAAGATCACGCCGGAGATTTTCGCACTCTGGCTTCGCATTCTCGATCGGGCGCCGGGCAGTGTTCTGTGGCTCTACGGCGGAAAAGACGCGGTAGTCCAGAATCTGCGCGCCGAGGCGCGACGGCTGGGTTACCCGTCTGAGAGGCTGATCTTCGGCTCCTCGCTGCCAAAAGATCAACACCTGGCCAGGCTCGGACACGCCGACCTGATGCTCGATACACCGGTCGTCAACGCCATGACCACGGCCAGTGACGCCTTGTGGGCAGGGGTGCCGGTGCTGAGCATCCTGGGAGACAGCTTCCCCAGCCGAGCCGGAGCCAGCATCCTCACCGCGATCGGCCTGCCCGAATTGATCATGCCCGACCTGGCCGCCTATGAGGAAACGGCGGTGCGACTGGCAACTCACCATGAGGAGATGGCCGCGCTCAAGGCCAAGCTGGCCGCCAACCGCCTCACAAACCCGCTGTTTGATACGGGTCGCTTTATCCGGAATCTGGAGACAGCCTACGAGGAATTATGGGCCCGACACATATCCGACGCGGATCGAGCAAATCTTACCGCGCCCGCATTGAGCCATTGAGAGGAAGCCTCCATGACCGCACCAGCCCGTAACGCTCCTTGCTCCTGCGGCAGCGGCAAGAAATACAAGCTTTGCTGTCTGGGAAACGCCGCCTCTCCCACCCAGATCGATCCCAGTACCTTGGTCAATTCCGCCGCGGCTCGATATCAACGGGGCGATTTAACAGGCGCCGAAGTGGCCTGTCGCCAGGCGTTGACCAGTAATCCGCGGGCGGACCAGGCACTGCATCTGTTGGCGGTGATCGCGCGGGATCGGCGTGACTACCCGGCCGCCGCGGCCCTGGCGAGCGAAGCCATGGAGTACCGAGGGTCAACACCGGAGTACTTAAACACCCTGGGGAACGCGCTCCTGGGGCTGAGGGCATTCGAGGACGCCTTGACGGCCTTTCATGAGGCGCTCCGCCTGCGGCCCGCGTTCGCCGAGGCGCGAAACAACCTCGCTAACACGCTTGCCGCGCTCGGCCGCCACGCGGAGGCGGTCCCGCACTTCCAGCAGGCGCTTGTCCTTACTCCGCGGAATGCCTTGATCCACGCCAATCTGGGCTTTTCCTATTCCGCGCTTGGCCGGTACGTGGACACCGTGGCGGCATGTCGTACGGCATTGCGCCTCGACCCCCAGTTGGCTGAGGTCTGCTGCACGCTCGGCGATGCCTATTACGCTCTTACCCTTCACGAAGAGGCGGCGGCCGCTCTAACGCGGGCTATCCGCCTGCGGCCGGGTTTCGCGCATGCGTTTAATACGCTGGGAAATGCGTACCGGGCCATGAAGCGCTACCCTGAAGCGTCAGCGGCGTACGAGCAGGCCATAATCGCCGCGCCGGATCGCGTGGAATACCACGCCAATGCAGGCAAGGCCGCCTTGGATCGGGGACACGCGGATCTGGCCCTCGCGGCCTGCGCCGCCGCGATCCGGTGCGATCCGAGCTATCTCCCGGCCCTGGAGGGGATTTTCCACGTTGGCCGGCTGCATTGTGCGTGGGACGGTATCGAGCAGGCAGCCACCTCGTACCGCAAGGCGATACTTGCCTGCCTGGAACGGAATGAAAGAGTCGATGTTGACCCGTTCGATGCCTTTGCCCTGCACCTGCCCCCCGCCGAGCAGCGGCGCCTCATAGAGCGGCTGGGGGCCCAGATCGCCGCTCCAGTCGCCGCCATGAAGGGTGAATTGCCACCCGCGCCATTCCGCATACCAGGGCAACGGCTCCGACTCGGCTACCTGTCGTCGGACTACCGGAGCCACGCCACCGCGCATCTTCTGGGCCATCTCTTCACCCTGCACGACCGATCACGATTCGAGGTAATCGCGTACTCCACCGGTCTCAACGATCGCGGTTACTACCGCGATCGCCTGGAAGCGGAAGCGGAACGCTTTGTCGATGTGTACCAGTGGACGCCCTTGCGCGTCGCCTCCCGGATCCGCCAGGATGGGGTGGACATTCTGGTGGATCTTCATGGCCATACGATGGGCGCCTCATTGCCCGTCCTCGCCCTGCATCCATCTCCCCTCCAGATCCATTTCCTTGGCTACGCGGGCACGGTCGGAAAGGATCTGGTGGACTACTCGCTGGTCGATAACGTGGTTTGCCCGTCGGAACACGAGCACTATTACTCCGAGAAGGTCTACCGGCTGCCGGACACCTATCAAATCAATGACCGCCAACCGATTGGCGAGAGCAAACCGCGCTCGACCTATGGCCTGCCGAGCGAAGGGTTCGTCTTCTGCTGCTTCAATGCCTCCTATAAAATAACGCCGGAGATCTTCGCGTCCTGGATGCGTATCTTGAGGCGGACGCCAGGGAGCGTACTGTGGTTGTACCAATCAAACGAACACATGGCACGAAACCTGCAAGACGAGGCGTGGCGGCAGGGTATCCCGCCTGAACGCCTGATCTTCGGTGCCAGCGTCCCGAAGGATCAGCACCTCGCTCGACTTCAGCATGCCGATCTGATGCTCGATACGCCTATCGTCAACGCCATGACCACCGCCAGCGATGCGCTCTGGGCAGGTGTCCCGGTGCTGAGTATCCTGGGAGACAGCTTCCCCGACCGGGCTGGAGCCAGCATCCTCACCGCCATCGGCCTGCCTGAGCTGATCATGCCCGACCTGGGCGCCTACGAGGAAACGGCGGTGCGCCTGGCGGCCCAGCCCCAGGAAATGGCGGCGCTCAAGGCCAAACTGGCCGCCAATCGCCTGACCACTCCGCTCTTTGATACCGAGCACTTCGTCCGGAATCTGGAGGCGTCCTACGAGGAACTCTGGGCCAGACATGTCATCGAGGACGGAGCCAACCTTCTGGCCGTACCCGCGTTGACCTATTGAGAGGGAGTCCATCATGAGCATGCCTGCCCGAAATGCTCCCTGTCCGTGCGGCAGCGGCAAGAAGTTCAAGCTCTGCTGCATCAGCGGGTTCGCCGCGCCTATCCAGCCGCAATCCGGCATCGCCCGGACTCAGGCCGCCCTGGCTGCTTTTCAAGCGGGCGATCTGGCCGGCGCCGACGCGCTCTGTGGGCGGATCCTGGAGGGTAGCCCTCGCGACATTCAGGCGCTCAACCTGCGGGGCGTGATTGCCCACGCCCAGGGCCGGTATCAGGATGCGCTGGCCGTCTGTACCCTGGCCGTGGAGACGGACCGGCGGATTCCGGAATCGCATAATAACCTGGGCAACGCATTGTACGGTCTGGAACGCCATGCCGAGGCGCTGGTCTGCTATGACAGTGCGATTCGCCTGCGCGCCGGGTATGTAGAGGCGCACAGCAATCGGGGCAACGTGTTGCAGAGTATGGGTGACCTTGACGGAGCCGTCGCCTGTTTTCAAGAGGCGCTGCGCCTCAATCCGCGCTTCGCCCAAGCCCTGAATAATCTCGGCAACGCCCTGCAGCTCCTTGAGCGCGAAGGAGAGGCGGCGCGGGCGTATGAGCTGGCGATCATGCTGGAGCCAAACCGCGTCGAAACCCATGCCAACCTCGGCAAACTCTACCAGGCGCTGAACCGGGCCGGCGACGCGCGCGATGCGTTCGCCGCGGCCGTACGCTTGAACCCATCGTTCACGCCGGGGGTGGAGGGGCTTTTCGACCTTACGCGGATGCAATGCGCGTGGGACGACCTGGAGAAGATCAGCGACCTCTATAGCGCCGCCCTGCATCGGATCGTGGATCTTGGCGCGACGGACCAGGCCAGTCCATTCTCCGCCCTTGCCCTGCCCCTATCACTCACGGGACAGAAGCTGTTGGTGGAGCGAGTGGGAGAGGCAATCAGCGCGCCCCTAAAATCGGTCGATTTGCCTCCCCTCCCGGACGGGCAGGGGGTTACGGCCGCGCGGCTTCGAGTTGGTTATCTGACCGCCGATTATCGTGCCCATGCGACCGCGCACTTGCTCGGCCACCTCTTTGCCCAGCATGATCGTTTCCGCTTTGAGGTATTCGCTTATTCAACCGGTCCCGATGACCAGAGCGACTATAGACGGCGCTTTGAGCGGGAGGCAGAGCATTTTGTCGAGTTGCAAGGCTGGACGCCGTCGCGGATCGCCAACCGGATTCGCGCCGACCAGGTGGATATTCTGGTTGACCTCCATGGTCATACCAAGGGTCACAGCTTGCCCGCCCTCACCCTCCGCCCGGCCCCCTTACAACTCCACTTCCTTGGCTATCCCGGGACGATCGGCAAGGCGTTCGTCGATTACAGCCTGGTGGACAACGTGGTGTGTCCTCCAGGGCATGAGGTCTATTATTCCGAGCGCGTCTACCGCCTGCCTGATGTCTACCAGATCAACGACCACCAACCGATCGCCGACTTGCTGCCCCGCGATAGCTACGGCTTGCCGGCGGGAGGTTTTGTCTTTTGCTGCTTCAATACTTCCTATAAGTTGACGCCCGCTATCCTTGCCGTTTGGCTCAGGATCCTTGATCGCGTACCGAACAGCCTACTCTGGCTGCATCGGTCGTCCGAGCAGGCTGAACGGAACCTGCGAATGGCGGCGGAGAAGCTGGGCTGCCCGACCGAGCGCCTGGTGCTTGGGGCCACGCTACCGAAGGATCAGCACCTGGCCAGGCTCCAGCATGCCGACCTGATGCTCGATACCCCGATCGTCAACGCCATGACCACGGCCAGTGATGCCCTATGGGCGGGGGTGCCGGTGCTGAGCGTCCTGGGGGACAGCTTTGCCGGCCGAGCCGGGGCCAGCATCCTCACCGCCATCGGCCTGCCTGAGCTGATCATGCCCGACCTGACCGCCTACGAGGAAACGGCGGTGCGCCTGGCAACCCATCCCCAGGAGATGGCCGCGCTCAAGGCAAAACTCGCCGCGAACCGCCTCACCACTCCGCTATTCGATACGCCGTGGTTCGTGCGGAATCTGGAGGCCGCGTACGAGGAGTTATGGCTCCGACGTCTGGCGGAATTGGATGCACAGGAAGGCCGCGTCCTCGTGACGGCTGCGCGGGCCGCGTCGTAATTCGCGACGTGCCGTATCGCGCCTCCTGATAGCGAGGGGTTTCTATCATCATGGCCCCGGCCCAGCCCGGTCACGGATGGTATGCTAAACAGACTGGGCTCCAGGAATGAAAGGAGGGCCGGGTCATGAGCACGCAGGTAGCGCGGCTCTGGTTGCACGACGATAGCGAGGAGGATCTGGTGGGAGCCGACTGGCACCAGGAGGCGATCCGCACAACGGTCTATTCCCTCATCGACGAGGCCGAGGAAACCGATCTTCCCTGGCATGTGGGCGACCAGCTTACCTTGGTGGCCTGGCAGCCGAACGGCGACCCCTGGCGCCCCAGTCCCGATGTGATGGTTCATCCACACCTGGGGCCGTTCCGCCTGCGGGAGATCGATGCCCGCACCCAGGGGCTGCCCGCCCTGGTGATCGAGGTGCTGAGCAAAAGCACCGCCGCCTATGACATGGATAGCGAACAGGGGAAGGCGGCGGGCTATCGCGCCCTGGGGATCGAGGAAATCGTGCTCTTCGATCCGCTGGGAGAGTTCATGACGGAGCAGTTCCGCGGCTGGCTGCGTGTCGGAGGCGCCTATCAAGCCTGGCAGCCTGACGCCCAGGGCCGCTTCTGGAGCCACGCGCTGGGGGTAGGATTCGCCGCCGAGCACGCCCTGCCGCGTGTATACAACCGGGAAGGGCGGCTGGTGCCTTTGCATGGGGAGCGTCGCCATATGCTGACTGAGGAGCGGCGCTTGCGGGCGGAGCAGCAGGAGCACATCACGCGCTTGCAGGCGGAATTGGCGCGCCTGCGTGGTGAGCGGAAATCGCCCTGATCCGCGTTTCCGTCGTGTATACTGACTTTACCGCTAGCCGCCCTAGAATCTACTGGTTTCCCTGTTATCCGCTCGAAGAGGCTGCCATGGCTGCCATACCTGCTCGATCTCGCCGCGATGTCCGTGATGCATACGAATATCCGCAAAGTGGGAACCGCCCGATGCCCTCTACCAAGCACCAGCGGGCCCAACGCAACGTGGCCTTAAGCCTGGAGGAAATCCTTCCCGTCGAGGACGTGGTGGGCGAGGAGTTGATGATCCTTCTGGACGAGAATAACCTACGCCGTCATCTCACCCCCGATGTGTTCGTGGCCCGCGGCGTCGGCGAACTGGACCCGGTCTTTGGCATCTTGCGACTCCAGTATCGGCTCTGGGACGAAGGCAAAGTTCCCGATCTGGTCTACGAGGGCGCCTCGCCCAGCACCATCTATCGCGACAGCGCAGGGAAGAAACACGACTATGCCGCCCTGGGAGTGCATGAGTACGTGCAGTTCGATCCCATGGGCGACCTGCTGTCCCCGCGCCTGCAAGTGTTTCGCCTTGCCGAACCCGGCACCTATGTACAGGTGGCGCCCGAAGCCGATGGGGCAGTGCGCTGCGTGACCCTACCCGACTATGATTGGGTAATCGGCGGCTACCTCCTACGTCTCCGCGAACGGGCAACCGGACAACTGATTCCGACCCCTCAGGAGAAGGCACTGGCCGCCAGGGCGGAAGCGCAAGCCGCCAAGGTGGAGGCGGAGGCTGCCAAGGTGGAGGCGGAGGCCGCAATCGCGCAGGCGAATGCCGAGGTGATGCGGGCCGATGCGGCTGAATCCGAGAACGCGCGCCTCCGCGAACAACTTGCGCGCCTCCGCGAGGAGCTTCCCCCCACCTGACCTCCCCTGCGCTCCGTTGCCCTCGCCCACCCGATCCTCTACGATACCCGCATAAACTCCTGCTGACATCTGGGAAAGGACGGGCCGGGTGGGCGACGATGCCGGGATGGCGAAGAGAAGCAACCTGCCTGCATTGGCAACCGAGTTGGCGGCTATCGTGGGCCCGGATCGGGTGCTGTCCGATCCCTACAGCCTGAGTCTCTATAGCTACGATGGCGGTACCGACGCCGCGGCTGCCGATCTGGTGGTTATCCCCGAGGACGGGGCGCAGCTTGCCGTCGTGATGGGGGCGGTCGGTCGGGCCGGAGTGGCTCTGGTCCCGCGCGGCGGCGGTACGGGGCTGGCCGGCGCGGTCATCCCCTGCGAGGGCGGGGTGACGATCTCGTTTGCCCGTCTCCGCCGCATCGTCTCGGTTCAGCCCGAGCATCTGACCGCGCGTGTGGAGGGGGGTGTGGTCAATCTGCATCTGGGGCGGGCCGTAGCTCCACTCGGCCTCCAGTTCGCCCCGGATCCCTCAAGCCAGGCCGCCTCCACGATCGGCGGTAACACCGCGATGAACGCGGGTGGCCCCCATACCCTCGCCTACGGGGTGACCGCCAATCACATTCTGGGGATGCGGCTGTATCTGGCCGATGGAGAGGCGGTGGAGTTGGGGGGCCTTGCTCCCGATGCGCCCGGCTACGACCTCACCTCGCTGGTGGTGGGCAGCGAGGGCACCATGGGAGTGGCGGGCGAGATTCAGGTGCGCTTGATTCCCCGTCCCGAGGCGATCCGCACCATGGTGGCGATGTTCTCCAGCATCGAGCAGTGCGCGGGCTGCGTGGGGGCGATCATCCAGTCGGGAGTCATCCCGGCCGCCCTCGAGATGATGGACAACAATACCATCCGGGCTATCGAGGCGGCGACCCACGCGGGCTATCCCGTGGAGGCCGAGGCGGTGCTGCTGATCGAACTGGAAGGGATCACCGAGGCGGCGGAAACCGGCCTCGCTTCGGTGATCGAAATCTGCAACCGAGCAGGGGCAATCGAGTTGAAGGTGGCGGCCTCCGAAGCCGAACGGGCGGGGCTGTGGAAGGCGCGGAAAGAGTCCGGTGGGGCGATGGGCCGGCT
>DATBTL010000512.1:0-8718 GCA_036559345.1 Chloroflexota bacterium | reverse complement strand
CGGCCACGCTCTTGACCACCGCCTCCAGGGTCGCCTGAAGGTCGAGGGTGGAGTTTACCAGACAGGCAACGCGGTAGAGCGCGTGATAATACGCATCGTGTTCGCCTTGCACGGCACCCTCCTCCGCGGACATGGCCGCTCACTGCCCGTATGGTATGCGAGCAGCATGGTTACTCGCAAGCTGGGCTGGAAGATCACTCCCAGCGGAAGGTGCGGGCGGCGACCCCGCAGCCGAGCACCGAGGTGATTGCCAGCACCAGCACGTCGATCCCGAGGCCACCGGCTCCCACCCCTCGAAGCACGATGTCGCGCATCCCGTTGGCCAGGTAGGTCAAGGGAAGGAAGCCAATCAGCGGCTTAAGCCACTCGGGCGCCCCGGAGATCGGGAAGTAGACCCCGCTGAGGAACATCATCGGCATGGTCACCACGTTGCCCAGGGCATTGGCCGCCTCGCCCGTCTTGGCCAGACCGGAGATCGCGAAGCCGATGGTCAGGAAGGCAAGCCCGCCCAGCAAGGCGAACAGGATCAAGGTCGGGATATCCCCCACCACATGAACGTTGAGGAGCTTGGTGGCGACGAGCATCAGAATCGCGACCTGGACCAGGACCACGACCAGTTGGCTCAACACGTTGGCCAGCACGAATTCAACCGTGCTGAGGGGGGTCGCCCGGAGGCGCTTGAGGATCTTTTGCTCGCGGTAGCCAACCATCCGCCCGGAGATCCCGAGCACCCCGCCGGTCATAATCGACATGGCGATGATCCCAGGGGCCAGGAAGTCCACATAGCTATTGTTGACCGCGGCGATGCCCTGACTATTCAGCCTCACCAACTCCGGGCGGTGGGTATAGGCTTTGTCCACCCCCTGCACCACCTGGCTGACCAGGGAGACGATCGCGCTGCTCTGGCTAAGATTCGTGTTGTCGTAAAACATCTGGACCGTGACCGGATGCCCGGTGGTCGGCGTCCCATCCGGGATCACCAAGACGGCATCGCGATTTCCATTCTTGAGCGCCTGCCGCTCCTCCGCCTCGCTCCCATCCTTGAGCTTCACCCCGTTGATCGCGGTGAGGGCATGCCGGGTGGCATCGGCCAGCGGGCCATTCCCTACCACCCCTACCGTGGAATTGAACGCGCCGCCATTGCCGATCACCAGTGAGAGCAGTCCCAGGACGATAATGGGAAAGGCAAGGTTCCAGAAGAGGGCCTGCCGGGCTCGGACGGTCATGAGCAATTGGGCCCGTGTCATGGAGAGTAGGCGTTTCATGCGCGGAGGCTCCTTCCGGTCAGGGAGATGAACACGTCTTCCAGGTTTCCCTGGCGGACGGTCAGGTTGCGGATTTCCAGGCCCGACTCGCCGGCCAGGGCCAGCAAGGGCACGAGGGTCGCGGCGGTATCCGTGGTGTGTAACTCAAAGCCCTCGTCGTCCAGCCGTACGTCCTGTACCGCCGGCAGCCGCTGGAGCCGTTCCCGCGGAAGCGGGGTGGTGGTCAAACCACTGATTACCGGGGGAGTGTTCAACTGGGCGATCAGCTCCCTTGGGGTGTCGAGCGCGAGAATCTCCCCATGATCCATGATTGCGATGCGGTCGCAGAGGATCTCCGCTTCCTCCATGTAGTGCGTGGTCAGAACCACCGTTTGGCCCTGGGCGTTGATCGCCCGCACCAGATCCCACAGATTGCGCCGGGCCTGTGGATCGAGGCCCGTGGTCGGCTCATCGAGAAAGACGACCCGCGGTTTGTTGACCAGGGTGAGGGCGATCGACAGCCGCTGCTGTTGGCCGCCGGACAGTTCCTGCACCTTGTTGTTCCGCTTCTCGGTCAGATTGACCTGGGCCAGGAGCTGATCCAACTCGCGGTCATTCATGCCGTGGTCATAGAAGCTGGCGAACAGTTGCAGTATCTCGAAGTTGGTCAGATGGGTGAACAGAGCGGTGCTCTGAAGCTGGACCCCAATGATCTGTTTGAGGCGGCCCGGATACCGCACGACGTCGATGCCGTCCACCACGATCGTGCCGGAGTCCGGCTTGCGGAGGCCCTCCACCATCTCGAGGGTGGTGGTTTTCCCGGCCCCGTTGGGACCGAGAATCCCAAAAACCTCACCGGGCTGAATATCCAGATCCACCTGTTTGACCGCCACGAGCTTGCCATAGGTCTTACGCAGCCCGTGGGCGGCGATCACTGCTTGCCCTGCTTCGGGCAGTGACGCGACACGCATATGTGCGCTCCGTTTCTTTACCGAAACTTTCGGTTCCGAACCAATTTTCACACCCGGCCTCAGCCGACTCGTCCCTGCCATCCGGCCTCAGCCGGAGGTCCTATGTGTCCGGCCGAATCGGGCCATCGTCCCCTGACGACCTCGTTATCATAGGACAGGGCGCCACACCAGGGCAGAACCGAAAGTCGCGGCGAACCGGTACTTTCGTAGGGTATTGTCGTTTCCTACCCATCAACCTAAACGGTCGGAAGGGTCCAAACATGACCGAAAATTACCAGCGCCAACTCGTCAAGCTGCGAAAACAGGAGGAGGTTTTGCAATTTACCGAGTTCTCGCACGAAACCGCGCTCGCCCTGGGCCTGGCCCTGGTGGAGACCGCTCGGGCCGAGGGGAAGGCGGTAACTATCGACATTTGTCGGAACAGCCAGCAGTTGTTCCATTGCGCTCTGTCCGGCACCTCGCCCGACAACGACTCTTGGATCAAGCGGAAAAATCGCGTGGTGAATCGCTTTGGCCATAGCTCCTTCTATATGGGTATCTTCTTCAAGAGTAAGGACACCACCCTTCAGGAGAGCATGTTTCTCGATCCCAATCGTTTCGCCGCCCACGGAGGCGCCTTCCCGATCGCCATTCGGCAGGTGGGAGTGGTGGGCACGATCACCGTATCGGGGCTGCCGCAAGAGGAGGACCATGATCTGGTGGTGCGAGTTTTGAGCGAGCATCTGGGGGTCACATGGTAACGGGCCCTTCTTGCCCCTCATCCGGCTGGATGGCTATGCTCAAGAAATGAGATCAAGCTTGCCGACCCCTCCGGATCCGGGCCTTCCGGATCATCCCGAACCGCTCCCCCCCGCGCGCGGTCGAGGCTTCCTGGCCGAGCGTCTTTTGAGTATCAACAGCCTGGTCAGCCTGGCCATGCTGAGCTGGAGCGTGGCCGTGTTGCGTCGTCCCGGGCTGCTCCCGGCCACGCTTCGAGCCATCCGCCGCCTTGCTCCCTGGCTTGTGGGCGACAAGCCGGCGCGCACATCGAGAGGAGGGTCATAGTCCAATGGCCGAGATGAGCAAATGGGAGCGGCTGGAGGCCGCCGTACAGCAGGAACCGACCGATCGGGTGCCCTGGGCGCTCTGGCGCCACTTTTACGACCGGGAGACCACCGCCGCCGATCTGGCCCGCGCCATGCTGGACTGGCAAACCCGGAATGACTTTGACTTCCTCAAGGTAAACCCTCGGGCCGAGTATCACGCGGAAACCTGGGGCTGCCGATACCGCTACTCCGGCCAGCCCAACCTGAAGCCGGCAGTGGAAGAGTTGGTCGTCAAGTCGCCCGAGGATTGGGCCCGCATCGAGAATCGCCCGCCGAGCGTTGCTCCCCTGGAGGAACAATTGCGGGCGCTCTCCGAGATCGGGCGTGGGCTCCGCGGCGCCGTTCCCTTCGTGGAAACCGTCTTTACCCCGCTGTGCATCTGCACCTATCTCTGCGGAGACCCGCTCATCCTCCGCGATCATCTCCGCTCCGATCCCAAGGCGGTGCATGGAGCCCTCCGCGCGATCACCGAGACCTTCGTGGGCTTCACGCAGGAGATTCTCAATGCCGGGGCCAGTGGGATCTTCCTGGCCACCGGATCGGTGGGTACGCGGGAGCTTCTGACCGACGAGGAGTACGCGACCTTTGGCCGGCCCTATGATCTCGCGGTCCTGGCGGCCGCCAAGGATGCCCGCTTGAACGTTTTACATGTATGCCGGAGTCATAATATGCTGCGGAACCTGCTCGATTACCCGGTCCATGTCCTGAACTGGGCCGTGACCGAGGAAGGGAACCCCAGCCTGGGCGAAATCGCCGATTCGGTGAAGGCGCGCGCGGTGGCCGGTGGCCTTTCCAACGGCGCCCTGACCGCCGCTGACGAGAGCCAGGCCCTGAAGGAGGTGGCCGCCGCCGAGAATCAGGCGCGGGATCGGGGCCTCATCGTGACCGGCAACTGCTCCATTCCCATAACCTCCTCGCAAGTGGTCATTGACGCGGTGCATCGGCGGATTCTGGCATGACCTTGCAGCTCGATCGGCTGGCGGCACGAGCCGCCGAAACCATGCGGGCGGCGGTCCGTGAGTCACGGGCAGTGGAACGTATTCTGACTCTCCCCGGACGCCCGAGCGGCGCCGCGTCTCCCGCCCTGGATGAAGGGGAATGGCGGCCCGCGCCGCGCGGCACCGTGTGGGGCGGCCAGGAGCCCTGGTCGTGGTTCCGCCTGTGGTTCCAGGTTCCCGCCGAATGGGCGGAGAGCCAGGTACGCCTTACCCTCCCCCTGGGCGGGCAAGGGATGCTGTATCTCGACGGCGCGCCCTGGCAGGGCCGGGACGAGAATCATGGTCATACGAATCTTCCGCCCTCGCTGTGTGACGGATCCCCGCATCTCCTGGCCTGCGAGAGTTACGCCGCGCGGGCGACCACTCATACCCGCCGCCCCGACGAGTGTTTCACTCTGGGCGACTGCCGGCTGGAACGGATCGACGACGAGACCGAGGGGTTGGCCTATGACTTGTTGGTCGGGGTGGAGGCGCTCAAGGTGTTACCGGTCGCCGGTCCGGACTATGCCTCGCTCCTTGCCCTCCTCCTGGAGGCCGAGCAGGCGGTGGATCGCCTGAATCCCGCCGGCGACGCCTTCCTGGCCTCGGTACGCGAGGCACGCGCGGTGCTCCGGGAGGGGCTGCCTGCCCTGGCGGCGGCCAGCGCGCCCGGGCGCGGGCGGATTCTGGCGGTGGGCCATGCTCATATCGATAGCGCCTGGCTCTGGCCGCTGGCCCAGACCCGACGAAAGGTGGCTCGGAGTTGGTCGACCGTCCTCCGCCTGATGGAGCGTTACCCCGATTACCGCTTCCTGGGCAGCCAGCCCCAGCAATATGCCTGGATGGAGGAGGACGAGCCGGATCTCTATCGGCAGGTCGTGGCGCGAATACGCGAGGGCCGGTGGGAACCGGCGGGCGCCATGTGGGTCGAGCCGGACGCTAATCTCACGGCCGGTGAATCGCTGGTGCGCCAGTTCCTTTATGGCCAGCGGTACCTGCACACCCACTTTGGTCTCCGTTCCGGTATCCTCTGGCTTCCGGATGCCTTTGGCTATACCGCCGCGCTTCCCCAACTGATGCGGAGCGCGGGCGTCCATACCTTCGTCACCACCAAGTTGAGCTGGAACGCGACCAATCGCATGCCCCACGACACCTTCCGCTGGCGGGGCCTGGACGGCACCGAGGTGCTGGCCTATTTCATTACCGGCTCCAAGAATTGGGAACCCGAGGATTGGGTGCGGGCACCGGGCTTCGAAGCCAAGGGAATGGATACCTATAACGGTGATCTGAGCGTGAAAGAGGTGCTGGGCAGCTACATTCGCAACCGCGACAAGGAGCTTACCACCCATACCCTGTACTCCTTTGGCTGGGGTGACGGCGGCGGCGGACCGACCGAGCGCATGCTTGAATACGCGGATCGGCTGGGCGATTACCCTGGCGTGCCTCGGCTTGCCCAGGGGAACGCGGATCACTTCCTGCGCCAGTTGCGGGATCGGGTGTGGGATGATCCGCGGACGGCGGTCTGGGAAGGCGAACTGTACTTCGAGTACCATCGCGGCACCTACACCAGCCAGGCGCGGGTGAAGTGGGATAATCGGCGGAGCGAGCTACTCCTCCGAGAGGCGGAGTTGTGGTGTTCCTGGGCCGGAACCCTGGGCGCGATGAACCAGTCCTGGCAGCCCGCGCTCACTCGTGCCTGGGAGATTGTGCTCCTCAATCAGTTCCACGATATTCTTCCCGGCTCCTCGATCGGCGAAGTGTACGAGGACCAGAAGCGAGATCACGCTGAGGCGCGCGCGGCGGCGGAAGCGGTGCTGGCCCAGGCGCAGGAAGCGGTTGCCGGGCGCATTGGGGCCAGCGGCCATGCCCTGGCTCTGTTCCACGCGCTTCCCTGGCCCCGCGAGGGGACAATCGCGGTGACGCTTCCCAGCGCCGTGCAGGACGATGACCAACTCCTGGATGCCGATGGCGCCCCGCTCTCCACCCAGGCCGTGCTGGATCTGGATGGTGTCCGCCGTACGCTGGTGGCGGGGGTAAGTATCCCGGCTCACGGCTACACGACCCTCTCCTTGGGGAACGGCGACCCCCTGGGCGGCGCGCCAGCACTGCGAGTCGAGGAGCGCCTGCTGGAGAATCGCTTCGTGCGCCTGACCCTGGATGAGCGGGGCCGCTTCTCGTCTCTGTTCGACAAGCAGCATGGGCGCGATGTGCTGGCTCCGGGTGGGGGCGGGAATCGACTTCTGGCCTTCGAGGATAAGCCGATCAGTTACGATGCCTGGGACATCGATCAATTCTATAGCGAGAAGGCGCGCGAGATCGACGACGTAACCTCCTGGGAGATCGTCGAGCGCGGCCCGGTTCGGGCCGCGATTGAGATCAGCCGGCGCTTCGACCGATCGACGATCCGCCAGCGTATCCTCCTCCATGCCGATTCGCCCGCCGTAACCGTGCAAACCCATATCGACTGGCATCAAAGGCAAGTGCTGCTCAAGGCGGCGTTTCCCCTGGCCGTGCATAGCCTGGAAGCCAAGTACGAATGTGCCTTTGGTTATGTGAGCCGGCCCACGCACCAGAATACCAGTTGGGATTCCGCCCGCTTCGAGGTGTGCGCGCATCGATGGGCCGATCTCTCGGAGACCGGGTATGGAGTCAGCCTGCTCAACGATGGCAAATACGGCCACGACTGCCAGGGCAATGTGCTCCGTCTCACCCTCCTCAAGTCCGCCATCGAGCCCGACCCCATGGCTGACGAGGGTGAGCACTCTTTCTCCTACGCGCTCCTCGCGCACGGCCCGGACTGGACGGTCGAGGACACGGTCCGAGCCGCGCACGCCTTTAACCTGCCGGTCCAGGTCCGATTGGTGGGGACGGGCGGCGACCTGCCGGCGGCCGGTTCCCTGGTCAGCAGCGACCACGACCACGCGGTGGTGGACACGGTAAAGCCGGCGGAGGATGGCGATGGCCTGATCGTCCGGGTGTACGACTGCGCGAACCGCCGCGGTCCGGTAACGCTCCAATTTGGCCGCTCGGTGGGTTCAGCGGAGGCGGTGACTATTCTCGAGGAGCCGGATACCGGGGCGGGGACGATTACCGTGTCTGGAGAGAAGCTGCATTTTGATCTGCTCCCCTTCCAGGTGCGTTCGTTCCGCGTGCGTCTCCGGCGGTAGCCGCCTCGCGGCCCCGAGAGCCGTCCCCAACTTCTCGACTGGTAATGCGTTAGTATTAAAGGTACCGTCCGAGCAATCTTAACTGTCCCAAGGGGGAGCGAGAAGGATCCATGGCAGACCTCCCGGCATCCCTCACATCGACCGCCCGCATTACCCTGTCCAAGTGGCAGCGCTCCCTTGCCCAATGCGAGCAAGATGGCGACGAGGCGGGAATGGCGGAGGCCCTGGACTGGATAGGGGGAATCTATCGCGCTCAAGGAGTGTACGCCGAGGCGCTGGATGCTTATAGGAAGGCGATGATCCTCCTGGAGCGTCTGGGAAATCAAGGGCAGGCCGCCCGGGTTCTCGGCGAAATGAGCGAGATCTACATTCAGGTAGGCCAGGCCGACGATGCCCTGGGCCTCCTGCAACGGACCGCCGCGATCAGGCAGCGCTTGGGCGACCTTGGCGCAACCGCCGACACGCTGTTCATAGCCGGGAATGTCGAGTTCCGGCGTGGCCGTTTGCATGACGCGCTCGGGTACTTTACGCGCGCCCTGTCCATGCGCGAGCGCCTGGGGAGCCCCATGGAAACGGCCGATTGCCTGGTTCGGTTGGCCGATATCTATCTGGTTCAGGGGAAGTTGACTCTGGCTCGCGACGCCGCCTTGCGGGCCCTTCCGATCCGCGAGAAGCATGGGACGGCGCCGCAGGTGGCCCAGACTCTTATCCTGTTAGGGCTGGTAGCGTCCCGGCAGGGGCTGGAGGGCCCGGCGGTAGAGCACCTGGGGCGGGCCCTTCAGTTATCCGAAAGCGCGCGAGATCCGGTGGTCATGAGCGAAGCGCTCAGCGCCCTGGGCGAGGTCTATACTCGCCAGAAGCGGGAGGCGCAGGCACTGGAAGCACTGAGCCGGGCTCAGACGATCCAGGAGCAACAAAATAATGCCGCCGCCATCGCGGAGACCCTCAGCCGCCGAGGCGAACTTTACCGTGAGCAAGGACGGTTGGGCCAGGCGCTCACCGTCCATAACCAAGCTCTTGCCCTCCGTGAGCGGCTTGGCGACCCGCTCGCGATCAGTGCCAGTTTGACCAGTGCCGGCGCTACCGTGGAGGCGCAGGGCCGTCTGCAGCAGGGATTGGAATATTACCAGCGCGCCCGTTCGGTGCGCGAAACCACGGGCGAGACGAGTCTGGTCGCGGGTTCGCTGATCAATATCGCCGACGTGCTGGACGAGCAGGGGAAGCTGGAGGAAGCGGACGCCCTATACCTGCAGGCCCTGGCATTGCGTGAGGCA
>DATBTL010000511.1:0-20670 GCA_036559345.1 Chloroflexota bacterium | reverse complement strand
TGGCGGATAGGGGCCGGTTGCCATGAGCCGCCTTGCCCACCGGGAGGATGATGCGACCGTGTCACGTACACGACAGCGGTAATTCAGCCAACCCTGTACACTGGAGATGTGAACACTGTACGCCCTGTGGGGGCGCCCTCTTCCAGTAGCGCGCGCCGAACTCTTACCCTTGCCGAGGAGACCCGTGCCATTTTGCGGGGCTATAGGGTGCGAACCAATGACCAGCTGGGCCAGAACTTCCTTATCGACCGCGAGGCGCTGGACTTCATCGTCCGGGCCGCCGACCCCGCGCCGGGAAGCCAGGTGCTGGAGATTGGGCCCGGAATCGGCACCCTGACCCTGGCCCTGGCCCAAACCCGGGCTCAGATACACGCGCTCGAACTGGACGCGGAGATGGCTAGAATCAGCGCCGACCGGACAGCCGGGCTGGAAAATGTCACCATCCATGAAGGGAATGTCTTGCACACCGATCTGGCGGAGATTCTGGAGGTCCGGAAACCGTTCATGGTGGTGGCGAACATTCCCTATTACATCACGGCTCCGATTCTCCGTCTGTTCCTGGAGGGACCTTATCAACCGACCGCGCTCATCCTGATGGTGCAGAAAGAGGTAGGTGAACGGCTGGCGGCGCTCCCTGGCGAGATGAGCGCCCTGACCGTGTTTGCCCAGGTGCTGGCGCGGATTGAAATCCTGCGCCGAGTCCCACCATCCTCCTTCATGCCGTCGCCCGAGGTCGATTCGGCGATCGTGCGTCTCAGGGTGCACGACACTCCGGTGGTTCCGCGCGCCGACCATCCGTTTTTGTTTAGGGTCGTGAAGGCAGGTTTCAGCGCCAAGCGGAAGATGATTCATAATTCGCTGAATCGCGGCCTGCCCAATTCCGGAGAGGTGATCGAGGCCGCGCTCTCGGCCGCGGGCGTGGACCGGTCGCGGCGGGCCGAGACCCTCAGCGTCCAGGAGTGGCGTGCCCTGAGTCTGGCTCTCCGCACCGACCACGAACATACCCCCAAGGACCAGCGCCTATGATCTTCCGTCGCCGTCAAGAGCCGGAGCCGCCCACCGAGGGGCAGTGGTTAGTGGTTGGCCTGGGAAATCCGGGCCGCCGCTACGCGCCAACCCGCCACAACATAGGCTTCCGCATGGTCGATCTGCTGGTCGCGCGGCATGGCGCTCCGCGTTGGCGCCTCGAGCACCAGGCGGAAACCTATCGGATCCAGCTTGAAGGATCGCCTGTATTGGTCGCCAAGCCGCTGACCTTTATGAATGAGAGTGGGCGGGCGGTGAAGGCCCTCCTGTCGCATTACAAGATTGCTCCGGAACGTCTGCTGGTTATCAGCGACGACCTGGATCTCCCATTCGCGCGCCTGCGCCTCCGGGCCCGCGGTTCCGCCGGCGGCCATAATGGCCTGCGCTCGATTAACGCGGCATTGGGTACGCCTGATTACGCGCGACTGCGGGTTGGGATTGGGCGTCCAACGGAGGGCGAGCCGCTGGAGTGGGTGCTCTCCCCATTCTCGCCGGTGGAGGAGGAGGAAATACCGCTCCTGTGCGAGAATGGGGTAACAATCGTGGGGACCGTGGTACGCGACGGCATCCTGGCGGCGATGAATCAGTTCAACGGCCAGGGTCCGTCGGTGGCCGAACCGCTCGCCGCGAAACCAGTGCCCGCGGCGGGACACCCGCCGAAGGAGAGGATCCGTGGCTAACCTTTCCGCCAACCTGCATCCCCTGACCGCCCACGTCAGGTCGCTCAGGGAGATGGGAGATCTGCTGGCCCGCCTGGGCTCCAGCGGGGTCGCGGCGGTACACGGCGCCCCGCGAGCCAGCGCCCCCGTGGTCGCCGCCGCACTCCAGGGCGAGACGTTCGCGCATGGCAGCGCGCAGGTGGTGGTCGTGGCAGCCGATCCGGGGACCGCGCTCTCCTGGGTAGACGAATTGCGCCAGTGGGTGGCGCCGGCGGTCCCCGTGCTCCAGTTCCCCGCCTTGGAGGCGCTGCCCTACGAACGCGCTGTCCCGGAGGGGACGATCGTCCAGCAGCGCCAGGGGGTGCTGGAGGTGTTGAGTGCCGGTGGACCGGCGGTGGTTGTCGTGCCGGCGCGGGCGCTGCTGCAGCCGCTCATGCATCCCTCCGGCGCGAAAGGACTGATTCGCGAACTGGGGCAGGGGGACCGGCTCGTGATGAGCACCGAGATGACGGTCTGGCGCCGGATGGGGTACGAGCAAGCGGCCGTGGTGGAACGGCCCGGCCAGTACTGCCGGCGGGGCGGCATCGTGGATGTGTTTCCCGCCGGGGCGGATTGGCCGGTCCGGGTGGAGTTGCTCGGCTCGGAAGTGGAGTCGCTCCGCCAGTTCGACCCCTCGACTCAACGTTCGGTGGCGGCGTTGGAACGGGTGCTTCTCGGGCCGTTGCACCCCTTTGTGTTGCCGGCCAGCGAGGAGGCGCTTCGCGAACTCGGTTCTCTCGATACCTCCCGCTGCCTTCCCCATGTGCGCAGCCAATGGGACGAAGAGCTTCGCAACCTGAGCCAGGGCATCCCCTTTGACGGGCTGGAGTTCTACACCCCGTATCTGACGGCGCAACCTTCCTCGCTGCTGTCCTACCTCTCGGGCTCGTCGGTCCTGTTCCTGGACGAACCCGAGGCATTGTTCGGCACCATGGACGATCTGACCGAGCAAGCGCGGGAGTTGAGTGACGAGTTGCTTGGCCGCGGCGAAGTGCCGGCCGGCCTCCGCTTTCCCTTGCTGGCGGTCGAGGACGTTCGCCAGGAGATAGGGCTGATGCCGCGGGTAGAGTGGCGGCAACGGGTAGCCGGCGAGGGGTTCGATTGGAGCGCGGGCAATGTGTTTCGCACTGCTCCCTCCTATGCGGGCAGCCTGAAGCGCTTTGTGCAGGATTGCGCCGAACTGCGCGGGCAGCAGGAGCGGGTCTGTATCGTCTCGTTGCAGGGTCAACGACTGGCCGAGCTTTTAACCGAGGATCAGGTGCCGGTCCTCAGGGCCGCGGCTCTGGATGCACTGCCCGAGCGGGGCACGATTGTCGCCGTGCCGGGCCAGTTGCCCGAGGGCTGGTACCTGCCGAACGGTCATCTCCTGGTGATTACCGACGCCGAGGTTGCCGGTTGGACCCGGCCGCGACCCGCCGCGCGCTTTCATCGCGAGGCCGGCGGAACCTTCGCCCTCGACTTCCAACCAGGCGATATCGTGGTCCATATCGAGCACGGAATCGGGCGGTATCAGGGAGTGGTTCGGCGCGGGGCCGGACGGGCGGAGCGCGAGTATCTCGATCTGCAGTTTTCGGGCACCGATCGACTGCTGGTTCCCACCGATCAGCTTGATCGGGTGACTAAATATCGGGGCATGGGCGAGGTGGCTCCCGCCCTGAGCAAGTTGGGAAGCCAGGAGTGGACGCGCGCCAAGGCCAAGGTGAAGGAATCAGTGGAGGCGGTGGCGCGCGAGTTGCTGGACCTCTATCGCTTTCGGGAGAAGGCGCCCGGCCACCCCTTCGCCGCCGACGGTCACTGGCAACGGGAGCTCGAGGCCGCCTTCCCCTATGAAGAGACCCTGGACCAGGAGCGCGCGATCCGGGACGTGAAGGGCGATATGGAAAGCGCCCGGCCCATGGACCGCCTGGTTTGCGGAGATGTAGGCTACGGGAAGACCGAGGTGGCGCTCCGAGCCGCCTTTAAGTCGGTGATGGATGGGCGGCAGGTCGCGGTGCTGGTTCCCACCACCGTCCTGGCCCAGCAGCACTACAACACCTTCCGTGAACGTATGCAAGCCTTTCCGGTCCGGGTTGGGGTACTGAGCCGCTTCCAGTCCCCCAAGGAGCAGCAGCGCGTGCTGGAGGGGATTCGCGAGGGGACGATCGACATCGCGATCGGAACCCATCGGCTCCTGCAAAAAGACGTGTCGTTCAGCGATCTTGGCCTGCTGGTTATTGACGAAGAGCAGCGTTTTGGAGTGAAGCATAAGGAGCGGCTCAAGCAGATGCGCCGCGATATCGACGTGTTGACCCTCACGGCGACCCCGATTCCCCGCAGTCTGCATATGGCTTTGATGCAGGTGCGGGACCTGAGCGTGATTGCCACCCCGCCGGAAGGACGGCTCCCGATCAAGACCTTCCTGGAGCCCTTCGACGAATACCATATCCGCGAGGCGATCCTCCGGGAGATGGACCGTGGGGGACAGATCTACTTTGTCCATAATCGCGTGCAGACTATCCAGGCAATGGCCGAGCGCTTACGCCGGTTGGCCCCCCAGGCGCGGATCGAAATCGCGCACGGGCAAATGCCGGAGGCGGAATTGGAGCGGGCCATGTTTGCCTTCGCCGACAAGCAATATGATCTGCTCATTTGCAGCACGATCATCGAAAATGGTCTGGACATTCCGAACGTCAACACGATGATCGTCAACGATGCCCCGCAATTCGGCCTCTCGCAGTTGTATCAGTTGCGCGGGCGGATTGGCCGGAGCAGCCGTCGTGGCTACGCCTATTTGCTCTATAACCCGAACCTGAGGATTTCCCGCACCGCCGAGCGCCGGTTAAAGGCAATTTTCGAGTCGACCGAATTGGGGGCCGGCTTCCAGATCGCGATGAAGGATCTGGAGATCCGCGGAGCGGGGAACGTACTCGGGAGCGCCCAGCACGGCCAGATGGCGGCCGTAGGCTTTCAACTCTATGCGTCGATGTTGGCCGAGGCGATCGAGCGGCAGCGCGCCGGCGGCGAGTCGCTTCCGGCGGAGCAGCCGCGCCCAGTTGTCAGTATTCATGTGGATGCCTTCATCCCCGACGATTACGTGGAGGATGGGAATCAGCGGTTGCGGCTTTATCAGCGGCTTGCCGCGACCACGAAATCGGCGGAGGTCATCGATCTGGAGGCCGAACTAAGGGACCGTTTTGGGCCCATGCCGGATCCGGTCGCGGCCATGCTGGCCATGGTGAGAATCCGGCTCAAGGCAACCCAACTCGGCATCCTGGATATAAAGCTCGACCCCACCAGCCTGGTGATCCAGGGTACGCCCACCACGGTCTATGATCGGCAGGATCTCTATGCAACCTACGGCATGGCCGCTCGCATCGATCGCGGGATTCTCCGTCTCTCAGCCCAGCGGCTGAGCACCGATCCCTTGGCGGCAATCGAAAGGATCCTTGACCGAGCGGTGGCGCTCCGGGCCGGCGACGAGACACCGCGCCTGGTGGCGAGCGGGCGGCCATCCTAGCGGTCGGATGAGCATGAACGAGCAGGGAGAAAGGGAGGGCGTGACATTGGACGGCAATAGCTCAGAGGTTCCGGAACTTCCAGGTACCGGGTCGTGGCTGGCCGCCTTTGGCCGCGCCCTTGGCCTGGGGGTGGTCACCGGCTTCCGGTCCACCTTCGTCCTTGCCATATTGAGCCGAGCGGAGCGCGCGCGTGGCCTCCGATCCGAGCGTCTCCCCAGGTGGCTGTTCCAAAAGCTCGCCATCCGCGGGCTTTCGGCGGCGATGGCGGGCGAGTTCCTGGCTGACAAGTTGCCGTTTATCCCCAGCCGGCTCAATCGCGGCCCTTTAGCGGGTCGGGCTCTCAGTGGTGGGATAGCGGGAATCGCGAGCTTTCGCCTGGCGGAGAAGCCCGCGTGGGCCGGTTGGGGGACTGGCGCGGCCGGCGCGCTGGCTGGTTCGTTCGCGGGGGGCCACGGCCGTGCCTGGGTGGTGAAGCGCACGGGCCTTCCGGATCCGGTGGTCGCGGTAGGCGAGGATCTTCTGGCGGTAACGGCGGGGCGCGCGGTCATTCGCCGTCCCTGGCTCGGTATAGTCCTGTGCGTCCTGGCCCTGGCGGTGATCTCACGACTGCCGACAACCGCGGGATCCGACCAGAGTGACTGAGCCGAAAGTGAGTAGATTGTCCCGAGAATTGGCGCCTGAGTCATGCCCCCGGTTGTATACTCGCAGCACTATGAGTGGACATTGACGATTCATCATCGAGCGAAGGAACAGCCGGCGGTCCTGGGGCCCGAGGCCGGCGGAGCCACGGGTATCGACCGAGCCTGCCACGCGCTACTTCGGGAGGTACACGCACGGCAGGGCCCGCGCTCCAACAGCGCGCGGGCCCGTGAAACCGATCTGCGGGCCCTGGTTACGTGGCTCCGCGACCAAGGTGTCACGGAGCCTGTCGGCCTGAATCGGGCCGTCTTGCGCGCCTGGTTGGCGCATCTGCACGGCGAAGGGTACGCCAGATCGTCGATGGCAAGAATGCTGTCCAGCGCTCGTAGCCTTCTCCGGCATCTTGAGCGATCTGGGTTGGAGATCGATCCCGGCGCCCTCCGGCTGAGGGCCGGACGCGCGCCCCATCAGTTGCCGGCCATCCTGACCGAAAACCAGGCGGGAAATCTCCTGCGGAAAGGAACCTCCCCACGGAACTTGAAGCGGATCGAGCGGCTCCTGGCTCTCCGAGACCAAGCGGCATTGGAGTTGCTCTATGGGGCCGGTTTGCGGGCCGCCGAACTGGTATCGCTCAGGATTACCGACCTCGCCCTTGATGAGCGGCAGGCGATTGTCCGTGGGAAGGGTGACAAGGAGCGGCGAATCCTGTTCGGAGAGCCCGCGGCGGCGGCCGTGGCCCTCTACTTGAACGAAGGCCGAATCCCATTGATGGCAGGCAAGGCTCCGCACGACATCCTGTTGGTCAATTGGCGCGGTGGTCCCTTGAGTGTTCGGTCGGTCGGGCTCATCGTCGAGAGCCGCGCCCTACAGGTGGGTCTAGCTGACAAGGCCCATCCGCACGCTCTGCGGCACTCCTTCGCCACCCATTTGTTGAATGGAGGCGCGGATCTCCGTACGGTGCAGCAACTGCTCGGACACGCGAGCTTGGCGACCACACAGCGGTATTTGCATGTGGCGGATCCCCGCCTCCGCGATGTGTATCACCGTTGCCACCCAAGGGCCTGAGTTCTGGTAGACTGAGAAGCCGCGTGTTATGTTTAGCGGATAACTCGGCGAAACGGGCTGGAATGGATGAGGGCGGCACATATGGAGCGGATACGGAGCACCACCATCGTCGCGGTGGCGCGGGACGGCAAGGTGGCGATGGCGGGTGATGGCCAGGTGACCCAGGGCGAGGTCGTGATGAAGCATACGGCGCGGAAAATCTACCGCATGTACAATAATCGTATACTGGTGGGTTTTGCGGGCTCCGCGGCCGATGGGATCACGCTGCTGGAGCGTCTGGAGAACCAACTGGAGCAGAATGGCGGCAATCTGCGGCGGGCGGCGACAAATCTTGCCAAGGATTGGCGCTCCGACAAGTATTTGAGGCGGCTGGAGGCGGAAGTAGTGGCCGCGTCGGAAGACGAGTTGCTGGTCGTATCCGGGAACGGCGACGTGATTCAACCCGATAGGCACCTGATTGCGATTGGCTCTGGTGGGCCGTACGCGCTCGCGGCGGCCCGGGCGCTTCTCGACCACTCGGCGCTGGACGCCCGGGCAATCGCCGAGGCCGCAATGAAAATCGCGTCTTCGATCTGCATCTATACCAACGACCAGATCATCGTGGAAACGATCCCTGGTGAGCCGTCACCGGCGTAGTGTGCTTGCGCCTCGATGGCAAGGCATGTGCGACACCGTTGAACGTTTTTGAGAAGGTACTACCCATGGACGAGAAGAAGCTCGAGTCGTTGACGCCCCGGCAGGCGGTTGTGGAACTCGATAAGTACATCGTGGGCCAACCTAAAGCTAAGCGTGCGCTTGCGGTCGCGCTGCGGAACCGATACCGCCGCCAACTCGTCCCCAAGGATTTTCGCGACGAGATCACTCCCAAGAACATCCTGATGATTGGACCCACCGGGGTGGGGAAGACCGAGTTGGCCCGCAGATTGGCCAAGCTGGCCGATGTGCCGTTTATCAAGGTCGAGGCGACCAAGTTTACCGAGGTGGGGTATGTGGGACGCGACGTGGAGTCGATTGTCCGCGACCTGATCGATACCGCCGTGAACATGGTACAGGAGGCCCGCCAGCAGGAAGTGCGTTCGCAGGCGGAGGGGCTCGCCACCGAGAAGCTCATCACCTATCTGGTCACCTCGCTCGATGGGTCCGCCGCCGAAGGAAACCAGAACGGGGCGGACGAGAATCGCCGGGAACCCCGGCCAGTCGTGGACGCCAAAGTAGACGGAAAAGCCGACGTAAAGAAGGTGGTCGTCGATTCGGCAAAACTAAAGCGCCGGCGCAAGGCGGTGGCGAAAATGTTGGCCGAGCAAAAGCTGGAGGAGCATATTGTCGAGATCGAACTGGAACCCGAGGATGGCGCCTGGCCGGCCATGGAGTTCAGCGCCGGGATGTCCAGCGACGACATGAGCGAGGCATTCCAGGATTTCGTCACCCATATGCACAGCCAGCGGAAGCGTTCGCGCCAACTTCCGGTCAAGGAAGCGCGCCGGCTCCTGATTCAGGAGGAGTCCAACCGGTTGGTCGATTGGGACCAGGTCGTGGACACGGCGATAGAGAAAGTCGAACAAGGGGCGATCGTCTTCATCGACGAGATTGACAAGATTGTCAGCCGGGGCAACGAGATCGGCCCCGACGTTTCGGGCGAGGGCGTGCAGCGGGATTTATTGCCGATCGTCGAAGGCTCGTCGGTCAGCACCCGGTATGGTCCGGTCAAAACCGACCATGTCCTCTTCGTGGGGGCCGGAGCCTTTGGTCGGGTCAAGCCTTCCGACCTCATTCCCGAGCTCCAGGGCCGTTTCCCGATCAGGGTCGAGTTGGACACTCTCACCTATGACGACTTCGTGACCATCCTGACCCAGCCGAATAATGCCCTAACCAAGCAATATCAAGCCCTGCTCAAAATGGAGAACGTGGATCTGGAGTTCTCGGAGGACGGGCTCAAGGAAATGGCGCGGGTCGCCTGGGAGATGAACGAGCGGATGGAGAACATCGGCGCTCGGCGGCTCCATACGATCGTGGAAAAAGTGCTCGAGGATCTGAACTTCACCGCCAGCGAGCGAGGCGGCGACACCGTGGTGGTGGACAAGGCGTTCGTCCTCAAGGAGCTGGCGGCCATCGCCGCGAACCCGGATCTTAGCCGCTACATTCTCTAGTCTTCCGATCGGTCCGATCGGTCGGATCCGACCGATCCGTGGTTTGCCGTGCATTGGCCGTCGTGTTACCCTCTGTACTTGGCTCCCAGCCAAATACACACACCGGTTGATCGTGCCCTGGTTGTCCCACGTGGGGCGAGGGTAACGAGGGGACGCCGGTGGAGGTTCTAAACCAACCAGGAGGATACATAGGCATGGCAGTGGCAAGCATGCGTCAGCTTCTTGAATCCGGCGTGCATTTCGGGCATCAGACCCGACGCTGGAATCCCAAGATGCGCGAGTTTATCTTTACCGAACGGAACGGCATCCACATCCTTGATCTCCAGCAGACCGTGCATCGGCTGCAGACCGCGTACGAGTATGCTCGCGAGCTGGCGGAGGGTGGCCGCACGGTCCTCTTCGTCGGCACCAAGAAGCAGGCCCAGGAGGCGGTAGCCGAGGAAGCGCGTCGCTGTGGCATGTACTTTGTGAACCAGCGGTGGTTGGGCGGAATGCTCACCAACTTCTCCACCATCCAGCAACGGCTCCGCCGCATGGTGGATCTGGAGAATCAGGTTCGGAACGGCGACATGGCCAAACGGACCAAGCGCGAGACCTTGCGCATTCAAGAAGAAATCACCAAACTCAACCGAATTCTGGGCGGGGTCAAGGGAATGAATCGGCTTCCAGATGCCCTGTTCATTATCGACACCCATAAGGAGCGGTTGGCCATTCAAGAAGCCACCCGGCTGGAGATTCCCGTCATCGCCCTTCTGGACACCAATAGTGATCCCGATGAGGTTCAGTACCCAATCCCGGCCAATGACGACGCCATTCGGGCGGTTCGATTGCTGACCAGCAAAATTGCCGACGCGATCATTGAAGGGAAGCAGGCCCGTGAGTCGGCGTTCGCCGACCTGGAACCGAGCGCGGTCAGCGGCGAGGATCTGAGCTTCTCCCCCACTCCGAACGAATACGACCAACCGGCCCCGGTGATCGTGGTCCCCGAACAGCCGATTGTCGCCGAAAACGAGCTTGACCTGGCGCCACCGGCCGAGGAGCCGGTCGCCGCCGAGTAGGAGGACACCCCCGGAGGCGGGAAAGCCTTCCGCGTAACAGAGCAAGGGCGGCGGGCGGTTTCGTACCGCCCGCCGTTCAGCGAGAAAGAGAGAATGTAGATGGAAATCAGTGCGCAGCTCGTGAAGGAACTGCGCGAGCGCACCGGCGCCGGAATCATGGATTGCCGGAAGGCGCTTGTCGAGAGCGAAGGGAGCATCGCCAAGGCGGAGGCCCTGCTCAAGGAAAAGGGGATGCGCGGCCCCAAGGATCCAACCCGCGAAACCAACCAGGGTCTGGTAGAGTTCTATCGCCACGCTAATGGACAACTGGGCGCCATCGTGGAGCTTCTGTGCGAGACCGATTTCGTGTCACGCACCGAGGACTTCGGCACCCTTGCCCGTGAAATAGCCTTGCATATCGCCGCCGCGAATCCCCTCTACCGAGAGAAGTCGGCCATTCCCGAGGACATGATCGCGCGTGAGCGCGAGTCCATCGCCGAGCAATTGCGCCTCACCGGAACGACCGAGAGGGACATCGAGACGGAGCTACCGGGCCGGGTCGAGAACTGGGTACAGGAAGTCGCTCTGCTCGATCAGCCCTATGTCCGCGATCCCAAACGATCAATTCGCCAGTTGATTCTTGAGGTCGGAGCGAAAACCGGCGAGAATGTCCGGGTCGGTCGATTCGCGCGATTCAAGATTGGGGAGTAAAGAGTCCATGTACCGTCGCGTACTGCTGAAACTGAGTGGGGAAGCGCTGGTGGGCGAGGCCGGCTACGGGATCGACCCGGCGGTGGTGCAGCGAATCGCCACCCAGGTGGCGCGCGTACGCGAATTGAACGTGGAAATGGCGATTGTGGTCGGCGGCGGCAACATCTTCCGCGGCCTTTCGGCCAGTACGGCCGGGATGGATCGCGCGACCGCCGATTATATGGGGATGCTGGCTACCGTGCTCAATGCCCTGGCTCTCAAGGACGCGTTGGAACGGAACCATGTGGACACCAGGGTTCAGACCGCGATCGCCATGGACGCGGTAGCCGAGCCCTTCATCCGGGGACGGGCGATGCGCCACCTGGAAAAGGGCCGGGTAGTCATCCTGGCCGCCGGAACCGGCAACCCCTATTTCACCACCGACACGGCGGCGGCGCTCCGGGCAATCGAGCTCAAATGCGAGGTATTGCTCAAGGCTACTCGTGTCGATGGCATCTATACCGCCGACCCGGAAACGGATGGCAGCGCCCAGCGCTACGAGCGGCTCGATTACTACACTGCCCTGGGCCGTGAACTGAAAGTAATGGACAGTACCGCGTTCGCCCTCTGCAAGGAGAATAACCTGCCGATCATTGTGTTCAACCTCGAAGGGCCCGACAACATCGAGCGGGCGGTGCGGGGACAGGACGTGGGTACGCTGGTGGCGGCGGGCGAGCGGCCCGGCCTGGTAAGCTAACGGCGCCTGCCGAGCGAGAGAGGAGCACGACAATGACCCAGGAACTTCTTGATGATGGTGAGCGTCGGATGCAAAAAGCGATAGAGGCGCTGGTACACGACATGGCGACGGTCCGGACCGGCCGCGCGTCCCCCGCCCTGGTGGAGGGTGTAGTGGTGGAGTATTATGGGAGTCCCACTCCGATCAATCAACTCGCCTCGATCAGCGCCGCCGATGCAAGATCTTTGGTGATCGCCCCGTTCGACCGCTCGGCCATTAACGACATCGATAAGGCGATTCGGAAAGCCGATCTGGGATTCAACCCCACCAATGACGGAACGAATCTGCGGGTAGTCGTGCCCCCGCTCACCGAGGATCGCCGGCGTGATATGGTGAAGATGCTCCACAAAAAGCTGGAGGAGCACAAAGTCGCGATTCGGAACGTGCGGCGCGAGGTGCATGATAAGCTCAAGGCGCAGGAGAAAGACAAAAGCGCTACGGCCGACGAGGTTCGGCGGGCCACCGAGCGCCTCCAGAAGCTCACCGACCGCAGTGTCCAGGAGATGGAAAACCTGGGCAGTGCCAAGGAAGCCGAGATTCTCGCGGTCTAGCACTCTACCACCCACCTGAAGGCGGAAAAGATAGCGTGAGCGCCCCCCGACCGGCCGAGATCGCGGACAGGCCCACCACGGCACCCAGCGGCGTGCCCCGGCATGTGGCGATTATCATGGACGGGAACGGGCGCTGGGCCCAGCGCCGTCATCGTCCGCGCCTGGAAGGGCATCGCCAGGGAGTAGACAATATCCAGCGTATCGTCCCCGCCGCGATCGATCTGGGGATCGAGGTGCTGACTCTCTTCGCCTTTTCCACCGAGAACTGGGGCCGCCCCACCGATGAGGTAAGCGGCCTGATGCGCCTCTTCACCCTGATCAGCCGGCGCGAAACCGCGAATCTGCATAAACAGGGGGTCCGGGTTGCGCACATCGGCTCCTTTGATGGGGTGAACAAGTTGCTGGCCCAGGCAATCCGAGACGCGGTGGCGCTCACCCGAGACAACACTCGCCTTCACTTGAACATCGCCTTCAACTACGGTGGGCGCGACGAGATCACCCGAGCGGTTCGCCGAATCGTGGCCGAGGGAGTAGCCCCAGAGGAGGTGACGGAGGGGCTGGTCGACCGTTACCTGTCTACCGCCGGCTTGCCGGATCCCGACCTCATTCTCCGCACGGCCGGCGAGATGCGTCTCTCGAATTTTCTGATCTGGCAGGCGGCGTACAGCGAGTACTACGCCAGCCCGAAACTGTGGCCCGATTTTGGGCCCGAGGATCTCCGGGAGGCCGTGGAGTCGTACGCTGGGCGGCATCGAAAATATGGAAAGCTGTAACCGCCCATGATGGCGCGGGTGGTCAGCGCCCTTGTCCTGGCCCCGGTGATGATCGCCCTGGCCATCCTGGGGGGACTGCCGTATTTCGCGGGGATCGCGGTGATGGGCGGGATTGGAGTCTGGGAAGCCACCGGCCTCTTCGCGACCTTCGGTCAGGCGCCCGCCGAACCGCGCTGGCGCTACCTCGCGGTGGCGGCCTCGGTGATGGTGCTGGGAGGAATCCAACTGGGATTCGACCACAGTTATGGCGCCCAGGTGATCGCGGCCGTGGCCCTGATGGCCAGCCTGGGGATGCTGCTCGCCGGCGGCCCGCCCGCCCGACGGTTCCTGGCCTGGGCCATGGCCGCGGCATCGATCCTGTACCTGGTTGGGTTGGGCTCACACTTCCTCCTCCTCCGCGCTACTCGCCAAGGCTTGAGTTGGACCATTCTTGCCTGCGCGGTCACCTGGAGCACGGATATTGGCGCCTTCTTCGTGGGCCGGCGGTTCGGCCGACGCGCATTCTTTGCCGCGATTAGCCCCAAGAAAACCGCCGAGGGCGCGGCGGGCGGCCTGGTGGCCGGACTCGCGGCAGCGATCGTCGTGGCAGCGGTGGCTGGATTGCACGTGCCCTGGGCCGCGATTCCCTTGATCGGGATAAGCGTGAGCGCCGCTGCTCAGGGCGGCGATCTGGTGGAGTCGCTCCTCAAGCGTGAGGCGGGGGTCAAGGACTCGGGGACGATCATTCCCGGGCATGGAGGGGTGTTGGATCGCATCGATAGTTTGCTGTTCGCGGTTACCCTGACCTTCTACTGGCGGCTGCTCTTCCCATGAAACGAATCGTAATCCTGGGCAGCACCGGGTCGGTGGGCGAGCAGACGCTGGACGTAGCGCGCCGCTTTCCAGACCGTCTGCAAGTAATCGGGCTGGCGGCCCGGCGCCAGGGGCGCCTGGCGGAGCAGGCGGCGGAGTTCATGGTGCGCCACATCGTGATCGGCGATGGGAGCGAGCCAGCGGTGGAGTTCCCGGCAGGAGCCGCGATTGGCCGTGGTCCCGAGGCCATGGAGGCGCTGGCGTCACATCCCGATGCCGACCTGGTCCTGGTGGCGACCGTGGGGAGGGCGGGCCTCCTGGCCACCTTGGCGGCGCTCCGAGCGGGAAAGCGGGTCGGTCTGGCCAACAAGGAAGTGCTGGTCATGGCGGGCGAATTGGTCACCGCGACCGCCGCACGGCATGGGGGGCAGTTGATCCCGGTGGATAGCGAGCACAGCGCGCTCTGGCAATGCCTGGTGGGCGAGGATCCGGCGACGATCCGCGAGTTGGTGCTCACGGCCTCGGGCGGCGCTCTGCGGCACCGACCACTCGAAACCCTGCACCTGGTCACGCCCGAGGAGGCGTTGCGGCATCCCACCTGGAAAATGGGGCCAAAGGTCACGATCGATTCCGCCACCCTGATGAACAAGGGCCTGGAGGTGATCGAGGCGCGCTGGCTCTTCGGGACGCCGTACGAGCGGATCCAGGTCGTCATGCATCCCACCAGCGTGGTCCATTCGCTGGTCCAGTTCGTGGACGGATCGATCAAGGCGCAACTTGGGGCCACCGATATGCGTCTGCCGATCCAATACGCGCTGAGCTACCCAGAACGCTGGGAGCAGCCGGAGCTTCAAGTGGACATAACGAAGCTGGGCGACTTGCAATTTTCCCAGCCGGATTGGAGCAGATACCCGTGCCTGAGTTTGGCCATCGAGGCGGGCCGGCGCGGCGGCACCTATCCCGCCGCCTTGTGCGGGGCCGACGAAGTGGCGGTGGAGCTTTTCAGTGCCGGGGCAATCCCGCTCACCGCTATCGCCCCGCTCATTGAGTCGGTGCTGGAAGGGCACACATCCGTGCCAGAGCCTGATCTGGCCGCGATCCTGGCCGCCGATGACGAGGGGCGCCGGCGGTGTGCCGAGAGGGCGCGCACTTTCTAAGCAAGGCGCGTATCGCCAGTGGCATAGGCTTCGCGAGTTTGGGGCCCTGGTATGCTCATAGAGCGGGTGTGCCGCCTCGAACATGCTTGGAGCGCCTGGAAACTCATGTACGCGCTTGTCTCGATTATCTCCTTTGTGCTGCTGCTCCTGGTCCTGGTGGGTATCCACGAGATGGGCCACTTTCTCAGCGCCCGCGCTTTCGGGATTCGGGTCTCCGAATTTGGCTTTGGCTTCCCGCCGCGTTTATGGAGCCGGAAGCGGGGCGACACGCTGTATAGCATCAACGCAATCCCCCTGGGCGGCTTTGTCCGCATGGACGGCGAGAATGGCGACGATCTTGGGCCCGGCAGTTTCGGCGGGAAGCCGGCCTGGCAACGAGCGACCGTGTTGGTAGCCGGCGCGGCCATGAACTTCGTCGGCGCCCTCGTACTCTTCTTCCTGGTCTATACTATTGCGCCGATCCCCCAGGACGTTCCGGTGGTGGCCATGGTGCAACCCCACTCTCCAGCCGCCGCGGCGCTGCGGATCGGCGACCGGATCACCGCTATCAACGGGGCCACGGTGGAGACCCAGACCGATGCCGAGGATCAAATCGCCTGCTCCCTTGGTAGACCGACCGTGCTCACCATCGCTCGGCACGGTGCTACCCTGGAGCGCACGGTCATCCCTCGGGTGCATCCGGCTTCCGGCCAGGGACATGTCGGTTTCCTGGGTAGCATAGTCTTTACCGGCACCGATGGCTGGAGCGCGCTCAAGAACTCGCTGGGCCAGCCAGGAGTATTCATTCAGTCCGCCGTCCACCAATTCACGGGCCATCACTGCACCAGCGCGGGGGTGACCGGCCCGGTGGGGATCGCGCGGGTCACGGGGAGTGCCGCGAATGCCGTGTCGACCCTTGGGGCGGGCCCGGTCCTCTATATCGCGGCCCTGGTGAGCCTCAACCTGGCCTTCGTGAACCTGCTGCCGATCCCGGCTCTCGATGGCGGCCGGCTCCTGTTCGTACTGATCGGGGTGGTACGGCGGAAGCGGGTGAGCCCCCTCCGCGAAGGGATGGCGCACCTGATTGGGATGGCGTTGCTGCTTACGCTGGTCCTGGTCGTAAGCGCGCACGACATCAGCCAGTGGCTCGGGGGAAATTAGGCTACCGGAGGGAGAGACGTGATGCTGATCCGGAACGAGGGCGGCGAATTGGTAATCACCAGGCAAACCGATCACATGGCCCAGGTGGCAAGGATGGCGGAACGCTGGGGCAACGCCCGCTTCCCCGCGCCTACCCATCGCGAGGAAACGATCCGGGCCGCCGGCCTGCACGACGCTGGTTGGCGTGTGTGGGAGGATGCGCCCACCTTGCTGCCCGAGACCGGCCGCCCCAGGAACTTCACTGAGATTGAGCGGCCCGTCCATGCCGCGTTCTACCGCGAAGGTGTGGAGAGCGCGGTCGCGGTTGACTCATACACCGGTCTGCTGGCCAGCCTCCATGCCAGTGTGCTCTATGCCGGAGTCGAGGGCTGGGACATTCCGACTCTCACCCCGCCGGACAACCCGGACCGATCCGCCGTCGAGCGCGACTTCATCGAACAGCAGACGGCGCTACAGGGCCGCTTGCGGTCTACGCTGGCCTCCCACCCCCGATACGCGGCTTCGATGGCTCCTGACCGGCTCTGGCCCGCATATTTGCGCCTCAGAGCATGGGATCGGCTGTCTCTCTATTTCCTGTATCGCGGTCTGGGCGACGGCGAGATCGACCATATCCCTGGGAATGAGGGTCAAACGACCGTATTATTGCGGCAAACCGGCCCGCGATCGGCGGTCGCCGACCCATGGCCGTTCGACCGCGCCAAAGTCATCTTTCCCGTGGTGGTTGCCCGCGTGCCGGATCGGCGCTATGAGGATGGGGCGGAGTTTCTCGAGACCCTTGTGCATGCCCCGCATGAGGTCTGGGACTACTCGCTGGCTCAGGACTAGATACAACCTTGCGCCGCGCGGCGCCGGGCCGATACCTTGCAGGGGGCTTGATGACTTGAGAAAAGGCCGCGCCTGATGTTGAGGACGGTTGCCGCGACCCGATATGTAACGCCATTGCGCGAGGGTGGATCGCTACCCGCGATCGTGGAGGCGGACGACGATGGCACCTACGTGCTCAAGTTTCGCGGGGCGGGCCAGGGTCAACGGGCCCTGATCGCGGAGTTGGTGGCGGGCGAGATCGGGCGAACTCTGGGGTTGCCGGTCCCCGAGATCGTGCTGGTGGAGTTGGACCCGGTGCTGGCGCGCTCAGAACCCGACCCCGAGATTCAGGCGCTGATCGAGGCCAGCGGCGGCTTGAATCTGGCCCTCGATTATTTACCAGGATCGATAGGCTTCGATCCTTTGGTCGCCCCACCCCCGGAGCCGGATCTGGCGGCGGCGGTGGTCTGGTTCGACGCTTACGTGACCAATGTGGATCGCACGATTAAGAACCCCAACCTATTGCTGTGGCACAGGAACCTGTGGCTCATCGATCATGGGGCCAGCTTGTTCTTTCACTATAGTTGGGATGAGTATCTCCAGCGCAGCCGTGCCCCATTCCCGAGGATCAAGGATCATGTGCTGCTGCCTACCGCGGCGAGTATTGGAGAGCTAGACGATCGTCTGGCGTGCTTGCTCAGCCGCGACAAACTGGAGGGGATCCTGGCCGATATTCCTGATAGTTGGTTGGGCGATGAGCCTCGGTTCGCCGGCATTGACGAGCATCGAAACGCCTACCTAACCTACTTGATGGGGAGATTGGACGCGCCGCGCGCGTTCGCGGAGGAAGCGGAACATGCCCGCGAACAGCTTTGATTATGCGCTCATCCGGGTCGTGCCACGGGTTGAGCGTGGGGAGTTCGTGAACGCGGGAGTGATCCTCTTCTGCCGGGCCCAACGATTTCTGGCGGCGAACATTGAGCTGGACGAAGATCGGCTGGCCGCGCTCGCCCCCGATGCCGACCGGGTCGAGATACGGCGCCACCTCGACCTGATCCCCACGATCTGCCGAGGCGGCCCTGGTTCTGGTCCAATCGGCGCCCTCAGCCAGGCCGAGCGCTTTCACTGGCTTGTCTCCCCTCGAAGCAGCGTGATTCAGACCTCGCCGGTTCACTGCGGGCTGGCGGACAACCCGGAGTCGGCGCTGAGTGAGCTACTGACGCGGCTGGTGCTGCTCAACGCATAAGTGACGAAGAAGGCGTCCCGGAAGTCCGGGACGCCTTCTTGCCGCTGGGCGCGCCTCTTACCCGAGAATGTCCATGCTTTGCAGCATGGTGGTTGCGGCGGTCAACTCCGCTGGGTGGGTGGGGCCGCCCTTGGGCGTACCGGCAACCACGGCGGTCATCAAATAGATCTTGTGGTTATGCCGGGCCGTTAAGACCATGAGGCTCAATTCCTCCCCGGTGGAAGCCTTTTCAAAGGCCTGTGACGCCTCGAACGCCGTGCCATGAATCTTGATCACCTTGTATGTTGGGGTGGTGACCATCTTACCGCCCCCTTGCAGGCCGCCCAGATCGATTGCCCGCAATGTGACCGAGGGATGCGCGTCGGCGATTGCCACAACTCCGACGTACGCCGCTCCATCAGGAGACTGAACGCTGAAATCGGTGCCATCCTTGTGGCTATGGTCCGCCGTCCAGGCGATAGGGAAGCTAATAGTATATCGCGACGCCTTGTTGTGGTATTGGGACCATCCTGACGCGGCGTGGCTGGTATGGGCAGCCGAGAGCACGCTGGACGCGGCGAGCGCGCATCCGGCCAGAATCGACAGTCGGCGACGACCAGAAGTCATGTGGTTAACCTTCCTCGAACACAGCCCAATTCATGGGGTACCCGCCTGGTTATATCTCATCACGCGGGAACCCGCTACTACCCATTCGTGTGACCAGGGCCGGCGCCGGAAGATCTAAGGAGGATCTAATTCGCGCTGGCGAACTCTCGCTCCAGCGCTGCTCGTACCATGTCCGTCGATCCCTGAGGGATTCCCAGGACGAGCGTATCAGGTGAGACGGCCGCATCTCCTCGCTGGCTGTAGACGGTAAAGCGGCCGTCGCGGTGGAGCTCCACCACCCGTTGGATAAAGGGCAATTCCGAGAGATCATCCTGTACCACTTCCTCAAACGCATTCGAGGCGAGAAATGCGTCCAGGGCGCCGCGAAAGTCGCTGTTCGCCATATCAGTACTCTCCAATTGTCTGTCATGGCAGAGGCAATCCAATGGATCGGTCCGATCCGTTGGATTGCCTCCATCTTCACATAACCAACATTATCGGAAGTTGACGTACGGATGCGGCAGTACACGTTCGCGGGTTAGGCTGCCACGGTAGGAGCATCGGCCGGCTGGCTCTTCGGTCCCGCGGCTGGGATAGCGGGCGGGCCGTAGCGCAGACGCTGCAATTGGTTGAGGACGCGGTGCAACGAATGGTGCCCGCTCGCCCTCCAGGCCATGAGGATCGCGCACAGCAAGGCGATGAGCACCACGGCCTCGGCTCCCAGGGCATCACTGAGGAAATGGTTGCCGGTCACGATCACCGCGGTCAACATCACAAGAGGATAGACCAGCCCGAGGAAACGCATGATCCACGAACGCGCGGCCCAGAATAGCGTCACTCCAACAATGGTGGCCCAGGCGACATGCACGCTCGGCATAGCGGCATACTCATTGAAACTGAACGAGACCCCCACGCCTCCCCTGCCGAAAATAGGATCCAGCATGTGGATCGGCCTGTATAAACGCGGCGGCGCCAAGGGGAAGGCTTCGTAGAGAGCCACGGCCAGCAGGTTGGTGATCAGGAACACGTTCCGTACGAAGGTGAATAATCCGCGCCGATAAAAAAACACCCAAATGGCGAAGAGAATCGTGAAGAGAATATGACCCTGGCCATAGAGGCCGTCCGCGATTGGCCGTACTTGCTCCCAGCCAATTTCGTGGCCCAGGATCGTGTGGGTCTGGGTGAAAAAGCTCTGGATGCCCGGCTCGATCCAGAAGCCGTGGGCCATTTCAAAGCGCATGACCTCGCCCGCGTGAACCACGCCGCTAGGTTCATTGCCCAGTGGGTGCAGGGCATGAATGAAGTCGTCGCTCAGCTCCACCCCAGCAACCAAACCAAACTGGCCAATTAGGTACAGCCAATCACGCCAGGTAGAGCGCCGCAGCGGCTCTGGCATATGACAATCCGCGCCGTGACGGAAGAGGCTGGAAAAGCCAGTGGTCCGTTTCAAGGATACCATTACTTACGCCCTTATCGTAGTATATGTACACCCTCTAGTATCTGGAGTATAAACGCTCGGTCGGCGGCGTTTGAGTGGTTGCCCACCCTTACCACCACGTCCACGGTCGAACCCGGCTACTTACGATTATACTCAGTCCCCTAGCAATCCGAAAATTGTCGGGCCTCCGACCTGGGGTGACTTCAAGGGTTCTCGTCTCTACATTGACCATACACCAGGATACCTTTATAATCAAGGTGTGTGGAGTAAGATTTGTTACGGTGGCTGGTAATCCGATGGCGGTTGTTCTCACGAGCCAAACGCGCGGCGAACTGGTGGAGCGTTTCGTCTCCCTACGTCCCAGGTTCAATCGCTGCCTGGTTACCAAGGTGTTGCCACCCGACCTGCAGGCCGAGGTACGGTCGATTACCATTCATCAGCTTGAGGCTCTGGACCGGCTCTATCCCAGTGGCCTTACCATGGGCGCCCTGGCCCGGGCTCTAGAGATCACCGATGGGAGCGCGGCAGTCCTGTCTGATCGGTTGGTTAAGCAAGGTCTGGCGATCCGCCGACCCGACGCCCGGGATCG
>DATBTL010000510.1:0-3879 GCA_036559345.1 Chloroflexota bacterium | reverse complement strand
CGGTCGGCGGCCAGGGCCCGCGCCAGGGCCAGGCGGCGCTGCTCACCGCCGGAGAGGGTAAACGGGCGATGACTGGTCCGCGGGGCCAGGCCCACCCGATCCAGCATCTCGGCCGCGTGCCGGCGCTTCGCTTCCTTATCCAGTTTGGCGGGCGAGTTCTTGATCACCACGTCAAGAGCGGTCCGGTAGCGGCGCACGTCCAGGGCCCGAGGGACGTGGGCGATGGTCTCCCGACAAAAACGGCGGCGCTTGAGGAAATTCATCCGCCAGGGATCCTTCCCATTCAGCCAAACCGTCCCAGCGCTCGGTTTCTCAATACCCCCAAAGAGGCGGAGCAGGGCCGACTTCCCGGAGCCGGAGGCGCCGGTAATGCTGAGAAAGGTGCCCTTTGGCAGGGCCAGGTTGATATTGGTCACGGCCACGATCCGGTTGCGGCCCTTGCTAAAGGCGAGGGTCACGCCGCGTAACTCGATCTGCTCCATACGCTCCTTTGTCAAACCGGTGGGCGTCCGCCCCGTGAATGGGGACGGGACGCCCACTCCTCTGCTTACCGTTGAAGCCCGTTCACCACCAGGGCATACTTCTCGGCCAGCGATTTGGCCGCCTGTTCGCTCCGCGCCTCGGCCACGATGTGGAAAATTGGGCGATCGGCGTCAGGGAGGACGAGCACCCACTCCTCGCCCAGTTCGATCCGGATCCCGTCGATATGCTTCCCCCGCTGTCCGCGGTAGTTCTCGTTCAGCATGCGCATCACCCGACCCTTGATTTCCCAGGCGCAGGTGACGCTGGTCGAACTCTGATAGTAGCGAGGGAGGCCGGAGACGGCGGCGCCCAGCGAGGTGCCCACGGTAGCCAACAACTCCAGCAGCTTGGCCACCGCGAACATCCCATCAAAGCTGGCGTGGAAGCGGGGGAAGATCAGTCCCCCATCGCCATCGCCGGCCAGAACCACGTTCTCCCCAGCGGCGGCGGCCATGATCGCCTGGCTATTGGCCTTGGTGCGCAAAATGACCCCGCCATGCTTCTCGGCGATCGTCTCCAGGATGCTGGGTGCGGTGACTGGGACCGCGACCACCGGGGGCGGGCCGGGATCCCCAGTCGTGCTTTCGGCCTGGAAGACCAGGGAGGCGATGGCCGCCAGCGCGGTCATATGCGGGACCAGGCGGCCCTGGCCATCGACCATGGAGATCCGCTCGCCGCTCATCTCCATGCTCACCCCGAGGTCGGTGGGAAGCGCGGCGGTAATGGCCTGCAATTGCTTCACCGCTTCCTGCGGATCCACGGAGGCGGTAATCGGGCGATTCTCCTGCACGCCGCCGTTGATCGCCACCACCTTGCATCCCAACTGCTCCAGCAAGCCGGGCAGCATGCCGCTGGTCGCGCCCTGCCCGTAATCGATCACCAGATGCGGGGCGGCGATCCCGATCGCCTGGGCGTCCAGCGACTGCAAGAAGCCCTCACGGTAACGCCATTCGGCCTCGGCGGCGTAGGAGATCATCCCGATCTCGTCGAGACGGGCCCGACGGAAATCCTCGCGGAAAAAGAGCCCCTCCACCTTCCGTTCCACATTCCGGTCGGCGTCGCGCCCCTGCTTATCGATCAGCTTGACGTCGATCATCCTCTGATCGTTCAGCGAGACCCTCACGTGTACGCCGCCCAGGGCGGTGGAGACCTGGGTAAAATAGCGGGCCACCGGGAGGGGCAGCGAGGTGAGATCCCACACGTTCACCCCGGCCGAGGACAGGCCGGAGATGATGCCGCGCTTGATCATGCGCGAGGTACGGAAGAGGTCGCGGTTCACCGAGACGGTGGAATGCATGGGGAGGGTGGCCCCATAGGCGGCACCCAGCTTGGCGGCGAACTCCGGGGTCATGTCGATATTGGCCAGCCCGGTCACCCCATTCCGTCCGAACAGGAGCCGGCGGCCCTGCTGGCCATAGATGATGCTGCTGGAGACCGTGGCGCCGGCCTCCACCTGTTTGTTGGGCCAGATCTTGACGTTGGCGCGGATAATCGCGCCTTCCTCGATCGTGCTGGAATCGCCGATCACCGAGCCCTCGAAAATGACCGCGTTGCTCTTGACGCTGACCTGGCGGGCCAGGAGGGCGCCCCGGACCTCCGCCCGCTCCCCCACGTAGCAAGAGCGCCAGAGGATACTCCGTTCAATGGTGGCCTGGCGGTCTACGATCACGTTATCGCGGAGCACGCTGGGGCCGATCACCTCGGCGCCGGGACCAATTTTCACCTCATCGCCGATCCAGAGCGGCCCAACCAGGCGGGCGTCGGGGGCGATATCCACTCGCTCGCCCATCCAGATCCCATTCCCCATGTCGCGTCCGGGCAGTTCGAGTCCAACCCGACCCTCAAGCATATCGCGGGTGGCGCGGGCATACTCCTCCAGGTTGCCGATATCGCACCAGTAGCCCTCGGCGATATGGCCAAAGATCGGATCGCCGTTCCGCATCAGAATCGGGAACAGCTCGCTGCTGAAGTCGAAGGGCTGCGAGGTGGGGCAATAGTTGAGGACTTTTGGCTCGAGGACATAGATGCCGGTATTGACCGTATCCGAGAAGACCTCGCTCCAGCTTGGCTTCTCCAGGAACTGGCGCACCGAGCCATCGTCATTGGTAATCACCACCCCATATTCGAGCGGATTGGCCACGCGGGCCAGGGTCAGGGTAGCCATGGCGCCGCGTTGTCGGTGTTGATCGACGATCGCGGTGAGGTCGTAGTCGGTGAGGGCGTCGCCGCTGATCACCAGGAAGGTCTCGGTGAGCAGGTGCTGGGCCTGCTTGACGCTGCCGGCGGTGCCGAGCGGCACATCCTCCACCGTATACTCGATGTGCATCCCCAGTTGCGAGCCGTCACCGAAATAACTCTGGATCACGCCGGCCAGATACTGGACGGTGACGATCACCTCTGTGATCCCATGCCGCTTCAGCAAGAGTAGAATATGCTCCATGACCGGCCGGCTGACCAAGGGCACCATGGGCTTGGGCCTTCCCACGGTCAGCGGACGCAGACGGGAACCCTCGCCACCAGCCATCACCACCGCTTTCATCCATCTCCCCCTTCTTGCCAACCGCCCCGGAGGTCCGGGCGCGGCGAGCCGTTCACCGGAAGGACGTCACGCGCGTAGCGAGGGTACCGCGATGCCGCGAGGGCGGCGGCCACCGAACTCGGAAAGCATCCCGCCGCCTCGTTCGCCGCCCCGCGCCGAGCCAGACGGTATCGCGCGTGATGCTATCAACCATCATACCAGTAGGGGCGGGTGCGGGGGAGGGAGATACGATATGCATGTCCTGTGGGGTTTTGTATAAGACACGAAGCTATAAGACGTGCTCTAAGCGGGCGCGCCTGGCGATGGTGAGCGATGGTGCCTGGTAGGGGCACGGGTCTAACCCAGAAGCTTGTCGTAGTCCGCGTGTGTCCCAATCCAGAACCAGAGCCAACAATCCGGCTGGCGGAGCGCCAGCGCCCGATAGTGGAGGCCAACCCGGACAGAGTAGACAGACTCATGTGCGTGTACGCGACGGAAACGAAGGCTTGGGTGTTCAGGATTGGCCTTAAACCGCTGGTACGCGGCATCCGCATCGTGGCGAACGTGCTCCGGCAGCGCCGCGAACAGGTCGCGGAAGGCACGGGTGCGTCTCGAAATCACCTGCGGCACCGCGATGCGGATGCCGAGGCTCCCTCTCTCATGAGAGGAACGTATCGCCCGTGATGAGCTCGGTCCTCTGGGCTTGGTCGTCACGCATTGCTTCCTCAGCCAGCCGCGCAAGGAGGCTGGGCGATCGAGGATCGGCAAACAGAGACTCCCATCGAGCATCATCGCCCATCTCGTCCAGAAGAAGGGTCGCCAACGCTTCCTGCTGCTGT
>DATBTL010000509.1:0-22889 GCA_036559345.1 Chloroflexota bacterium | reverse complement strand
GGGGCGCCCTCCACCGCCACGACATCGACGCCCAGCGGAGCCAGGCGATGACGCGCGATCTCGACGTTGGGCGCGTAGCCCTCGGTGGCTACCGTCCGGGGCGGCAGCGGAGCCAACCCCGCCAGCACCTCGCCACCCCCGGTCCCCATATCCAGCAGGGTGGTGACGCCTGAGAACCGGCGCCGCGCTTGCTCGGCATAGTCCCAGGCGGGGCGGTCCTCCAGCATCCTGCCGTGGAGAGAGGAAAAATCCCAGCCGGCGAATGGTTGCCGCATGGCCTGGTCCACCAACTGCTCAAAGCGGTCCATATGACGTCTCCAGCCTTACTGGGAATCATGCGGGCATCACGCCTGATCACAATCGCTCCGCCCTTGCCGTGCGCACGCATTCGCGGGCTGATACCGACCTTTAGAGATCGGGCAACTGCCAGTTGATTGGCTCGTTGCCTGCCCGCTCAAGCGCGGTGTTGATGGCGGAGAAAGGGCGGCTGCCGAAGAAACCGTTGGCGGCGGAGAGCGGCGAGGGATGAGCCGACTGGACAATCGTGTGGCGGGTGAGGTCGATCAGTGCCGCCTTCTTCCGGGCCGGCGATCCCCAGAGGACGAACACGACCGGCTCGAGCCGATTGCTCACCAACTGAATGATCGTGTCGGTGAAGGTTTCCCAACCTTTCCCCCGGTGCGAATTCGCCTGGTGGGCCCGCACGGTAAGGACGGTGTTGAGGAGAAGCACCCCCTGCTCGGCCCAGGGAATCAGGCAGCCGTTATTGGGGACGCGGCAGCCCAGGTCGTCGTGCAGTTCCTTGAAGATATTGACCAGCGAAGGTGGAGTCGCGACCCCTGGGAGGACGGAGAAGGCCAGCCCGTGAGCCTGCCCCTTGTCGTGATAGGGATCCTGGCCCAGGATCACCACCTTGACCGCGTTGTATTCGGTGTAGCGCAAGGCATTGAACACATCGGAGGCGGGAGGGAACACGGTGTATGTGCGGCGCTCCTCGGCCACGAAGGCTTGCAAGGCCACGAAATATGGCTTCTCGCGCTCGCCCGCCAGGGCCTCGCGCCAGGTGGACGGCTCGGGTGGCTCGAACAGCATGGAGCGGGATCCTTTCGCCAGTGCGACCGTTCTTCGAGGATACCATCTCTCAGGTAGGGGTGACAGGACACCCGGCTGAGATCGGGATCGCCGCACACCCGGCCTCAGCCGGCACCGTCCCTGCCATCCGGCCGCAGCCGGAGGCTCTACTCAGGCGGCGTCATCTCCGCGGTGACGGTCGAGGTCTTCCTCGAACTGGTGCAGGATCTCCAGGCAGCCGGCCAGGGTGTAGTGCTCGTGCAGACGGCGCCGTAGCTCGGCGCTGCCGGGGAGCCCAGAGACGTAGGAGCCCAGGTGGCGGCGGACGGCGCAGATTCCCGCCCGCTCGTCCCGCGCCGCCGAGGCCAGGGTGAAATGGCGGCGGCAGAGAGCCAGTCGCTCCTCGGCGGTGGGACGGACGATCGGCCAGCCGGCCAGGGCGGCCCGTGCCTCACGGAAGATCCAGGGGTTGCCGATTGCCGCCCGCGCGATCATCGCCGCCGCGCAGCCGGTCTCGGCCAACGCTCGCGGCACATCCTCCGCCTGCACGATGCCGCCGTTGACGGTCACCGGCACCCGGACAAGCTCGCGGGCCAACGCGGCCCAGGTCCAGTCGGCATCGCCTTCGTGGCGCTGCTTGGCGGTGCGGCAATGCAAGGTGATTCCGGCCGCGCCCGCGTCCTCCAGGCGGCGCACCATCTCGGGCACCGCCGGCTCGCCATCGCCCCAGCCGATCCGGGTCTTGACGGTCACCGGGAGGTCTACCGCCCGCGCCACCGCCCGGACCATCTCCTGCATGGCGGGCAGATCGCGGAGCCACCCCGCCCCAGCCCCCCGGCGGGCAATCTTCGGCACCCAGCATCCACAATTTATGTCAATGAAGAATGGCTGTGCCTCGGCGGCCATCCGGGCCGCCTCAACAAGCTTCTCGGGGTCGGAACCATAGATCTGGATCGCGGTCGGAGTGTCCTCGGGCGCGAGAGTGATCTTGCGGCGGGCCCTGAGATCGCCGCGGAGCAGCCCATCGACGTTCACGAACTCGGTAAAGCAGAGGTCGGCGCCCTGTTCGCGGCAGATCGCCCGGAACACGGGGTCGCTAACATCCTCCATGGGAGCCAGGATGACCGGTCGGTTGGCCATGAGGGCGGTATATGCGGCGGCATTGGTGGTCATGGATCTCCAGGAGCGGGTCGTGATCCGCCGGTCAAGGCCGGAGAATGAGCGCGAACCGGCTGGGACCGCTTAGTCGATCCGCCAGGACGCAAGTTTGTCGCTTTCTCAAGTATACCGGGGGCGGAAGCTCAGCACGAGAAAGGAGGCGGTGACGGTGAGCGGCGCCGAGCCAAGGGCCAGGAGAGTAGCGCGCGCCGTATCGTCCAGATGGCGGGCGCTGGGAGTCATCCCCACGAGATCTCCCAACGCTCCCCCCGTGAGGGAGAGTGGGTAGGAGAGGCGCTTGGCGCCGGACGGGATGAACTCCCGCTCCAGGGTCGCCCGTACCTGATCCGCTTTCCGTTCCTCGATTCCCAGGAGGGGCAGGAGCCGGCGCAACTCGCCCAGATGGTCGGGCTCGGGGATTACCGAGAGGAGCAGCCCATCGGGCCGGAGTATTCTTGCGAACTCTTTCGCATGCCGAGGCGCGAAAATATTGAGGATCACATGTACCTCTCCAGCGGCCAGGGGGAGGCGTTCCTTGAGGTCGGCCACCAGGAATGCCGCCGCCCGGTAGCGGCCGGCCGCCATCCGGGCCGCGTCCTTGGCGGCGTCAAGGCCGAGGACCTGGCAGGGGCGGGACTGGTGGAGGCGGCCAAGATAGTATCCTTCGCCGCAGCCCGCATCCAACACCGTGGAGGGAGTGTCCCGGCAGTGCTCCGCCACCAGGCGATTGATCAGGTTGGAGAGCGGCTGGTAGTGCCCAGCCTCCAGAAAACGGCGGCGAGCCCGCAACATCTCCGTGCTGTCGCCGGTCTGGCGGGATTGGCTGAGGTTCGCGTACCCTTCCCGTGCCAGGTCGAAGCTATGTCCGGTCGGACAGGTCAGGGCGCGCTCCCACAGAACCAGCGGCGCCTCGCAATAGAGGCAGCGGAGGATGGGGGCCAGGGCGGCGAACGGCGAGAGGGTCGTGGGCCGCTCTTTCCCCGCCGCCTGGTCACGCGCTTCCTCTTTCACGCCCTCAGGGTACCCGATGCGCTAGCGTCGCCGCCGGAAGGGAGCGCTTATTCCTCTGCTACCCAGGTCCGGGCACATCTCCATGGCGCGGCAGCCAGACCTCAAAGGTCGCCCCATGGCCCATCTCCGACTCGATCAGAAGGCGCCCGCCATGGACCCGCGCTATCCAGTGAACGATCGCCAGGCCCAGCCCGCTGCCAGTCGCCGGCAGCCCGCCAGCCTGGTCATCTTGCCGCGCGCCGGCGTTATGGGTGCGGGCTCGATCCGCGCGATAGAATCGCTCAGCCAAATGCGGCAGGTGCTCCGGCGCGATGCCAGGGCCATCATCGACCACCCGCAGCCAGATCCCGTCCGTGTCCTTCTCACGGCGGCAGCCGCCCTCGATGCACACTCGCGTGCCCACACCCGCGCCATGCTTGAGCCCATTCTCAACCAGATTCATCACCATCTGGGTCACATAGACCCGGTCGCCGCGGAGCGGTAATTCGTCCAGCGGGGCCAGGATCAGATTCATCCCGCTCCGGCGGGCGAGAGGCGTGAGGCGCTCCACCACATCCAGGGCTATCTCCGCCAGATCGATCTCCTCCCAGGCCAAAGCGGGTTGCCCGCTATCCGCGCGCGCCAGGATCAGAAGGCCATCCACCAAACGCGCCAGATGCGTGGCTTCTTGCCGCATGGCGGCGATGGCGCGCTGATACTCCTCCAGCGTCCGAGGCCGATCCAGGATGCGCGTTGCCTCCAGGTCGATGATCGCCAGGGGTGTGCGCAGTTCGTGACCGGCATCGTCGGTGAACTGGCGCTGGCGCCTGAACGCGGCCTGCAGCCGGTCGAGCATGCCGTCGATGGTCGCGGCCAGGTCGCCCAGTTCATCACCCGGCCGCAGACCGAGGCGGCGGCTCAGATCCGTGGCGCCGATCTCACGGGCTGTCCGCGCGATTCGCCGGACGGGCCGTAAGGCTCGATCCGCCAGCCAGTAGCCGCCGGCGGCGCAAACTAGAAGGGCGATCGGAATGGTCAGTTCGAGCGCGCGTGCCAGGGCCGCTAACTGCCGCGGCACATCCGAGGAAAGACCAACCACCAATAGGGCCACCACGCGAGAGCCCTCTCGAAGGGGGACGCCGGTGAAGCGGAAGAGACCCGGCTTCACCGTTGTCTGGATCCCACCCCCCTTGGTCTCAGTGGAGGGCAGCGCTACCATCAGGACCTCCTCAACCACCTGCCCGCCGTTGAGCGCCGTGACCCGTAGATCCCGCGACACCAAACTCCATGGGGCCTTGGCGGTCAGGGTACCGGCCGCCTGGCGTTGCACGATCCGGCCCTGGAGCGTGAGCAGGAGCACGATCTCGTCGCCGTTCCGCGTGGCGGCATCGGGTGCGGCCAGGAGTTGATCGTGCCTGGCATCGTAGGTGGCCGCCAGTTGCTGGGCCCGAGTATGCAGGCGGGCGTCCAGGGCCGCGGTCAGCGATTGGCCCTCGATCGTGTAGACCGCGCCGCCCGAGAGGACGAGAACCACCGCCAACATGGCGACATACCACAGGGTAAGGCGGCCACGTACCCCGCGGAAGGCGGATGGGATACGAAGAGGGCGAAGGCGCGGGTAGGGGATCATCGGGCGCCGCGCTCATCATTGTCCAGCACGCGCAGGCGATAACCCGCGCCATAGAGCGTCTCCACCATCTTTGCCGCGAAGGGATCATCGATCTTGCGGCGCAGGCGGCGCACGCATACATCGATGACGTTCGACGCTCCCTCGTAGTCGTAGCCCCATAGATGGGTCTCGATCTGGGCCCGCGTGAGCACCTGGCCTTGATGGCGCAGGAAATATTCGAGCAAGGTGAATTCTCTGGTGGTGAGCACGATGCGCCGTCCCGCGCGTGCTACGTGGCGCGTCGCCGGGTCGAGGGAGAGATCACCCGCCGCCAACATGGCATCTTTCTGGGGCGAGGTACGCCGGAGCAGGGCGCGCAAGCGGGCCAGCAGTTCGTGGAGCGCGAACGGTTTGACCAGATAGTCGTCGGCCCCGCTGTCCAACCCGCGCACCCGATCGGCCACGGCATCGCGCGCGGTCAAGATCAGGATGGGAGCGATCACCCGGCGTTGGCGCAAGGTACGGCAGACTTCGAGCCCATCCTTCCGCGGCAGCAGCAGATCGAGGATGATCGCGTCGTAGCCGAGCGCCTCCGCTAATTCCTGCCCCTCCACGCCATCGTAGGCGCGGTCAACCGCGTAGCCCTCCTCGCTCAAGCTCAAGCCGAGCGTATGGCTCAAGCGGCGATCGTCCTCGATAAGCAGCAAGCGCATGGATAGGCCCTCTCTCCACCGATCCCCCACACTGGCGCCGAAAGATGACCCAAGTATGACAGAACCGGTCATTCGAGGGTCAGCATGGCGCCCTAGCGTGGAGCCTGGCCGCCCCGTCGTGGGAACGTCGGCCAACAATGAGAAAGGATGGCAGGATGATGGAGCAACAGAAACCAAATACGTGGCCCGCCCTCACGCGCCGTACCCTGTTTCGGCGGACGGGAATCGCCGCTGCCGGGGTGATGGTGGCCGGTACGCTCGGAGCCGGCGACCCTAACCGCGTGGATGCGGCTGCCACGACCGGCAGCGCGCGTGGCGTGGCCACGGGCGGCGTGTTGCGCCCACGCGAAGCCGCGGCGAGCGTCCTCGCCGCGCTTGACCGCTACCCGTTGGTGGCGCTGGCGGAGCGCCATCTCTTACAGGAGATACACGACTTCCGTGTGGCGCTGCTGTTCAACCCGGCACTGCCGGGCAAACTCACGGACATCGTGGTCGAGTTCGGCAATGCCCTGCACCAGGACATCGCCGACCGCTTCATTCTGGGTGATCGACCGGTCGCCATGGACGAGTTGGCGCACATTTGGCGCTTCACGATCGGTGGCAACATCCTGTGGGACGCGCCGATCTACGAACGCTTTTTCCGCGCCGTTCGGGCCATCAATTGGATGCGCCCGCCCCATCGCCGCATCCGCGTGCTGCTGGGCGATCCTCCCTTCGATCGCCGCAAGGTGCGAGGGGTCGCGGACAAAGCATACGTGCTCTCGGCACAGCAGCAACGCGACGCGCACTACGCCGCGGTGGTGGAGCGGGAAGTAATGCGCAAGGGCCGTCGCGCCTTGCTGATTGCCGGATCCAACCATCTGTTACGGGGGCTGCGCTCGGGTGACGATCCAAAAAGTCCCAACGCGGCCAGTCTCCTGAGCCAGCGGTATCCGGGAGCGCTCTACGTGATCGATCCCCTTATCCTGCCACCCGGCTTGCAGCGGGACCCGCTTCTCCGGCAGGCCCAGATGGCGGTCACCGGCTGGCCGCGGCCGGCCATCGCTTCCCTGGCCGATACCTGGCTAGGCGAGACGACGCAGTCTGTGGAGCCATGGATTAATTCGGGAGCCTATCTCGCCGGCACACCCCAGGCGGTCCGGTACGGAGCCCAAGCGGATGCCGTGCTCTATCTTGGGTCTGGCGAGGCACTGACCGCATCGCAGGCCGACCCGTCACTCTATGAATGGGGTTCCTATCCAGCGGAGTTGCGCCGCATGAGCGGCATCATCACCCAGATGTTTGGCGAGCCTACCGACCTGGTGGCGGAGGGGCTGCGACGGGCGCGGTTGGGGCCTAGTTGGTTCGCCCAATACGCATCGAGCAAGTGAGAAGGCAGGCGCTCGGGCCGAGAGACGATGATCGCCCGAGTCCGTTTGGCAAAGGAGAAGCGAAATGAAGGGACGCCCCTGCTCGTCCGCGCGGGCGCGACGGATACTCCATCTCACCATCCGGTTGGGCCTGGCGTGCGGCGTAGGGTTCACCCCATCCCCTCACACCCTGGCCGGTCCGGCCGGGGCCACGGCGGTACCGCCTTGCCGCCGATCCCAGGGCACGGTGGTAGGGGCTCGAATCCCACCCACTACGGTCACGACGATCGCGCAGGTCTATGCCTGCCTCCTGGCTCATTATCCCACTGGATCGACGCTCGATGACCGCGTGCTCTTGCATGGCGCCATGGCTGCCCTGGCCACCGATCTGGCGCGGCACGGTTGGGATCAATCGGCGGCCGTGCTGCCGCCGCTACACGGTACGCCCGCCGCGGATTGGCGCGCCTTCCGCCAAACCTACGCCATTATCGCCGCCGGCCTGCCGCGTGATGGGCGGATACGGGCCGGCGTAGCCCAGGCCGCCATTAACGGCATGACGGCAAGCTTGCACGACGATCACACGCGCTACGCCCCGCCGCTGCCGGATACGGGCGGGAATCCGCCAGGCGCGGCAGGGCAGGGCGACTTTGGTCTTGGCCTGCGCCTGTCCGCCGATTCCGCTCTGCCCGATAGGACCATCCCGCCCATGTTCATTATCGGCATCGATCCCGGCAGTCCGGCCGATCGGGCCGGCCTCCGGCTGGGCGATGTAATCACCGCCATCAACGGGCTTCCGCCGGTGGTTGCTGGAGTGGCGGACCAAGCGGTTCTCGCCCAGCTTGATGGGCCTGCCACTGCCCGCCTCATGGCGCGGCGCCCAGCGAATGGTCGGGTTATGACCGTCTCCGTGACCCCGGCGCCGTATCCCGTGCCGCAGCCGGTGCTGGCCCGAATACTGCCCGGTCATCTTGCCTATGTGCGGCTGACGAGCTTCGTTGACAACACGGCCAACTTCGTGGTCGCGGCCGTGGATGGGCTGGGCCTGGGGCGGCACCTGCGCGGGGTCGTGTTGGATCTGCGCGGGAACGAGGGCGGTTCCGCCGCCGAGCCGCCGCGGCTCCTGGGCGCGTTCGCGCATCACAAGATCGTTGCCTACTACGAGGATGGGCGCGGTCACCGGACTGCCATCTGGACCGATGATGCCATGCCCGTGCTGGACGTGCCCCTGGTGGTGTTGATCGACCGGGGCTGCGCCTCGGCCTGCGACGTCACGGCGGCGGCCGTCCGGGATTTACATCTGGGGCGCCTGGTCGGCGAACGGACCGCCGGGGATGTCGCCGGGCCGGCCGAGCCGTGGTTCCTTGGCGATGGCGGGGTGCTGCAAATCCCCGTGACCTTCATGCGTGGGGCCAAGGGAGAGATCGTGGATGGCATCGGCGTCCCACCCGACGAGGAGGTGGCTGCTTCTCCAGCGGCGCTCTCGGCGGGGCGGGATCTCGTTCTCGAACGGGCACTGGCCGATCTTGGTGGTTGAGGAGGGAGGCACCCCTTGCGTTATCCTCTTACCTACTGGGCTCCATGAAGTACCGCATGATCGGGCGTGAGGGAGAGCGGCGGGCTACCTCGACGAATCCCGCGTGCTCGAAGGCGGAGAGGAAGCCGGTCCAGGCGAAGGTATCGGGCATGGTGGGCGAGCGCGGATCGACGGGATACCCTTCCACGATCCCCGCCCCTCGGGCAGCGGCATGGGCGACCGCGGCGGCCAGAAGGCCCGTGGTGATGCCCTGGCGGCGGTAGCGGCGGCTAACGAAGAAACAGGTGACAGAACACACCGAGACGTCGTCAATGCGCGCCAGGGTGCGTGAGCGTTCAAGACGGGGATAATCCTCGCGAGGAGCCAGGGCGCACCAACCAATCGGTTCGGCGCCGGCGTAGGCCAGCAGGCCGGGCGGCTCCGGCGCCCTCTCGACCAGCGCCCGGAAGGCCGCGCGGTTCGCCGCTCCCTTGTCGCGTTTGAAGGCGGCGGGGGTCAGGCGCCACCACATACACCAACAGCCGCCACAGGCCCCATTGTGACCAAATAGAGTCTCCAAATCCGGCCAACGGTCGGCGGTAAGGGGAAGAGTCGTCAGGACGATAGGCGCGGGCTCGGGGATCATACACGCTCCTTCTCGGCAGTCGGAACGATTCTACCAGGCCCCGAGCGCGAGGCAAGAGCGCTCTCCGCATGGCGCGGGCAGATCGGCCGACCGCTCCCGAGGACCACTGTTCCATGTTTTACACTCCGGTTCTTTCCCCGCCTGCTTGACATTTAGGATTCTTGTTCTATTATGGAATAGAAAATCTGTACCAATACAGAAGGAGGCGGTCGGATGGGGGAAAGCGAGCGAGCGAGGAACGCGGACGCGATCATCACCGAGGTAGCCCGACGGATGGGAGTGCCGGAGGAACGGGTGCGGGCGCGGGATCGCACGCCCCAGGTTACGGCGGCCCGGCACGCGGCCTTCTGGGCCCTGAACCGGGCCGGACTGAATCCGGCCCAGATCGCCCGACTCTTGCGGCTCAACCACTCCACCGTGATCCACGGCCTGTCGCGGGCCGAGGCCCATCCGGAGTGGCGCGAACTGGTGGCCCCGGTGGTCGAACTTTCGGGCGTGGGAGGCCAGAAAGCGGCGCTCGATTCGTGGCTCACCCGTGGGCTGAGCCAGGTGACTCCGGATCTCAAGCCGGTGGAACGCCGAGCGGTCCGCTCTTACGCGACCTGCACCCTGCTGGGCTGGGAGCGGCAGCCGGGGAGTATCTGCGCCTATGGACTGTGGTTGATGCTCAAGCGCCCCAATGTCCGCGGGGCCGTGGAGGAAGCGCTCACCCGCTGCGAGTTGGCCCACGAAATCGGGCGCATCGACCTGCAAGCCCAACGGCTCGGGTACCGGGCCGCCGGCTAGCGTCACGTCACGCGCCCCTGGAAAGGGCCAGTTCGCGGGGCCGGAGCGATGATCGGGACTCCGGCTTCGGTTGGGCTACCTTCCGTATTTGCAAATCGCGCCGTGTATTCCTATACTCACGCGGGGTGTGAGGCAAGCAGGCGGGACGAGATCCGCGGATGGCACGGGTGAGACTCAAGTCGTTGGACGGGCAAGTCGCGATTGTCACCGGGGCGAGCGCGGGCATCGGGGCGGCAACGGCCAGCGAGTTGGCCCGACGTGGCGCCCATGTGGTGCTGGTGGCCCGAGGCGCGGATCGGCTGGCCGCGCGGGCGGAGGCAATCGTCACCGCCGGTGGGCGGGCCCTGGCCCTGCCGGCCGACGTGGCCAATCCGCGGCACATCGCCGAGCTGATCCGGCAGGTCATGGACCGTTTCGGGCGAATCGATATCCTCGTCAACAACGTGGGCGGCGGCGCCTTCGCGCCCCTCACCCTGGCGCCCGAGGAGATCGCGCGCATGATCGATGCCAACCTGCTGGGCGCCATCCTGCTGACTCGGGCCGTACTCCCCGGCATGATCGAGCGGCGCCATGGGGCGATCATCGCGGTTGGGGCGGTTACCGGCGCCGTGGCCCTCGATCCCCTCTATTCCGCGACCAAGTTCGGCCTCCGAGGCTTCGCGCTGTCCCTGCGACGGCAGGTAGCCGGAACCGGGGTGGCGGTCTCGGTTGTTTCACCGGGATTCATCAGGACCGATCCGGCCAGCCGGCACCGCCTGTTCGTGCCGGGACCGGAGGTGGTCGCCCACCACCTCGCCGATCTGGTTCTCCGGCCAAGGCGAGAGGTGTATGTGCCGCGCTTCTACCGGGCCGCCGTATGGGTCGAGCAGACCGCACCCTGGGTATGGGACCTCGCCGCGCGGGCCGGCCTGATGCGTTAGAATCCAAATCCGCGGCGGACAGAGGCATGATTTCCCGGCGTGAGAGCGCCGATGTCTGGTTACGGCTACTTGCGTGTCGTTCATGGGTCAGCTGGAATGCCCCTTCGCGCGAACCGAGCGCGACCCCTTCAAAGGATGAAGCCGGATTCTCGCGGCTCAGACTACGGTTCCTTATAGCCCCCGTAGACAGCATGCCCCGCCCGTAGCCAAAACACATCCACGCCGGCGAAGCCGGCCTCCGTCAGCCACTCGATGTGTTCGGACACCGTCGAGGGCATATCCATCGTATCGGGATAGGTGTACCAGTTCGAGTGATCGTCGACGAATTGCTGGTACACGGCGCGGGCACCGGTCAGGGCGAGGGATTGGCGTTCCACCTCCTCGTCCCACCAGCGCGCCAGGCAGCGCCGCTCGCGCTCGCCGCGCGGGGCTACGAGGTCGGCGATCAGTACCGCGCCGCCATCCGCCAGACGGGCATGCAGGTCACGGTAGAGGGTCCGCTTCCCGGGGCCGTCGAGATGGTGGATCACGAGCGAACTGACAAAGCAGCGAATATCGGCACCGATATCCACCAGCCACGACCGGTCCTCAAGCCGGAACGGGCGCGGCTCAAAGCGCCCGCCGAACGGACGCAACCGGGAAGCCGTCGCCCGCACCATGGTGGGGGATCCATCCAGACCCACCATGCGCGCGGCGGGGAAGCGCGCCAGGATCGCCTCGCTCAACCAACCGCCGCCCACCCCAAGCTCAACCGCGAGGAATGGCTCCTCGCGCTCAGCCGGAATGAGGTCGAGAATGATCTCGCCGATCTCGGTTCGCGACGGAGTATGGATCTGCCCGACCTCCAGGAAGTGCCGAGCATCCGCCTCGCTCCAGCCGCTTGCCGGGCTACTCAAGGGATCCATATCACGCTCCCGTAGCGATACCCACGCGGTCAGCTGGCGCCGAATCGGCCGGCCACGCTGGCGGCGCCGTCCACCGGCCCGCTCTCTCGATTCAGTGTAGCGCCGCCGCCCAGGGCGCGCCCGCCAACTCGGAAGTCAAGGGCATACCGGTGTTTTGTGATCCACGCATCCCATGGTTGTGGTGTCACATGCATCTTTCCGGGAGCGCGACATCGATCACAAACCCGCGGACCCCGGACCCGCCGCGGAGACATGGCTGAGCAAGCGGCAATCCCCGGCTTTGCGTATCCGCAAAGGATCCCGCTATTTCCAGGAGGGCATGTATAATTATGCATTTATCATGGATCCTGGACGGGTGGATTGACGGATCCGCAAAGGTCAGGATATGCTGTGGGGAATAGGAGACAACGGAGAGGGGCGAGCGGGTGGAATCGAGTTTCGGCGCCCTATTGCGAACCTATCGCGAACGGGCCGGTCTGGCCCAGAACGGATTGGCCCGGGCGAGCGGCGTGAACGTGGGCACGGTGAATCGGCTCGAACGAGGCCAGCGCCTCCCGGCCGGACGCGAGCAAGCCCTGGCCCTGGCCCAAACCCTGGGACTGAACCCTTCCGAGACCAACCGGTTGCTGGCTGCCGCCGGCCTTCCCGCCGAGGGATTCGGTCCCGAAATTACCAGCCACCCCACGATCCGCGCCCTGGTCGACCTCCTGCAAGACGAGACGATTCCTCGGGCCGATCGGGAGGATCTCCTGGCCACCCTCGAGCGGTATGTGCATCTCGTGGCGCGGGCCAATGGCCGGTCCATCGGAGGTAGCGATGCCGCGTGACGACGATTTCTCGGCCGGCCCCTATGACCTCGAATCGCCCCCCGATTGGACGGCCTTCCCTGGTCTCTATCCTCCGCTCTATACCCAGACCCCGGACATTTTCTTCGATTGGGTGGCGCCCTTCCTGCCCGAAATCGAACTCCGCGTCCTCCTCTACCTGATCCGCCGCACCCTTGGCTTCAAGAAGCAAGGCGATCAGATTACGGTCGAACAGATCGGCGGCGGGATCGTCACCCGCGAGGGATCCCGCCTGGACTGGGGCGCCAGGCTCGGCGAGCGGAGCGTGCAACGGGCCCTGGCCGGATTGGAAACCAAGGGGCTGATCGAGCGGCATCGCCAACTCGACCCCGACCGCGGGTGGCGGCCCAGCTACATCCGCCTCCGCCTCTGCGATCAGGACGGGGAAAGCTGGGCCATCCGCGGCCGCGCCCACTCTACCCCTGGTGTCTCGTCAGACACCAGGGAGGTGTCCACCCAGACATCACCCAGCCGTCCCAACAGACACCAGGGAGGTGTCCCAGCGGCCACCCCGGATCACCGGGAACCTCGTGTCCCACCAGACACCTACAAGAAACAGAGATTACACTACACAGAACAGCAAGAAACAGCCCCCCTTCCCCCCATTCAGGAAACAGGTACGGGGGCGCGGCCGGCACCCGATGGATTGTGGGACGCGATCAAAAGAGAGTTGGCGGCGGTGCTGGCCCCAGCGGTCTATCGGGCGCGGGTCGCCTCCACCACCCAGATTTCCCATGACGGATCGGTCCTGATCGTGCGCTGCCCCACGGCCGCCGCCGCTCAGTGGATCGAGCGGCAACTGGCTCGAATGATCCGTGAGATCGTTTCTGGCCTGGCCGAGGATCCTCCGACTGTTCGCTTCACCGCCCCCGAATAAGCCAACAGATCCTAGCAGGGGCAGCCAGCCGAACTATCCATCCATTTACTATGTTTACTAAACATAGTAAATGGATGGATAGTTGAATGCCTAACATACATTCAGTATATTTATCTTACAAGTAGGTGACACGCCAAAACGCAAAGAGGCCGGTCGCTGCCAAGCGACCGGCCTCTTCACGACGTCTCTCCAGTTATCAGTCCTCTACGGGGAGGTCAAGGCGATTGCCCCACTCATTCCAGCTTCCGTCGTAGTTGGTCAGAGCGGAATACCCAAGCAGGCTCAGGCTGAAAAGGAGCGTGGTCGCCGCCACGCCTCCGTTGCAATAGGCCACCACCTGTCGCTCTGGCCGCAGCCCCGCCCCCTCGAGCGACGCTCGTAACTCGTGGTCGGCCTTGAAGGTGCCGTTCGCTTCCATGCACAGCTCGCGCGGCACCGAGATCGCCCCCGGAATGTGGCCACCCCGCGCCCCGCGCCGCACCGCGTTGCTATACTGAGCATCCTCGCGCGCATCGGCCAGGGTGATGCCGGGCTGGCCAAGCATGGCCAACACCTGCTCGGCGGTCGCCCGCCATTCGGACTGGATCCGGGGCGTGAATACGGCCCGAGGGTAGCTCTTTACCTCGGTGCTCAGGGGCCTGCCTTCCGCGCTCCAGCCGCCCAGACCGCCGTTCAGCACCATCGCTTGGTCGTGGCCATAATAGCGGAGCAGCCACCACAGGCGAGTGGCGAATTGGCTGGCGGGATGGCTGTCGTACGCGACCACCGTGGTTCGGTCGCCGATTCCCAGGCCGCCCAGCAACTCGGCGATCCGATCCGGGGGCGCGGCCTGCGCCGGTACCGGATCATCGGGATCGACGAGGTCGGTCGTCCAATCCACGAATACCGCGCCCGGCAGGTGACCGGCCAGATACGCGTCTCGCAGCCCGGTGTAGACGGCCTTCTGGGTGCCCTCCTCATCCGTAGTGGTTTTGACCGCCCCCCGCACGTCCACCACCCGGACTCCCGGATCATCCAGATGCCGCGCCAGCCACTCCGGCTCCGCCAGCCACCGTTCGCGATTCCTCTCTGTCATGGTTTTCCCCTCCTTTCGGTCCCGTCGCCTCCCCATGGTACCGCGCCGACCCCTGAATCCGACGCGCGGGAAGCGCACGACTGATCAGGCAGTAGCCGGCGGCGCATTGGGGAGGGCGCGGGATCCGGCGCTGGTGCTCATCGCGAATGCCGTGTGGTTTGGTTCCAGGCGATCAGTAAAGTCGTCTTCTCACACCGCCGCGCGGGTCTCCACCTGGCAAAAGGCGAAGCCATTCTTGCCGCGGCTCTTGGCTAGGTACATGGCGGCATCGGCGGCGGCGAGCAAGGTCTCGACATCGTGACCGGCGTCGGGAAAGATGGCAACTCCAACGCTGCTGGTTACGTGTAAGATGCGTTCCTGAGCGACGATTGGTCGGGCCAGATCGCGAACAATCGTGCGGGCCACCCGTTCGGCGGCCTCGGTTCCCCGGATGCGCGGGAGCAGGACGGTGAACTCATCACCAGCCAGCCGAGCCACCATGTCGTCCGCGCGCACGCACTGAGTGATCCGTTCGGCCACAACCTGAAGCAGCAGATCGCCAACCGCGTGACCCATCGTATCGTTGACCGCCTTGAAGCCGTCCAGGTCCACAAACAGGAGGGCCAGTTGGCCTTGATGACGCCGGGCCTGGCTGATTGCCTGGGCCAGGCGCTGGTGGAATAGGGCCCGGTTGGGAATGCCGGTGAGCAGATCGTAGTGCGCCAGCTGGGTCAGATAGTCCTCTGCTTGCTTGCGGGCCGTGATGTCGATCAACTGGAGCACGTGATGGGCTACCTGGCCGCTCTCGTTCTCGATCGAGGATGACGCAATCTGACACCAAATCGCCGCTCCGCCGGCCCGCAGATAGCGGCATTCCACCCCATGGTGGTCTCGTTCGCGCCCAGCCCGCTGCAGGTAGCGGAGGAGGCGCGGGCGGTCGTCGGGATGGATTAGGTGGGGGAAGGAGCGGCGAAGCAACTCCGCTTCAGGATAGCCCAGCATGTCGCAGAGGCGGCTGTTGACCCGCACCGCCAGGCCGTCGGCCGCCAGAAGCGCCATCCCCACGGCCGCGTTGCGGAAGGCAGCCCGGAAGAGTTCCTCGCTTTCACGGAGCGTGCGCAGAGCGGCGCGGGCCCGGGTCGGGGCGGCGCCAAATTGACCGCGAAGCACTTTAAGCGCCCGCCGTTCGGCCACGATCATCCTGACCAGAGCCAGATCCTCGGCCATGGGCAGGGACAGACAATCGTCGGCCCCACTATCGATGGCGGCAATCAAATCCTTGTGGTTGGTCTCCTCGGTGAGGACAAGCAGTACGCAATGCGCTCCTTGCGGGAGGGTGCGAATCCGCCGGCAGAGGTCCAGTCCATCCGTGCCTGAAACCGCGCGGCCGATCAGGACCAGGGGAAAGATTTCATTCTGGCAGACGCGCCAGGCAATCTCTCCATCGGCGACAGCGTGCACGGCGTGGCCACGCTGCTCCATGAGCCGCTGGAACAAGTCTCGGGAAGCGCCCTGATTCTCGGCCAGCAGAACCTTCATGCTCCGCCCATTCATCTCGGGAAAGTCCAGCGGTCAACGTAGCCTCGCGTGCTTGCAGTATGCCCACGATAGGCATCCTACCCCAAGATGAATTGTGGATAACGCGAAAAAAGCTCTCTAGGTTGGGCGGCACTCGACCAAAAAGCGATACCGGTCGGCCCGATAGTGAGTTTCCGCGTACTCAAGCACGCCGCGATCCCTCCCGAAGCCGCTGCGTTCCACGCGGAGGATTGGCGACCCGCTCGGGAGAGCCAGGAGAGCGGCAATCTCATCCTCCGCCGGCGCCATCTCAATCGCGGTTTCCGTACCGTGGATGCGGCAGCCACAGGCCGCGGCGAGCATCGTATGAAGGGACAGATCCTCAAGCGCGCACCCTTCGATGGAAGGAAGGTGGGCCGCGGCTACATACGAGGTGACCACCAGGACGGGTTCCCCCCGCACCTTGCCGCGTCTCCGCGCCATCACCACCGGCGAGCGAAGTGGCACCCCAAGACGAGCGGCGACCGCCGGATCGGCCAAAACGCGCTCCAGCCGCAGCACCTCCAGGACGACCGGCTGGTCCGTGGCGAGCTCGGCGCCGGTAGCTCCGTGGAGCACGTTCATCTTCTCCACCACCTTCCGCCGGCGCACAAAGGTACCGCGGCTCTTGTACCGGTCCAGATATCCCTGGTGCGCCAGATCGGCGAGGGCCTGGCGGATCGGCGCCAAGCTGATCCCCAACTGGGCCGCGTATTCGCGTTCGGTACTGAGGCGGGCACCCGGAGCGAGCGTGCCGGAGGTGATTTGGTCGAGGAGCAAGCGCTTGAACTGATGATGAAGGGGCACGGCGCTCCGACGGTCCACCATCACAGCGGCATCTCCTGACCGATAATCCACTTGATTATAAGGAAAAGAGCCAGGAATGCCTATAGGAATCAAGGGGCAAAACCGATCAATCTTCCGGCGGTTGCCATCCAGCGGCCACCCAGTAGCCACGAACCGCCGGAGCATCGGCATCATCACTCAGGTGCAATGCCGTGGACTGAGGCACTAGCCGCACCGGTTGCGAGCGTGAGCCCCCGATCAATCGGGAACCCCGTCCTTCGCTTCCAGGCGGAGGAGACGGCCGCGAACGAAGTCGAAGGCCAGCAGGGCGCCGGCGGGAAGGGTTTGGTCCAGCATGGTGGCCCCTCGACCAGTGACGGCATGGATGGGCGGGAAGGGGGCGGCGGGGAGGCTGCGGCCAGCCGGAGCGAGGCTCCCGCCGGCGGTGAGCGTGGTCACGGCATCCAGATAGGCCTGGTCCTGTCGGCTCAGGGTCCAGCCCTTGGCGTCCCAGAACGTGGCCAGATCATGCTCCGCCCGCTCCTCCTCGCCGCGGGCCCGCATGGCGCGGCGGGCCGTCGTACTGCTCAGCAACCAACGCTCGGCGCGGGCAATCTTCCGCCCATCCCCCTTCGTCTGGGCGGCGGCCGGCGGGCCGGGCGTGGGGGTGGCGGACGGGACCGGGCGCGCTGGGCCGGTGGCCGTGGTCAATGCCGGAGTCGGCTCCGCTCCGATTTGTGGTAAAGGGCGGGGAGCATCGTCGGCTTGACGGGCCTTCGCCACCGGTCCCATAGGCGTCGATGCGCCCTGACTCGGCTCGACGCCGATCCGCGGTAAGCTTCGGGCCTCCTCGATCGGATGAACTGGTGATCGGGGAGCATCCGTGTCCTTGTGGGTGGCGGGCAAGCCGCTCGTGACCGGCGACAGGGTCGTTGGCGCCTTTTCGGCCGCGCGGGGCGCGGTGCCAATCTGGGGCAGTGGGCGCGGCTTCTCATCCACCACGGCGGGTGGCGGAGGCGGGGTCGGTTCAGGTGGATGCCAACCCACGGCAATGTCCGGCAGTGGTCGCGCCGACGTCTCCACCGCGGGCGCCGTCCATTCCTGGGCTGGAGGCGGCTCCCAGGTTGGCACGATCTCGGGCATCGCCCGCGGCGGCTCTTCCGGCGGGGTCCAGGTCTGCTCTGGCGTCCAGTTCTGTTGCGGTGGCTCCCATTGTTGTGGGGGCGGATTCCAGGTTTGTGGTGGCTGGTTCCACGGTTGCGGAGGTTGGTTCCAGTTCTGTTGCGGTGGGTTCCACTCCGGCTGAGCGGGGGGCGACCACTGCTGCCGAGGCGGCGGTGGGGTCCAGGCCGGGGCGGGGGCCTGGAGTGGCGGAGCGCCCGGCATCAAGCGAGGAGCGGCCACCAGTTGGCCCACGCGCAGATAGGCATTGACCACCTGCCACAATTCCCGAGCCAGTTGGACGGTGGCTGCCTCGCCGCCCTGGGTTCCCCCCGGGGCCGACACGCGGATGCCCAGGGCCTGGAGGGTCGTGCGCGCCCCCGCCAGATCGGCGGCAAAAGCGCGGATTCCGTTGGCGATCCAGTCCGGCCCACCCGATCTTCCCACCAGGGCTGACAGATCCGAAATGGCTGTTTGAACCATCCCTTCCAACCGTTCCGCGCCCCGCTGAACGCCCTTCAGGTAGGCGGGCGCCAGATTTTGATACCGGCCCAGGCCGGTGGGCGTGATCAAGTTGACTCCGCTGAGGGTGGGACGGCGCGCCGGGTCGGCGAGCCCCGTACTGACCTGGGCCAGAATAGTATCCAGGGGGCCCAGGAGCATCAGCGCCTCGTCATGCGAGGCGGGCGACATCATGGTGGGGCGATCCGGATGGGCTTCCTGCTCCGCTTCCACCAGACTCTGGGTCAGGGCCAGCAAAGCCTCCGCCTGCCACAGCGGCGATTCGAGGGTCGCCAGGTCGTCGGTGAGCCGCCACTCCTCTCCGGGGTGCGCGAGCTCCGCGTCCAGCCGTTGATCGGCCAATTGCCGGCGCAACTCGACAAGCGGATAGGCGCCGGCGACCCGCGCGGCCACGTCGGCGCCATCCATCTCGCCAAGGAGCGCCCCCTTGAGTTTGGCGTTCCAGTTCACCTGTGTGATCCGGCTAGGCGATCATGCGGAGCAGGGCGTCGGCAATCACCTGGGGATTGGTTTCGCCGCCAAAAGTGAGCACCTTGACGTGCCCGTTATTCTCCTCGATCTTCCGATAGGCGGCCAGAACCCGATCGTACTCTGTCCCGAATCCGATCAGGGCGATCGCCACGTAGACACCGCCGCTGGCCCCGGCAATGGCCTGGGCGAAACGGTCGGTATCGTCGGCCTCGCCATCGGTAATAACCAGGGCCATCAGCAAGGGACGCGAATCGGGCGGTTCCTGACCGAACTCATCCTGATACACGTCGATCAAGGTGTTCCAGCCAGGCATGATCCGGGTTCCGCCGGCCCAGCGGATCTGGCCCCACTTTTGGGCCAGGTTGGCGGGGTTGAGGTCGCCAATATCATGGGCCTGACCATCGGCGAAAGTCACGGTCCTCAGACCGCCGCCCTCCTGCTCGTGCGCCGCCTGACTATCCTCGGCAGCCAATTCCTGCACGATCAGGCTTATCGCCTCGTGAATGGTATCCTTCCGGGCCGTCTGGTTATTGGCGGCGGTAGGGTAGTTCATGCTGCCGGTGGTGTCCAGCAGCAACATCGGCTCTTTCTCGATCCCTGGTGTGGTGCCGTCCGGTGCCATGCCCTCGATCCTTTCAAACAAACGGGTGAGTTGAAAATGGGTTCGCGAGTCTCGTGCGACCGGGCCACGCAGCCCTCTTCACCGTACGCGACCAGCGGATACCATGCAAGAGGAGACGATGTGATTGGATTGAGAGGGAGGGACACTTATGGCCGAGGTAGGGCTGGAATTATATACGGTTCGGGACGAGACGGCGCGCGACTTCGCGGGCACGGTGCGGAAGGTGGCGGCCCTGGGGTATCCGGCGGTGGAATTCGCCGGCTATGGCGGGCTGGCCGCCGAGGAAATGCGTGATCTGCTAGCCGAAACGAGGATGCGCGCCGCCGCCACCCATGTGGGCCTGGCTAACCTGGAAGCCGATTTCGATCACGAGCTCACCTACTGCTCCACCATTGGCTGCTCGTATCTGATTCTGCCCTGGCTCCCTTTGGAACAGCGGAGCCCCGCGTTCCTTGCCACCCTCGCCCCCCGGCTCAATGAGTTTGGCCGCAAGGCGCGGGCGGCGGGGATCACCTTCGGCTACCACAACCACGATTTTGAGTTCGTGCTCGATGGTGGCCAGTCACTATTGGCCCGTTTGCTGGATGCGACCGACCCGGATCTGGTGGCCCTGGAGCTGGATGTCTATTGGGCGGCCTATGCCGGCGTCGACCCAATAGGCTTGCTGCGCCAGTACGCCGGCCGGGTGCCCGTGGTGCATCTGAAGGACATGGATAGCGAGCGCCGCTACACCGAGGTCGGCGACGGCACCCTCGACATTAAGGCAATAGTAGCCGCCGCCGTGGAGGGTGGGACCTCATGGCTGGTCGTCGAGCACGACAATCCCACCATGCCCTCGCTCGAAAGCGCCAAACGATCGCTGGAGAATCTGCGCGGGCTGGGGATAGCTCGGTAGGGAACACGGAACCTCCGGCTGAGGCCGGATGGGAGGGACGATGCCGGCCGCGGCCGGTTGTGGTCCCTGCCCACTCTTTGCGCCACGCTATTGATGGTGCGGCCCTGGCTGGCGCCTATGCCGAGCCAACGGCAGCCCGTTCCTGATCCACGAGTACCCGCCGCAGGATCTTTCCCGAAGCCGACTTGGGGATCTGGGCGCAAAACTCCAGCTTCCGGATCTTCTTGTAGGGGGCGACCCGCTCCGCCACGTACGCTTGCAGTTCCTCCGCCGTGACCTCTCCCTTGAGGACCACGAAGGCTTTGGGGATTTCGCCCGCCTCTTGGTCGGAGACTGGGATCACCGCCGAGTCGGCCACCGCCGGGTGGGTGAGGAGGATCGCCTCCAACTCCGCCGGGGCGATTTGCAGCCCCTTGTATTTGATCAACTCCTTCAGGCGATCCACGATATAAAAGTAGCCGTCGTCATCCACGTAGCCGATGTCTCCGGTCCGCAGCCAGCCGTCGCTATCCAGCATGGCCGCCGTGGCTTCGGGGTGATTGAGGTAGCCGCGCATCACCTGCGGCCCCCGAACCCAGACCTCGCCCCGCTGGTTCGGCCCCAGATCGCTTCCGGTTTCCGGGTCCACCAGGCGAGTCTCGGTCAGCGGCAGGCACACCCCGACCGACCCGGTGTTGACCGGTCCTTCGGTTTCCGGCATCACGTGGGTGACTGGGCTGGTCTCGGTCAGTCCATAACCCTGCTTGACCACGCAGCCCAGGCGCGCGGCGCAGGCGGCGGCCACTTCGTCGCCCAGGGGAGCGGCGCCGGAGAACACGGCCTGGAGGCTGGAGAGATCATACTGATCCACCAACGGGTGCTTGGCCAGGGCCAGGATAATCGGAGGCACTAGATTGGCGTAATTCACCTTGTGATCCTGGATCACCTGAAGGAAGGTTGGTAGGTCGAAGCGTGGCATGGTGATAATGGTCGCCCCAAGATAGAGACCCATGTACAGAACTACCACCTGGCCGTAGATGTGGTAGAAAGGGAGCACGGCCAGGAGACGGCTGTCCTCATCCAGCCTGTGCTCGGCCGCCTTGGTCTGCAGGATATTGGCCACCAGATTGTGGTGGGTGAGCATCACCCCTTTGGGGAGGCCAGTGGTGCCGCTGGAATAGGGGAGGATCGCCAGATCCCGGAGGGCATCAATCACCACCTCCGGCGGCTCGCCCGAATCGGCGAGGAGGTCCGCGAAGGGAGTGGCCCCCTCGCCCTCGCCGACCACGAAGATCTCCCGTAACCGTCCGCCGTGGTTCGCCTCGCGCGCCCGTTCGAGGAGAGCGGGAATGGTGAGGAGGTAGGCAGCATGCGCGTCCTCGAGCTGGAAGGCCAGTTCATGGGCGGTATAGGTAGGATTGACCGTGGTGACGATCCCCCCCAGCAGCATCACCGCCTGCAGGGCGACCGCGTACTCGATCCCATTGGGGAGAAAGATGGCGAGCACGTCGCCTTTGCGGAGGCCCCGCTGGGCCAGATTCGCCGCCACCCGCCGCACCTGCAAGGCGAACTCGCCATAGGTGATCGCCCGGCCGCTGGTGCCCTCAATGATCGCGGTTCGCTCTTCCCGGCCCAGGGCCGAGACGAGCAACAGGTGGGGGAGCGAGATTTCGGGGATCGTGATTGGCGGGAACGGGCTTTGATAGATCATGAGCGATCTCCCATCTACCTGCGTCAGCGCCGACGTCGGCAGCCATCCTGGCTGCTCGTTGAGAGAAGTGTACCGCGGGACGGGGCGGGGCGTGGGGTCTTTTGACCACTACATCCGACCCGCCAGTTTCGCCGCTCCGGTCAACCGGGTGTTCCGCTACACTCATGGAGGAACCCGCGGCAGTTCCATTCGTCTACCGGAAGGAGCGAATCGCGCATGGCCGACTCGACAGCCGAGGGGCCGACGCCGTCCTCCTCTCGCGTATCCAGTCAGGCCCTGGATGTGCTCCTCAAGCTGGAGGCCAGGATCGCGGCTGCCGATACCGAGGTGCTGACCGCTTTGTTCGATCAGGCGCTGATCGCTTCGGATAACTGAGTCCCTGTTCGCATCCTTCGTTTCATCACTGTATGTTGCCTACCCAACGGTCGCCTCCCGGCCTTCCGGCATCCCTACCCTCCCTCGGAATAGCCGGTAGGCGATGATGGCGTAGGTCGTCGCCAGGATCATGCCAATGATCCACCATACCAACCCTACCTTGAGTCCATAGTCCCCGGCGCTGGCGTTGTGGATGGTCAGGCTGTTGGCCGGGACGATTCCCGGCAGCACGTTGGGGTAGAGACTGAAGGCGGTGGCGGCCAGGAGCCCTAGCAGGAAGAGGCTGCTGGCCAGGAAGGCCGCCCGCTCTTGCCCGCGCGAGTTGGCATGACCAGCCAGGGCCAGGCCGCCCAGGGCCGCCAGGGGGAAGATCA
>DATBTL010000508.1:0-8383 GCA_036559345.1 Chloroflexota bacterium | reverse complement strand
GGCTACCCGGTCGACGTGCTGCATGTGCGGGGGCGGATCCTGGTCCTGGGGGGCAGCGAGGTGCTGATGGGTGGGCACTCCGACCATGAAGTTCATGCCCATGGCTGACTGGGTTCGGCAATACCTTTTCACCCCGGATATGTTCAGCAACGATCAGGTGACCGGTGCTCTCCTGGCCGGCGGTGTCGTGGCGGCGGTCTCGGCCGTGCTCGGGTACTTCGTGGTCCTCCGCGGCCTGTCCTTCATTGGGCATGCGGTCACCGACATCGGCTTTACCGGAGGGGCGGGGGCGTCGCTGTTGGGACTGAACGCACTCTGGGGTCTGGCCGGTTTTTGCGTGGCGGCGGCCCTGGGAGTGGGAGCATTGGGCAACCGGGCGCGGGAGCGGGACGTGGCCACCGGCGTGATTCTGGCCCTGGCGCTGGGAATTGGGGCCATGTTCCTCTATATCAACACCCGTTACGCCAGTGCTCCGTTCACCCTACTCTTCGGCAGCGTGCTCGAGGTGGACCCGGACACCACGCGCGTGATGGTCGTGGTCAGCGCGATCTGTCTGGCGGTGCTTGCGATGCTCTACCGCCCGCTTCTCTTCTCTTCGCTCGCCCCGGAGACCGCCGAGGCGCGTGGGGTGCCGGCGCGGCTGATCTCCGCCATTTTTCTGGTCTGCATGGCGATCGCGGTGGCCGAGGCGGCGCAGGTAGTAGGGGTGCTGCTCTCCACCGCATTGCTGATTGGTCCGCCGGCCACCGCCGCGTACCTGGTGGCCCGGCCTGGGCTCGGGATCGCGCTCGCGGCGGCGATCGGCGTCGTGGAAACCTGGCTGGGGATCGATCTTGCCTATGTGAGCTACAACTGGCCACCGGGCGGCAAGGGCTGGCCGGTCAGTTTCTTTATCACCAGTCTCGCCCTGGGGTGCTACCTCACCGCCCGCCTGCTGCGGCAGGCCTTCAGACAGAGGGTGGCCGTGGCGCCCGATCACCTACGGGCAGCATGAATTATGGATCGTTTGATTCAGCCAGCGATGTTCGGGCAGCCCTTCATGCAGAACGCCCTGCTGACCGGCAGTATGGCCGCCGCGTTGGCGGGCCTGGTCGGCTTCTTCATCGTATTGCGGGGAGTCAGCTTCGCCGCCCATGCCCTGGGTCAGATAGGCTTCGCCGGGGCGGCCGGGGCCGTGCTGATCGGAGCCGCGCCCCTTTGGGGTCTGGTCGTATTCGCGCTCGGGGGCGCGCTCGGCCTGGGCGCTCTGGGCGCGCGGGAGCATGGGCGCGACGCGGCCACGGCCCTGGTGCTGGTGGCGGCCCTGGGGCTGGGCGCCTTATTCATCGCCTTGAACCCCGTCTACGCCACCGAAGCTTTCACGCTCCTCTTCGGCACCATTGTCGGGGTAAGCCGGGATCAGGTATGGCAGACCGGTCTGCTGGCATTGGGTTGCGTGGCCGGTTTGGCGGTCCTCTACCGTCCTTTACTTCTGGCAACCGTCAACGCGGAGACGGCAGAGGCCCGTGGGGTACCGGTGCGTCTGGTGGGCATTCTGTTTCTGGTAGTGGTTGGGATCGCGGCGGCGGTGACTATTCCCACGGTTGGCACCCTGCTGATCTTCAGCCTGATGGTTGGACCGGCGGCCGCCGCGTCCGCCCTGACCAGCCGCCCGGCGGCGGCGATGGGGCTGGCGGTCGGGCTGTCGTTGCTGGCCACCTGGGTGGGCCTGATCGTGGCCTACGATACGGGGTGGCCAATCGGCTTCATTATCTCGGCCGTCGTCACGGTGGTCTACCTTGGGGCTCGCCTGGGCGGCCCGCGCCTCGCCCGGCGGCAACCGAGCCCGGCTTTGAATGACAGGGCAGGGCGTACCGAAGAATTGTGATCCACGATATATCACCGGCATGGTTGCCATGGTTGCCTGGGAGCGCGAGACACCCGCAAGCGGGTACCCGGCTCGCCCCGTTTCGGTGGCCGACGGGGCGAGCAAGGATGCTCGCGCTCCCAGGAGGGGCGGCCCGCCACTATACTTCGGTGCGCCCGACAGGACATGAGTGGGTCGGATCAGTCGGATAGGGATGGTATACTGAGCGTGAAAACCAGCCAAGCGCGGGGACTACAATCGGTGCCAATCGCCGAACACGTCGCGGAACAGGATGAGGTCATGCGCCGTCTGGTGGCGCGGAATCGTCAGGCCACGCTCCAGCGCCGGATCGTCCTTCAGGCGCTGATGGATCGGCGTGCCTACGTCACCCCCCGCGAACTCTACGCGGCGCTCCACGAGGACCACCCGAGTATCGGCCAGGCAACAGTCTATAGAACCCTTGAATTGCTGGTGGAGGCCGGGGCTGCTACGCGATTCCCGCAGGTGAACAACGAGAGCAAGTACATTTACTGTCCCGTGCGCCATCATCACCACCTCGTCTGTACGCGCTGCGGGCTGGTGGAGGACATCGACGGCTGCGTGATTCCCGCGATTGGGGCCACCCTGGAAAAGCGCACCCGCTTCCAGATTAACGAACACGCGGTCACCTTTTACGGCTTTTGCGGGGACTGCAAAACGCGCTAGTCGGCTGAGTTCTTCTCCCTCCTTCCTGGTGTCTAGATTGTGCACCGCCCATCGATTGCTTGTTTTGTAAGGCGACTGCCGTTAACGAAACAGAACCAGTCAATCTTGTCCAGGCCCACTACTACCACGATCAGGCAAGCACCGCGGCTGTCGGCATGAGCCGCTATGCGGTGGTCGGCGACAGTACTTCCACCACTACCCCATCCGGAGCCTGGATGAAGCAGTAGTCCAACTGACCGGTCGGGGTCTGCAAGGCGGCCGGTTCGACCACGAACTCCACTCCCTTGGCACGCAGATCGGCGACCGCCTCGGCCAGGTTCGGCACCTGGACCGCGAAGTGGTCCGTCGCGTTGCCGCGTCCAGCGGCCACCGGGATCCGCGAGGTGATCGTGAGGCGTACCCCCGACAGATCCAGTTGCACGAAGGTCAAGCCGTTCGCGTTGAAGGTGCGGATCCTCCGTAAGCTGAAGACGCGCTCGTAGAAGGCAGCGGTCGCTTCGGGGTCCGGTCCGTTCAGATGGATATGGTCCAGGGTATAGGAAACTGCCACGAAGCTCTCCTCTTCAATTCAATTGCGGGCGCGGTGCCGCTACGCCGTGGGTACCGGCACCGCCCCGTCTCCAGGCCGCTCAATGCTACGTCAGTCCATCATACCAGCCCTGAAGCGGCACAAGAGGCTGTAGGCTCAACCCACCAGATTGGTCTTTGGGGTAACCGGGAGGATGATTGGCGCCCGCGGAGCCTGCTTGAAGTTGAAGTCAGACAGCAGGTTCCCCAGAATCGGAGCAGTCTCTCGTACATCTGGGCGGGGATCGGGCCGGCCATCGGTCTTTGGATCGAGCCGCTGGCTCTTGAGGAAGTCATCCTCGATGAACTGGTTGTAGATGTCGTGGCTGAATGTCTGGTGATCGATGTAACCCGCACGGGCATACGGACTAATCACCATGGCCGGCACGCGCAAGCCATAGCCGTTCTGATCGACGGTGGGCGGGGTCACATGGTCGTAGAAACCGCCCCAATCGTCCCACGAGAGGAATATCGCCGTGCTCGACCAGTCCGGACTGGCCATGATCGCGTTAATCAGCCCGGTGACGTAGCTCTGACCCATGCTCACCCGCGCCGGCGGATGCTCGCTGTCCACATTGCTGGGCGCGATCCAGGTAACGGCGGGGAGGGTCCCGGACTTCGCCGCCGAGTAGAAATGGGAGAGATCCTGGATATTGCTCAGTTGGCCGTCTTGTTTCACAGTGTCGAAGTACGGGAGCGGGTTCCAGATCCCGGGAGTGCGCGCGGTTTGTGTAACCGGTGCGCAGGTCATGGCCGAGTTCGCGCAGTCGGGCTGCGTACCGGCCTGCACGTAATAGGCCCAGCTCACATGCTGCTTATTCAAGAGGTAGGTCATGTCCGTCCAGGCGTAGTCCGGCGCCTTTGTTTGTACCGGCGCCAGTCCCCGTATGGCGCGCTGCTTGTTTTGGCGGCGCTGCCTGGCGGTCAGGCCGGCGCCGCCTGGATTGGCGGGGCTCTGTAAGGCATTGGTACAACTCATCGGTTGGGCCGCCTTCAGGCAGTACGCGGACCACTCCGAGACCATGAATAAGTGCTGCGGCAGGCTCCAGGAGGCGTTTGGCTCAAACATGTGGTCCTGCAGCACGAAGTTCTTCGCATAGGCCCAATAGTTGGGGATGTCCCGGCCATCGTGGTAGCCCATCACATCGGACGATTGCCCGCCGGATCCGCAATTCGGATTGTCCGCTACCAGGCAGGCATTGGGACTCGCTTGCTCCACCTGGCCGATGAAGCCGTTCATCTTCCCTCCGGCGATATCCTCTTGTGCGTTGTCCTGCGCATGTGGGCCGCCCTTATTCACATCATGGCTGTCATAATAGGGAGCCACGCACTTGCCCAGGTGAGGATCGGGCACGCACACGGTCGGCACGCCGTTCTTCATGGGGATGCCATCGGCGCCCGGATAGGTGCCAAAATAACTGTCGAATGACCGGTTCTCCTGCATGATTACCACGACATGCTTGATCTTCTGTATATCGTTGGCCGCGTTCGCCTGGCTGACCTTGAATGGGCTACCGGCTCCCGCATGGTAGGCCAGCACTCCGCCGCCGCCCGAGAGTAAAATCGCGCCCAGCGCGATACCGCTGACCGTAGCGTACCGCATGCTCCGCCCTCCTGAACCCTGTGTATGGACCCAATACGTTTCAGCCTACAGCTCAGGAGTTAGCAGCGTATTGTGGAGTTGTAAAAATTCTTACCAACCTCCGGGAATCGAAGCCTATTGGCACCGTCAAATGATGTTCACCCCCCGGCCCACCACCAGGACGACCGTGAGTAGAGAGATACACGATTGGGTCATGATCAGCGCCTTTGCCGGCCGCGACAAAATCATCGTGTCGGTGGGGCTAAAAGCCGTCGCCGTGTTGAAGGCAAGGAACAGGTAATCGAGAAACTCCGGCGCCCAACCCTGGTTCAGTTTCTCGTTCATCTGTTGCGGGAAGTAAAAGTCGCCTGGCAGGTCGGTGGCCTTGGCGCGACGCCCAGGACCACCGCCGTCCAGCTCCCAGTAGCACAGGGCGAAGACCAAGATGTTGATGGCCCAGATCAGGACGGCGGCTTGAAAGAGCACCGTGCCCTGGCTGATGTGAGGCAATTGCACCAGTAGCCGCCCCAGTACTATCGCCTCGGCAAGTGCAATGAAGCCCAGGACGGTAAGGGCCAGTAAGCGCAGGAGACGAGGCGGCGGATCCCAACCGCCCTCCCGGTGCAGGGCACTCTGGACCACGGTCAGGGGGATCAGGAGAAGCACCACCATGACGATGGGTACCCACCCCTGGCCGGTGTTAAGTCGCGGAGGCAGGGGAATGAAGAGGAGAGCGGCCAGCAACGCCGCCGCCGATGCCTCCCAGCGCCGGATGCGTGGGTGTCCGGACTCTGGCGGCTCCACTGTCGGCGCGCTCATAGGGCTCTCCCGCCGCGTGAACCGAAGCCGGCACTCCCGAAACTCCGAGGCACCGGCGCGATTCGTCGTGTTATGCCGTCATCAGTGACCAATCAGGAGATTGGCGCGTGGCAATGGTCGTCTTCCCAACGTACCGCTTCGATGGCGCGTCGCGCCACTAGCCAGGAGGGGGCGTTGCGGGGCCTCGGGCCTCGGAGCCCACTCGCCAGACGCCGAATGATCTGGACTAGGCCGACATGGGTGCTGTAACCCTCCATTTTCCCGATGCACTCATCGAGGAACGATGACATGCTGGGGCAAGGGAGTAACCGAGCAGTGGCCGTGATAAAGCGGCCGGAGGATAGAGTGATGATGGACCAGCGGAGCTTTGATACCACGGCCAGTTGGCAGGTTACCGATGGAATGACAGTGTACGCGAGTGATGGGCAAAAACTGGGAACGGTGCGCAATTATGCTCCCAGCACGGGGTACATTGACGCGCGTAAGGGCTGGCTGTTCACCAAGGATTTCTATGTCCCGCTGAGCGACATCGATACGGTGACCGAGGCTGGGGTTACCCTTAAGCTGACGATGGACGCCCTGAGCGATGAGCGCTACAACGTCCCGCCCGTTTCTACCAGCGCGATTCAGGATCCGGTAACCCTGGCCGACGGCTCGGTCGTGGAGCCCGCCGCGCGGAAGCAGCCATACGAGGATGCCGAGGCGGAGCATGTCTACCAACAATCGTCACGGCCCGTGGACTGAGAAGACATTCCTTGCGCGACGAGCATTTCAAGGGGTGGCGGGATCTATCCTTCGCGCAGCTTGGCGCAAGTCCGCCATCAGGCGGTTCCTGGTAAGGGCACCCCTCGTGGGTGCCCTTACCGGGAACCGCCTGATAATGTACGTTCTGGTGTACTCATTACGTCCACGCGCCCACGTAGGGAGCGTGCGCGGTGAGATATCGTTCTACCAGGGCGGTGGCCAGTGAATACGAGCCCACCAAGGGATGGGCCAGGAGCGCCTCCACCGCTAAATTCCGCGATTTCCCGGCGCTCGCCGCCACGGTAAGCCGTTCGTAGCGCTTGACCTGACGCATCAACAGCAGGGCATGTTCGGGTATGTCTCCCACCGCCAGCGAATGAGCGCCTGTCTCGTCAACCTCGCACATCGCCTCAATGACGTCAGCATCCTCCAGGCCAGCAATCGCGCCGTGATTCGGCACATTGAGAATGAGCTTGTGGGCGCTCCCGGACTGGACGGCGGACATGACCGCCATCGCCACGCCCGCGTACCCCTGGTTGCCCTCGGCCAGGGCTACCTCGTCCGCGCCGCGATCCATGTGGCCGCCAGTTTCCGCCGCCATATAGCTGCCGCGGCGCGTTCCAAGATAGGCGCGGTAGACCGCCATGCCTTCGTCGGGACGCCGCTCGGGATCCGCGGATCTCAGATCGGTGAGCAGCTTGGCGCTCAATCGTGCCACCTGCTCTCCCCGGCTTTCCCTGGCGGCCAGAATGTTTGCCACCGCCCGTTCGCGATAGTAGTAGTAGTAGAGGTACTCATTGGGGATCATCCCGATCATGCGCGTGAGCGCCGGCTCGAAAGGCTCGTCGGGTAGGGCACGCAAGGCACGATCGTCGGCCAGGAGGCCGGGAAGAAGATCCTCTCCTCGGTACCGGGCCGAAGCCAGCCATGAGAGATGGTTCAGGCCGTAAAAGGTGAATTCAAGTTCATCCGCGGGGTGACCGAGCGCCTGAGCGACCGCCCGGAGCATGGTGGGTGGCGTGTCGCAGATCCCGGCCACCCGCATGGTGGGCCGCGCATCGGCGATGGCCTGCGCTACCAGACCGGCTGGATTGGTGAAGTTCAGGAGCCAGGCCCGTGGACAGATTTCCGCCATCAGGTCCGCGTATTGGAGGATGACCGGAATCGACCTCAGGGCCATCGCGAAGCCGCCAGGGCCGGTTGTCTCCTGGCCCAGCACCCCCAGATCCAGGGCGATCCGTTCGTCAAGAACCCGCGCGGACTCGTCTCCCACCCGTACCGTGGTAACCACGAAGTCGGCACCGCTGAGGGCCACGCGCGGGTCGGTCGTCAGATCGAGGGTCACCGGGTCACCGGCCTGGTGGAGAAGGTGGCGGCACAGGGCACCAATGAGGCGGAGCTTCTCTTCCTGTCGATCCATGAGCGTGACATTGGTCAGACCCAGGGTAGGGGCAAGGTTCGCCAGCCCACGGATGAAAAGTGGGGTCCGGACCCCCGCCCCGCCGATGATCGTAAGTTTCACGTTTTACTCCTTGATCGGTGCGCGCTATCCGCTGTCCCGTCTTCAGGGGAAAGCGCCCGGTACTCTCTTGAACAGGATACCGGGTCTGGTCGGGCATCGGGTAAATCCTGATACGGACTCCAGTGTTTCGTGGATAGCCGAAGCTATTAAGGCACCTACCCGTGCTAGACTTTTGCGGCCATCGTGCATTGATGGCTCCCCCATGACCTTGTGGAGTGCAAAGGAGTCCGAAGGCGGTGTAGCGCTAGCTGAAATCAAAGCTACTGCTGGGCTCCTCCACCTGAACCAGGACGCGGTAGGGGCCGTTTGGCAGCGACACGTTGGCTCCATAGTGACGGTCGGACGGCCCCACTCCGATGCCTTGCATCACGCTGCTGGTCGGCTCCAGTCTGGCCGTACCGTTTGGAAGGACGATCGAGATGGTGACCTTCATGTTGCTCACCGTGGCGCCGGTGGCGAGGGAAAAGATATAGAGGGCAAGGTAATGGTTTGGGGCCGAGACGCCGGCCGGCTTGGTCCCGACGAGCGCGATTTCGCCGGCTTTTGGATGCAGCCGCCGCGCCTGATCCTTGGTGAAGATCTTCTCCAGAGGGCCAAT
>DATBTL010000507.1:0-2834 GCA_036559345.1 Chloroflexota bacterium | reverse complement strand
AGGCGCCGCGTTCCTGGTCCCACCAGATGTATTTTTTCCGCTCGCTCCAGGGCTCCCCCTCGGGATCGGCGCTGGCGCGGTTATACATCAGCCGGCGGTTCGCGGGCCAGGCGAAGCCCCACTCCGGATTGACGTGCGCGGTGGGGTCGGCCTTCCGCTCGTTGGCCCGATTCCGCCCTTCCTCGGGATAGACTCCGGTATAGATCCAGCAGCCGCAGGCGGTGCTGCCGTCGGCCTCCAGCTTCTCGAAGCTCGCGACCGGTGTGCCGTCGGCGACCGTGTAGCCATTGATCTCTTTCAAGACCTTAACCGCCTCCGGTTCGTCGGTCAGGTGGCTGACCGTCCCATCAGGGAGGGTTTCCGGCCGGGGCTGCCCATACTCCCAGGTGAGATGAAGGATCCCCTGGTCCCGCGCCTCCGAACTGCCGGCATAGAGCGCCTTGAGCCGCCGCCCGAGATTCCAGACGAAGTGCAGGTCGGAGCGGCAATCTCCCGGCGGATCCACCGCCTTTTCGTGCCACTGAAGGAGGCGCTGGGTATTGGTGAGGGAGCCCGCTTTCTCGGATCCGGCCGCGCAGGGAAGAAAGAAGATCTCGGTGCCGATGGTCCGCGGATCGGGCTTGTCGGGGCCTTCTTTCCAGAAAGTAGCGCTCTCGATCAGGAAGAAGTCGCGCACCACCAGCCAGTCCAGTTGGGCCAGGGCCGCGCGGTTCAGCCGGGCGTTAGGAGCCCCGGCGGCCGGATTCTGCCCCATCAGGAACAGGCCGCGCACCTTCCCCTCGGCCATCTTGACGAAGGTGGGGAGCTGCGAGTGGTCGGCCACGATCCGCGGCACCCAGGGGAAGCCCCAGTCATTCGCGGCGGTGGCCGCGTCGCCGAACCATGCCTTCAGGAGGCTGACCATGAACTTCGGTAGGTTCGCCCAGTACCCGTGCGCCACTTCCTCTTGCTTCAGAAACTCGGCCAGCGTGTTGTGGTCGCGGGATTTCGCCGGTTGGGGGATGTAGCCGGGGAGCAGGTTATAGAGGGTGGGAATGTCGGTCGACCCCTGGATACTGGCGTGGCCGCGCATGGCCATGACTCCCCCGCCGGGCCGGCCCGCGTTGCCGAGCAGCAACTGGAGGATGGCGGCGGCGCGGATCATCTGCACCCCGGTGGAGTGCTGGGTCCAGCCGACCGCGTAGACGATGGCGCTGGTGCGTTCGCGCCCGGAGTTGCTCATCAACTGCTCCGCCACGTCGAGGAACTGGTCCGCGGTGCAGCCGCACTGGTCGGCCACCATCTCCGGGGTGTAGCGGGCGAAGTGCCGGCGCATGATGTTGAGGACGCAGTTCGGATTGTGCAGCGACGGGTCGCGCTTGGCCTTACCCGGATCGACGGCGCCCAGCGTCTCGCTCCAGGATTCAGCCTTGATATGCGGATCGGTGCTGGTCTTGGGGGGAGGGGCGTCCCCCGCGTACTGCCAGTTGGCCTCGTGCTGATTATAGACATGCTGATCGGCGTCGAATCCCGAGAAAACGCCACCGTTGTCCTCGGCGTCCCGATAGCCGTCACCGATGATCGTGGAGGCATTGGTATAGGCAAGCACATACTCGCGGAACCACCGCTCCTGGCTCAGCACCTGGTTGATCAGGCCGCCGAGAAAGACAATATCGCTGCCGGTTCGGATCGGGACGTAGGTCGTGGCGCTGGCCGAGGTGCGGCTGAAGTGCGGATCGACATGGATCAGCTTGGCGCCGCGCTCTCGGGCCTCGATCGCGAAACGGAAGCCGACCGGGTGCGCCTCGGCCATGTTGGAGCCCATGATCAGAATGCAGTCGCTATACCGCAGATCTTCCTGGAAGTTAGTGGCGGCGCCCCGTCCGTACGTGGTGCTCAAACTGGGCACCGAGGCGCTGTGTCATATGCGGGCCTGGTTCTCGATCGCCACCATCCCCAGGGTATTGAAGAGCTTCTTGATCAGGTAATTCTCTTCATTGTCCATGGTGGCGCCGCCCAGATGGGCGATCGCCGTGGTGTTGTTGATGATGTCGCCATCGGCGTCCCGCTCCACGAGCGTCGCGTCGCGAGTTTCCTTGACGCGGACGGCGATCCGCTCCATGGCCCAGTCGAGGGGACGGGTCTCCCACTGGTCGCTATAGGGAGCCCGGTAGAGCACCTGGGTTTGCCGATGGGGGTTGATCGTGAGCTGAAAGGTATTCGCCCCCTTGGGGCACAGCCGCCCTTCGTTGATTGGGCTGCGCGAATCGCCCTCGATATTGATGATCCGGCCATCCTTGACGAAGACTTGCTGGCCGCAGCCCACCGCGCAGTAGGGACATACCCCGTTCACGGCGGTCGCGCCCCGGAGCCGGGAGTGCTTCTCGACCGAGGGCGGGCTGAAGGGTTGGGGACTGTTCCCCAGCCGCCACCACAGTCCCGCGCGCGCCCGTCCCGCCTTGCTCCTCATCGTTTCCACTCCCTGATGACCGCTGGCTCTGGTCCACGCCTCCGTGAGGTCTCCTTAGGATCACTATACGAGGCGAGACTTTAGCTGTCCACGCATGAAGATCCATAGGACGTAACCGAGAATCGTGGGAAAGATGAGGAGGTCCTTACGCGGAATAGTCCTCCCCACCCAGCCCCGCCTCCCGGGCGCGGACGATGGCCTCCGCCCGGTCAGCCACCTGGAGCTTGCCGAAGATATTCGAGATGTAGTTGCGCACGGTCTTCTCGCTCAGTAGCAGCCGTCGCGCGATGTGGGAGTTGCCTCGCCCCTCGGCAATCAGCAGCAGGATCTCGCGTTCGCGCTCAGTCAGGTCAGGGAAGGATGTGCGCGCCGCCGCGTCCCGTGG
>DATBTL010000506.1:0-5759 GCA_036559345.1 Chloroflexota bacterium | reverse complement strand
TGGGAGCGGTCTAGTCTACAGCACGTATCTGGGCGGCAGTGGCACTGATACCGCAAGTGGAATCGCCATTGACGGATCCGGAAATGCGTATATTACCGGGCAAACAAACTCCCTCGACTTCCCGTCGCCACGCCATGCATTCCAGGCGCAGCTGGTCGGCACGGGTACTAACTCGTTCGTCACCAAGTTGAATGCAACCGGCACGGACGTCATCTACAGCACCTATCTGGGTCAGAGTGCGAGCGACCAGACGCACGCGATTACCGTCGATCGGGTCGGCAACGCATATCTTACCGGCCAGACTACCGGTGGCATACCCCGGACAGTCGGCGTGGCCCAGCCCGCTTCCGGAGGCGGGATTGACGCCTTTGTCTCAAAGCTGAACGCACGGGGCGTGCTTACCTACTCCACCTATCTCGGTGGCGCCGGAGATGAAATTGGCTACGGCATCGCGGTTGACGGCGCGGGCGACGCATACGTCACGGGCTCAACCAGTTCGGCGAGCTTTAATACACCTGCCTTCCCAATCAATCGCGCGGTGCAAAGCGCGCTCGGAGGTAACCGCGGCGGCTTCGGCATGCTCGATACCTTCGTCGCCAAGCTCGATCCCTGCGGCAGCAGCCTGCTCTACTCCAGCTACTTCGGGGGAACGTTCGTGGATACCGGCTACGCAATCGCTGTAGATCGCCACGGCAATGCCTTCGTTGGTGGCTCAACTCTTTCGCCAAATTTCCCGCTCTTGGATGCATTCCCAGTGGAACATTACTATATCGCGCCGAGTGCCAACGCCTTCGTCGCGGAAATTGGCGGTTCCCCAATCACCCGAGGCGGCGCCTGCGCCTTGCCGCTCATCATCAACAATACGGCCACGGTGATTCCGCTCCAGGTGGCGGGGACGAGTGCCATTACAATCACGGGGACGCTCACCGTTACCGTCCACACGGCGTCGCATGCAACCGTGGCCGTAACCCTCATCGCCAGGAACACCACGCCTCAGTCGGCGCCATTGCCCGGAATGAAAAAACCGCGAGGGCCGAAAGTTGGCGCCGTCCTGTACCGGGCTACCGTACGCGGCAAGGCGGACGGCTTCGGCTTGTATATTGGTGAAATCCGATTGAAGGTTCCAACTGTCGGACCCTATATCGCGGCGTTGTCGGTAACAACGACCAGTGGCCGCCACAGTACAACCAGCAGTTCGCCAATAACGTTGGGCTCATGAGCAACCGGTTTTAAGGTACGCGACACCGGCGAGCGAGCCCTCGCTCGCCGGTGTCGCGTACACGAACCCCTATCCGGCGGTCACCAGGGCCCGCGCCTCGGTCACGCCATCGATCACCGGCACGCCCACCGCCCGGCAATGATGCAGAAAACCGGCCAGGGTGGACAGGGTTTCCGCGCGCGCCAGGTCGCCCACCACGATCAGCTTGGCGCGGGCGCGGGTCATGGCCACGTTGAGGCGGCGCGGATCGTCCACGAAGTCATGACCGCGCCGCGCCATCCCGTCCAGGCCCAGGCACACCACCATCGCCTCCCGTTCTCCCCCCTGGAAGCGATCCACCGTGTCCACCGTACAGGCGGCCATGGCTGGATCGGCCGCCAGAGCGCGTCGCACCGCCGCCGCCGTCCGCCGAAAGGGCGCCACCACCCCTACCTGCTCCGCTGGTATCCCCGATTGGACCAAGTCGATTACCGCCCGCGCCGCGCACTCGACCTCCCGCGCCGCCGCCGACCCGGAGTCCACCAGGACCACCGGAGCGGCTGGGTCAACGGTCGGGCCGCCGGATCCGACCACCACGCGCGGCGCTCGATCGGTCACCGAGGAATGGGCGACCAAAGCCCCATCATAAAAGGCGTCACTGGGCCAATCGGCGATCTCCGGGTGCATGCGGTATTGCTCGCGCAGACGCACCATGACCCCCGCCGCCTCCGCCTGGGGACGGAGAAGCACGAATGGCGAAAGCGAGAGTCCTTCCGCCGCCGCCTCTGGGCTCTGGACTACCGGCGGCAACTGCTGGTCATCGCCCACCAGAATGAACCGCGGAGCCAACCGCAGGACGCCCACGGCGGCCGCCACGCTCAATTGGGCCGCCTCGTCGAGAATAAGCACGTCGCGCGCCACCGCGGTGGCCCCTAAACGGGGGTCGGTCAAGGTGCTTACCGTCCCGGCCAGCACCGGCATGCCACGCAAACGCAGGCTAATGGTCTCCGGATCCTCCAGCCCGGTAGGGGCCAGCGCGTAGGGTAGGAGGTCGGGAGCCATGGAACCCGGAGAGCCCAGGCGGACAATTGATGTGTAGCCCTGGCGGACCAGGGCATGCAGCATCGTATCGACCGCCTGGTTGGTCCACGCGGCCAACAACACCCGATCGCCACGAGCCGCCAGGGCGCGAGCGATACGGGCGATCAGGAAGGTCTTGCCCGTCCCCGGTGGACCCTGGACCAACAGCAGGTCGTGGGTCCGCATGGCCAGGTCCAGCGCCTCGGCTTGCCGAGCATTGAGATCCCCCGGCTTGGATGGTGCTGGACCGGGTGGATCAAGCTCGGGAAGCCGCCGATCGTACAGCATATCCCGTACCGAGCGTGGAGCGGTCAGCCAGCCATGCAGGCCCCTCAAGGTCCGGTCGTGGGGAGTGCTGGTCTGGTGCCTATCGACCAAACGCGGCTGGGCTATCGGCTCCATGGCAAGCAGGAGCAGTTCGGTCGCCGCCACTTCGAGAAGGGTGGCGACCGTCGCCTCGCCCCGCACTGGATCACCGTCGCTCATCAGAACCAGATCACCCGGCTTCAGTTCCGATTCGTTTCGGCACTCCAGCCGATAGCGCGTGGCGCCATCGGCTGCCCTGGACCGCTCGCGCACCGCCAGGATCTCGATCGCCGTCCCCGCGGCCACCCGATCGGACGGGCCGGCCCGCCACAGGCCGGCGAGGTCCCGGCTGGTCGCGCGTTCCTCCAGGCGCAGCAGCCGGTAATGGCGGGCATAGAAGGCGGCGTCCAGTGGGTCGCCGTCACCCGCCGCCGCGTCGACAAGGTCGCGGCCCCGACAATGGTCCAGGCCCAACAACCGGCTCAGGCGGCCGCACTCCACCCGGTTCCCGCTTTTCTTGCATTTCTGTTGATGGGGGGCCGGTGGGGCATGGCCCAACAAGAGGGCCAGAACCACCTGGTTGCGGCGGGTCACCACGTCCTGAAGGTGGCCGGGGGTACAGGGCACGTTCTGGTAGGCCATCCGCTCCCCGCCGGTATAGATGACCTGCGCCATGAAGTCCGGACCGAGCCGGCGATGCGCCGCCAGCATGGCGAAGTAGCCGCGCACCTGAAACTCCGGGTCCGGGAAGGCTGGTTTGTATTTGCCGGTCTTGAGCTCCACGATTCGGTTCACCAGGGGAGCGCCCCGGCCGGTGGGGGTCTGAAAGGCCAGGTCGACCCGCCCGCGAAGCCCCAGCTCGGGACAAAGAAGCGTACTCTCAAAAATAGGAGTGCCCAGCGCTCCGCCGAATAGTTCCCCCGCTTCCCGTGCGCGCCAGTGGCGCAGGCGCTCCAGATGAGGCGCCGCCGCCTCCAACACCTGGGAAGCCGTGGCGCCCAGGAGGGCCAGCCCGAGGGGATCGCGCGATGCCTGGACGTGAATCGCCTCGTCCGAGAGGACTCCATCCCGGCATAGCATCTCAAAGCATGCATGTACCACCGTACCGCGGAGTTGGGGGAGCGAAGCCGGTCGCGCGGCCAGACGATTGGCCAGCCATTGGCGGAGGCAATAGTCGGTGTCCTGCAAGGCGGTGACCTCGATCAGCCAGTCCGGCTCCAGCACGACCAAGCTTTCCGCGGCACTGAGGAAGCGCGGGATCTCCGGGCTGGTCGGCGTGGCTCCGCCAGCCCGCCCGCGCCGTAGGTGATAGGCTCGGAGCGCGACCTCTCCGGTGGTCTCCTGGAGGCCCTCGGCCAGATAGCCGAAGCGCTCACCCAAAACCAGGGTGACCTCGCCCTGGGCCGTGCGCAATCGCGCCTCAATCGTGGACACGGTACCTCGACCAGTGATCAGCGCCCGGCGGGTCACCTGGACCACGGTCCCCTCGATCCAGGGTTGATCGCACTGATGTCCGGGCCCGCAAATAAGACAACCGGGAGAAAACTGGTCGGGCACGCCATCCATATGCTAACCGCTCCTGTCCGGGGCATTCCATCTCCACCACTGGTACGAGACAGTGTAGCGGTGGGCGGCGGGAGGCTCGGTGGATAACGGACGAGGGGTGTGTGCGGGGAAGGAAGGGCTATTGTGCCGAGAGGGACCATAAGGCACTGTGAAGAGTGACCAGAGGGGTTCACCGGTGGTTCACCCGCCAGGCGTTATGCTGTATACAGAGATACACACTCAGCGGCGGGCCGCAATCGGCATATCAGACGGCACGGCAGGGGCAGTGCGATGGATCAGGGGGATGAATGACACGACCACGACGGCGGACACTGGTGCGATGCGGTATGGCGGGAGCGGTCGGGGCGGCCGCCATTGTACTTGCGTTCCACTGGTCCGATATGTCGAGCGCCCTGGCGGCGTCGATGGATGGGATCGCGGCGGTCGCCGGGATGCAGCCCCAAGCGATCGTCGAGGCGTTGGGCCTTACCGTGCTGGCGATTCTCCTCAATGGGATGGTCTGGTCACGGCTCCTGAGCCGGGTGGGATACAACCTGGGAGGGATGGTCGGATTGCGGGCCTTTCTCAGCGCCGATCTGGCGGGTTTTGTCGCCAACGTGCCCGGGTCCGCCATCGGCTGCGCGGTGAGCCTGCGCCGCCATGGGGTGTGCCCCGGACGAGCCGCCTTACTTTCGCTAATCGCGAACCTTCTTGGTCTGTGCTCCATTCTGGTCTGGATTCCGGTGGGGATCCTCCTCCTCTCGCGAGACGGGATGGCCCAGGCGCTCCCGATTCTCGGACAGCATACGCCAATGGCGGCGGTCTGCCTCTTGATCGGTACCGCGATTGCCTCAGTGGTGGCGTTGCAAGCGCTGGCTACCGCCGGCAGCCTGGGGAACAGCCTGGCCCGCCGCTTATTGCGCCGAGCGCCGGCCATCTCGCCCACGAGCAGGCCGATTCGCCTGCCTCACCTCCTGGGCTTGATACCCCTGGCCGCCATTTCCTGGCTGGCGGGGGCGATCGCGCTCTACCCGGTGCTGAGCGCGTTGGCTCCCGATACCGCGATCAACCTTGGTGATATAGTAGGATCGGCGGCCCTGGCCGCTTTGCTGGGCTCGCTTGCCTTCTTCGTGCCCTCCGGCATGGGGGTGCGGGACGGGGCCCTGGTGGCGCTCCTCATGCACTCCACGGGTTTGCCGCTGGCCACCTGCACGGAGGCCGCCATCGTCGTTCGGGCCCTGGATCCGGCGACCAAGGTGGCGATGCTGGCCCTCCTGGCTACCGGCCTCCCCGACCGCCTGCGAGGGCTGCTCACCCGGGTGCCCATGCCCGTGTGGCGGAAAGCGCCCCCTGTCCCGCTGCCCGTGCCGGTACCGGTGTGGATCTCGGTTCGGGATCGGGATTGATCAGGCATGGATCCCTCGCTACCTACGATCATGGACTTCCAACACACTCCAGTGTGCTGCCTTGATCAATCATCCGCGTGGGCGCTCGGCGCTTCGTGAAGAAACACCAGGTCACCATCACGGGCATCGACCTTCACCGTTTCCCCGGCCCGAAATTCGCCTTGCAGCATCCTTTGAGCCAGCGGATCGAGGATCCGGCGCTGGAGGGCCCGCTTGAGGGGACG
>DATBTL010000505.1:0-1769 GCA_036559345.1 Chloroflexota bacterium | reverse complement strand
CCGGCCCCTTTGACCGATCTGCCCTTATTATGCTAGCATGGTCCGGTACTTAAGACGGAAGCGGCGGCAGGACGCGCGCGCCGTACAACGGACACGCACCCACGGCCGATTCGCGTTTCTCGCGGCTGAGGCGGTGGTGGGGGCGTGGTTTTGCTGTCTATCGATGGAGTCTCATTCGCCATGCCAAAGCTGAAGACCCACAAGGGAAGCGCCAAGCGTTTCGCCTTTAGCGGCACCGGCAAAGCCATGCTGCCCAAGGCCTGGAAAAACCACAAGCGGAGTGCCCGTTCCCGCCGCTCTCGCGCCCTCATGGGCCAGATGTTGGTGGCTACGAAGGGCGATGCGAAGCGCATCCACAAGCTGCTTCCCTACGGCGACCCCCGTTAGGCGTTTCAACGCGGAAGAGAGACCGAGATGCCTCGAGTAAAGCGTGGAGTGCCGGCGCATAAGCGGCACAAGAAAGTCCTCAAACTCACGAAGGGCCATTGGGGCGCGCGCCACCGGCTATATAGGACAGCACACGAGTCGATGCTGCATGCCCTCGCCTATGCCTACCGTGACCGGCGCAACCGGAAACGTGATTTCCGTCGCCTGTGGATCCAGCGGATCAACGCCGCCGCCCGCATCCACGGCATGAGCTACAGCCGGTTCATCAATGGCCTTTCCCGCGCCAACATAACCGTGGATCGGAAGATTCTGGCCGAACTGGCAGTCAACGACATGGCGGCGTTCGGCGAGTTGGCCAAGCTTGCCCAGGCCTGATCCGCCACCGGCGGGGAATGAGCGAGGATCCTCCTCTTCCCCGTCCCGCGCGGTGGGGCGCCCCGGGATCGCGCCCGCCACCGACGCAGCCGTCCGTCAGGCCCGCGCGCTCAAGACGACTCAGGGGCGGCGCGAACAACACCGGTTCTTGCTGGAGGGCGTGCGCCTGATAGGGGACGCCCTCGACCAGGGTCTTCCGATCATCCAGGCATTTGTCACCCATCACCTCCTCGACTCGACTCCTCGGGGACACGCGCTCTCGGCGCGGCTCCGTCGCGACGATATCCCGCTGCTCGAATTGAGCGAACGCCACCTCACCCTGATCACGGACACCGAAACTCCGGCCGGCATCGTGGCGGTGGCACCGCTTCCCGACCCGGAGGGGGATCTGCTAGGCCCGGAAGGTGACGGACTTGGGGCCCTGCTCCTGGATCAGGTGCGTGACCCAGGGAACCTTGGCGGTATCCTCCGCAGCGCGGCGGCCTCCGGAGTCACCCGGATCATTACCACCGAGGGCAGTGCCGATCCCTGGGCCCCGAAGGTCGTGCGGGCCGCCGCCGGCGCCCACCTTCGTGTCCGCCTGTGGCCTGGGCGAACCCGTGACGAGGTAGCGGCCTGGCTGGCCGGCTGGCCTCAGGTAGTCCTGGCCGATGGTCGGGTGGCTGCTACCATGTACGAGGTGGATTGGAAACGCCCCACCGTGCTGGTGCTGGCGAACGAGGCGCACGGACCGTCCCCCTGGCTGGGCGCGCTCCCCGTGGTCCGAGCCGCCATCCCCATGCGCACTGCCACCGAATCGCTCAACGTGGGAGCGGCAACCGCCATTCTTCTCTACGAAGCGCGCCGGGGCTTCCTGCTGTCTGGACCGTAAAAGGCGTGCGCGCTGGAAACAAGATCTCCATTAAGGGCCGCCTGTACGGAGTGAAAGGCACGAGCAATCGATTCTATCCAATCAGCGGCCCGGGCTTTTATCAGCTTGACAATGCCACCTATCGTGCCTTGATATT
>DATBTL010000504.1:0-5418 GCA_036559345.1 Chloroflexota bacterium | reverse complement strand
GGCCATGATGGTGGTACAACGTGGATCACAAAACGTCGGTGCGCCTCTGGCTCTTGGTTTTTGACGGAAGCTGAAACAACTAGCTACACTACGCGCTGTGTGTACGCTTTCTCGGAGCCGGTGCCGGCTCCATACAACCTTGCGCGCGGATCACTCGATCCAATGCGCGGATGCCCCGACCCGATGAAAGTGTCGATCATCATCCCAGTGTATAACGAAGTGAGTACTATCCGAGAAATCCTCGCCCGGGTCCGCTCCTCCCCGATCGAGAAAGAAATCGTCGTGGTGGACGATGGATCCACCGACGGCACTCAGGAGCTTCTGGCCCAGGAGACGGCACCGGAAACGCGGGTCGTCTTGCATCGGAGGAACCAGGGCAAAGGGGTGGCCATCAGAACCGGGCTGAAACACGCGGTGGGGGACTACGTCCTGATTCAGGACGCGGATCTGGAGTATGATCCAGCGGACTACGAGCTGCTTATTCGCCCGATCCTCCGCGGCAAGGCCACGGTGGTCTATGGTTCTCGTTTCCTGGGCGAGCATAAAGCAATGCTCTTCTGGCATAGCGTGGGGAACCGGCTCCTGACCCTCACGACCAACGTGCTCTACGACTCTACCCTGACCGACATGGAAACCTGTTATAAACTCATTCCCACCGACCTGATTCGCCAGATTCCCTTGCGGGCGCGCCGCTTCGATTTCGAGCCTGAGATTACCGCCAAGATTCTCAAACGCGGACATCGGATTTACGAGGTGCCGATCTCGTACGCGGGACGCGAACCGCACGAAGGGAAAAAGATTAGCTGGCGGGACGGATTCCCCGCCCTGTTTTCGCTGATCAAATACCGATTCATCGACTGAGGCCGGCATGAGGGAACAGACGATCTCGCGCGGGGCCTTCCCTACTCTGGGTATCCTCCGGCCACTCTCCTGGAGCAGCGCCATGCGTACCATCCAAAAATGGTGCCTGAGCGACATCCTGAGCATTTTCCTGGCCACCCGCCTGGCATTTCTCTTACTGACCTATTTCGGGCGCGCCCTCCTGCACGATCCGGCCTTGGTCGGCAACAATCGCCTGGGTTTCTCCGGCTACTTGCTGGATAGCTGGTTTTACCGGGATAGCCAATGGTTCCTGGCCATCGTTCAGAATGGCTACAACTACCTCGGGGCCGGGCATCGCTCCCCGGTCGCCTTCTTCCCCATCTATCCGGCGACCGTCAAGCTGCTGCAGGCGGCCACGGCGGTCGATCCGAGCGTCATGGCAATGCTGATCTCCAACGCGGCCTTTCTCGGGGCGATGATTTATCTACGGAAGTTGTGCGTCCGTGAGTTCGGCGAGCCGGTTGCCAAACGGGCGGTATTCTACATGGCTATCTTCCCCACCGCCTTTTTCACCTTCGCGCCCTATTCCGAATCGCTCTACCTGATGCTGAGCATTGCCTCGCTCTACTATATGCGCTCGGAGCGCTGGTGGCTGGCCGGGATCTTCGGCGGCTTCGCGGCGGCTACCCGGATCCTGGGCGTATTATTGGCCATTCCCTTCGCCTGGGAATACCTGCGCCGCCGCGGTTTCGATCCGCGCCGCTTCCGCCTCGACATCCTGGCCGGGGCCCTGATCCCCGCCGGCATCGGAGCCTACATGCTTTATCTGTACGGTCTCACCGGCGACGCCCTGGCTTTCGTCCACGCGGAGGCGGGCTGGTATAGAGTCAGCCGTCCTCCCTGGGAGGTGCTGGGGACCAGTCTGAAGGACATTCCTCTCGCGGCCGCGAATCATCCCTATTTCCAGGCCCACGCAATCATCGAGAATAGCCTGGTGCTGGCGTGCATCGCCCTGCTCTTGGTCGGCATTCGGGCTATCCCCTTGTCGTTCACCCTGTACGGATTCGCCTGCCTGGCCTCCTTGCTCAGCGCCCCGATTATCACCAGCGACATTCCCTTGCAGTCAATGTCACGGTATCTGCTGGTGTTGGCGCCGATCTACATGGTGCTGGCCAAGTTGGGCCGCTGGCCCATTTTCGACCGCCTCTACGTGTTGCTCTCAGCCGGCAGCCTGGCTATCTTCACCGCACTCTTCGTCAATCATATGTGGGGTGCGTGAGGGCGCCAATCGCTTCGTACACCTGGATCATGGCGACCAAATAGGTGAAGCCGACCAGATGACCGGCCAGCACATCCGAGGCCCAGTGATGCCCAAGGTAGACCCTGGAAGGGCCAACCAGCGCCACCAGGGTAATACAGTAGAACATCAGAGCGCGGCGGAGCGGGCTCTCGGGCAGCACCCGCTGGGCCAGGAAATATACATAGCCGTAGAAAACCGTGTAGTGCGTGGTGTGTCCGCTGGGAAAGCTGTTGTCCCGAAATGTCTTGTGGTGCCGGCGGAATTGCTGATCGGGCCTGGGCCGGCGCACCAGCATCTTGATCACGCCGGTGGTAAACCCAGCTCCCATCGTGCCCACGCTGAAAACCGCTTCGCGGCGTCGTCCAAGCACCCAGAGGTTGGCGGCGAGGCTGAGGACCAGGCTATGGGTAAACGGCGCGTAGCCGGCCGAGCTAATCCACCGCATTCCCCGCCCCAGTGGCACGGGCAGCGAGCGCTGCAGGCGCGTGGTGATTGCCACGTCCAGCCGATTCGGGGTGGACCGGAGAGCTAGCGAGGCCAGTCCGGCGAACGCGGAGGCCCCACAGGCAAGCGCGACCATGGCGGTGGTGGAGGGGAAGGCCAGGGTTGCAGGCGGTTCGTGGTGAGGCTCGGAGGCCCCAGAGGTGGAGTCTGTCATGGGGTGCAGTGTAACACAGGCAGGAGGGATGGCTTGGGCGAATACCTCCCTTCCATTTCCATTAGTGGATCTCAAGTATGCCAGCAGTCTGGTCATGAACAAAGTCGACGATTGCCGCATGGTCACGACGCAAGGCATCCTCTATATCACTGGTCGTGCAATTGCCCAGGCGGATCCAGATCACCTTGGGCGGAAAGCCACGGAGAACGCTCACATCGCTGAAATCGGCATCCTTGGTGACAATGGTGTAGTCATACGTCTGGGCATGCAACCAGACCGCGATATCCGCGGCGCGATCCAGCCAGGCGAGTGACCAGCCGTGGCAATAGATTATGGTCGAAAAGGAACCTCACGCGCCCGTCGTCAGTAATTGGTGTTCGCGGTCAGCCGCATAGCTCAGACACGCGCCTATATCCTCCTCCGTCAGATAGGGAAAGTCATGGAGGATTTCGTCGTGGGTCATACCGGCAGCTAGGTAGGAAAGAACATCGTAAACGGTAATCCGCATGCCACGAATAGTCGGCTTACCGCTCCGTTTGCCCGGTTCTAATGTAAGAATAGATTGGTACGAGGCACTCATCACACGGCTCCTGGGTGAGAGAATATATAGACACTTGCATGACCCGGTTCCCGCACCGCAGTGTACCATGCCTCCAACTGAGGCTGAATGAGCGCCCTCAGCCGCGACCAGGCCACCCCGCGCCCGAGCCTGCTTGCCCACGTCGGATGGCCGTGGGTACATTGGGAACGGGCCGGAGAACCATCGATAGGGATACAACAATGGAACGACGAGAACTCGCGCAAGATTCTTCCGGTTTCGGCATCTCGATGCCAATCTTCCTGGGCATCTGGCTGGTGTGCGCGGTGTTCGCGGGCCTGGACTGGCAGAATCTGGTGACCAATACCTCGCTCACCAGCAGGCTGACCATTTCCTTTCCCGCCATGATAGTGCTCAGCCTGAGTTTTGGCCTGGCGGGCGCCGCCCTCATCTCGGCGGCGGTGGGGATTTTCCGCCGCCCGTAAGATCACCGGCCGCTTGCCGGGTCCTGACCACGCGCTAGCGTTCGCGGGCCGCCAATTGCAGGTCGATGATCCCGCAGGGCGTGTGGACGGCCACCATCAGCCGGGGAACGCTCAGGGTGGACAACACGCCACCCTCACCCAACAGGATCGTGGGAGGGGCAATCGCGGTGACAAAGCCCTTTTCACCCAGCAAGACCCCCGCTCGCCCGGCGATCACGTTGGCCAATTCGGCGATCCCGCTCTGCGCCAACTCGTCGAGTTCATCCACCGGCTCACCCATGATGTGGGAGCAGTAGGATCGGGCGGTCTCGTCGCTGAGCCCCAGGATGACCGCGCCCTCTACTTGCTGCGTGAGCCCGATGATCACGGTAATCGCCTGGGTTCGATAGGGTCCACCTTGCAGTTTGACCTTTTGCGCCTCGACCGGCCCACTCATTTCCTGAGCGAGCACATCGCGGGCGGCGGTCACGAACGATTGCACGACCTCTGCCTTCATCAACCAACCTTCCTAATGCCCGTCTGGGGGCGGTTCAGCGCGGGGCGAGGAGCTTATGCACCGCCTCAAGTACGCGGGGCGCCTGGAACGGCTTTACCACGAAGTCGCGGGCTCCCAGTTTCAGGGCATCCAGCACCACCGATTGTTGACCAAGCGCGGTGACCATCGCCACCCTGGCGTTCGGATCGATGGCCAGAATGGCCCCGAGCGCCTGCAAGCCGTCCATCTCCGGCATCGTAATGTCCATCAGCACCGCGTCCGGGCGTTCCTTCTGGTACATTTCCACGGCTTGGGCCCCGTTTTCGGCCTCGATGGTTTCGTATCCGTTCTCCTTTAGCAGCTTTACGCAGCGCATCCGCATAAAAGCAGCATCGTCCACCACAAGAAATTTCGGCATCGTACGAGCCCTTTACTCCTAACGCGGGTGCTGTCCCCTGAATTGGCGCGCGTATAATTGTCCCGTCCGCGCCCAGTCACAAGTTCCCCAGAGTAATATTCGGCATCGCGCGACGTATCTTTAGTGGTTCGAGTGACATGGCACGGGGGAATGTGGATGCAGTATACTCGCAGCACGGGACCAGCGGGCCGCGCTCCAAGCGACCAGGAGTTGTCTTGAACCGAGAGTACGTCAAGTGGTTTAGCCCGCGCCTCTCACGTGAGATGGAAATGCTGGTATTCGGCCACGCGGGGGCGGCGGTGTTGGTCTTCCCGACCAGTATGGGGCGCTTCTTCCAGTATGAGGATTTCGGGATGGTGGAGGCCCTGCGCCACCCTATCGAGCAGGGATGGCTCCAACTCTTTTGCGTTGACGGGGTGGACGGCGAAAGCTGGTACAACACCGGCATGGCGCCCCATAATCGGGCGGTCCGCCATGGGCAGTATGAGGACTATATTGTCCAGGAAGTGATCCCCTTCATCCAGAACATCAACCATTCCGGGTTCCTCACCGTCACCGGCAATAGCTTCGGCGCCTACCACGCGGTAAACTTCTCCCTGAAACACCCCTGGCTGGCCGACCGGGTGATCGCGATCAGCGGCTCATACGGGGTACCCTATCTGGGCGGCGGCTACACTGACCAGGAGATCTACTTCAACTCGCCCCTCGATTACCTCCCCAAT
>DATBTL010000503.1:0-9778 GCA_036559345.1 Chloroflexota bacterium | reverse complement strand
AAGCGGATTGTTCGCGCGTTTGTCCCCGGCGCCAGGCGGAAGTCATATTCGAGGTGGCCCTGCGTGCCGTAGTAGGTGACATCCACGCCGGGATATACGTCTTTATGTGCCACCTTGCTATACAACGACACGCCGGTGTGCCACTGGCTTGGTTTATTTCCGATCAGGTAGTTCGTCGTGCCAAGCTGCCGATCCAGTCCGATGATGGACGTCCGGGAGTTGGCGCCGACCAAGTGGAAGCGCGCCATCGTGGCTGCCTTGTGAGGCGCTGTTGCCCTTACGATGGCGTCAGTGTTCGTGAGGTCCAGGGAATAGTTGGTACCATGCGCGAGGAAACGGACATTGGCGGCAGCCTGGCCGCGATTCGGCTCAAATGCAAGCGGCAAAGCACTCAGGAGTGCCCGAGTCGCGCCTGCTTTTTGAGCAGTGGCGCCGGCTGGACTCACCCGAGTGGAGGCTGCAACCCTGGATTGCGTTGCGGCGTGTTTTGTCAACGAAGTGAGGGCCCTGGACTGCTCGGACATTACGGCATGCGCGGTGCGTGATGCGGCATGCGCGTCGGAGACGGGTGTTCCTGGCCCATGGAGCGGAAAGGACATTCACAGCAGCGCGGCGGACAGGGCAGCGGCGAGAGCAACTCGCCGGCTGGACCGGCGGAGCACGGGGTGGATAGACTCCATGAGCAGACTGCCTCCTCATACTTAAAGTGACCATTCATCAACATGGCACACCCTGCTGGTTATCGTCCCAGGAGGATGCACTGTCAATCACCAATTTGTCATGTTGCGTTCATCCAGGCTTTCCTATACTAGCGATGCTGGTGCGGGAAGTGCCTTGGCACCGGCATCGGACCGAACTAGGGCATCGCGGCAACACTTTTTTTGATGTTTATTAGCCATTTATCACCGTCGCGGTTGCCAGCTTTCTGGCAGGCCCGGGAGCATTGCTCCCGGGCTTTTCGTTACTCACGACTCTTGCCAGTTTTGGGAGCACATGCTACAGTACCCAAGCAACGAAACCCGTCGTATGGTGTCTTGTTCAGGTGAGGTTGTGCCGCCGTGTTGACTGCCTTTCGCATCGTCCAGGTTATTCTGGCGGTGTTCCTCTCGATCCTCATTTTGATGCAGTCACGGGGCCAGGGCCTTGGCAGCGTGTTCGGGGGCGATGGGAATGTGTTCCAGACTCGGCGCGGAATCGAGTTAACCCTGTTCAAGTTCACGATTGGCGTGGCGGCAGCCTTTTTGATCGTCTCCATGCTGGTGGTATCCAAAATCCTTTAGGTTTCACGGAGCTCTGGTTCCCTTCTCTGGCCGAAGTGGTGAAATTGGCAGACACGCGGTGTTCAGGACGCCGTGAGCTATGCTCGTGTGGGTTCGAGTCCCTCCTTCGGCACTGATCATGAAGCCCAGCGGCCCCAGTCATTACCGACTGGGGCCGCTGGCGTTTTCACGACTGATTGAGGTTCGCGGTACCCTGGAACGGCGACCGTCCGGGGAGCCAATGGCGTGCTACTCCGGGCCGCTGGTCCGGGTGAAAGGAGCAGGCCGTGCAACCTCAGCCGCTTAGCCAAAGCTATGTTCATGGAGCGTCCGATACGCCGCTGATCGGGATGACGATCGGCGATCTGTTTGACCGGACCGTGGCCCTCCACGGAGGTCACGACGCCCTGGTGTCCCGCGATCAGCGGCTCCGCTACACCTACACGGAGTTACACACGGCGGTAAACCAGGCGGCTCGCGCCTTCCATGCCCTGGGGCTGCGGAAGGGTGATCGGCTGGGGATCTGGGCCCCCAACCGGGCGGAGTGGGTGATCACCCAATTCGCCACCCCCAAGCTCGGGGTAATCATGGTGAACATCAACCCCGCCTATCAGGGCTCGGAGTTGGAATACGCGCTGCGCCAATCCGGCATTTCCACTCTTGTCCTGGCCCCTGGATTCAAGAGCAGCGACTACCTGGCCATTCTGGCGGGGATCGGCCCAGAGATTACCGGCGCTCCCGGCTCCTGGCGCTGCGCGCGGTTGCCCGATCTACGCGAGGTGGTGGTGCTCGGCCCCGCCGCGCCCGGCATGCGCGCATGGCCGGAACTGCTGGGGCTGGCGCGCGAGGTGAGCGAGGAGGATCTCGCGGGCGTGCAGGCGGCTCAGCAATTCGATGACCCGATCAACATTCAGTACACCTCCGGAACCACCGGCTTCCCCAAGGGCGCCACGCTCAGCCATCACAATATCGTCAATAACGGCTTCTTCATTGGCGAGACCATGGGCTTTACGGCCGAGGATCGGCTCTGTATCCCGGTTCCCTTCTATCACTGCTTTGGGATGGTATTGGGGAATCTGGCCTGCGTTACCCACGGCAGCGCCATGATTCTTCCGGGGGAGGGATTCGACCCGCTGGCGGTGCTGGAGACCGTGCAAGCCGAGCGCTGCACCGCCCTGCATGGCGTCCCCACCATGTTCATCGCCGAGCTGGAGCATCCGCGATTCGCCGAGTTCGATCTTACCAGCCTCCGGACTGGAATCATGGCCGGCTCGCCATGTCCGGTGGAGGTGATGAAGAAGGTGAACACTCTGATGCACATGCCGGAGGTGACTATCGCCTATGGGATGACTGAAACCTCGCCCGTGTCCTTCCAGACCAAGATTGACGATCCGCTGGAGCAAAGGGTGGGGAGCGTGGGCCGGGTGCATCCGCATGTCGAGGCGAAGGTGCTCGACCCCGCCAACGGCCAGATTGTCCCGCCGGGCGTACCAGGCGAGCTCTGCAGCCGGGGCTATCCGGTGATGCTTGGCTACTGGAACAATCCCGAGGGGACGGCGGCGGCGATCGATCCAGCCCGCTGGATGCACACCGGCGACCTCGCCACCATTGATCAGGCGGGCTACTGCTCTATCGTGGGCCGGATCAAGGACATGATTATCCGGGGGGGCGAGAACATTTACCCCCGGGAGGTGGAGGAGTTTCTCTATACCCATCCCGCCGTGCGCGATGTGCAGGTGATCGGGATACCGAGCCGGAGATATGGCGAGGAAGTCATGGCCTGGATTCGCCTCAAGGACGGGGTCGCTGGCGACGCGGAGGATATTCGGGCCTTCTGCCGCGGCAAGATTGCCCACTTCAAGATCCCCGCGCATATACGGTTCGTGGATGGCTTCCCCATGACGGTTACAGGCAAGGTCCAGAAGTTCCGCATGCGGGAGATTTCGACAGTCGAACTTGGGCTGCAAGAAGCGGGGGACGTGACGGCGTAGTGCTTCAGGGCGTGAGGTAGGAGGGATCGAGCGCCGCCACATAAATCTGGAACGACGCCCCACCAAAGGTATGGCCGCTGAATTGGTAGAGCGGTTCATAGTAGATGCCGCCCCTGCTCATGACCGGCACATACAGGATCGAGGGTGCGTTAACAGTGTCATTCGTGGTGGGGAGCGCCCCGGTGCTATGAATGGCGGCCTGGCCGGAGGCGATTTGAGCCAACCCGTCGGATGGGGAGAGGCTGGGAGCCAGGGCTGACCGCGATATATCCACCCAGGACAGGTCGACCGCGAGCACCTGACCACTGGGGGCCGCGGTGACTCGTGCATGGGCGCCCCACACCGGATACGGTACGTTCTCGGTAAAGTTGATGAACCGGTTGCCGTTCCCCGCCGGTTGGGCGCTGCTCAGCTGGGCTCCGCCGGCCAATTGATGGGACGCCAGGAACGTGGTCGCGCTGGCCTCCGCCGTAGTCGCGACCGTGTCCGCCGCGCGGGGCTCAACCGGGTTGAGCAGGTTTAAGTGAAGTTCATAGCCGGAATTTCGCAAGGTGAGGGAGGCATGATAGGCCAGATTGCCCGCGTGTACCAGGGCCACCAGCTTCGTGGTCCCGGCCTGACCCAGCACCCGCGTCACCGGCAATCCAAAGCCGCTCAACAGATCACTCGGCGATGGAAGATCGCTCGACGGTCTATATACCGCCAGGGCACCCGGATTCGCCGGCACGGAGGTCATTTTCAGGACGACGCCTGGGCTAAACGGCACGGTTCCCGCGATGGCGGCTCCGGACGAGGTGATGATTGGGGCGGGGAAAATATCGTGCCCCAGGGCGAACGGGGTAGCGGTGGGGCTGCCTTGACCCGGCACGGCGGGCCGCGAGAAGGGCACCGTGGCGCTTGGTCTCGCCACGGCTACCACCGTAACGGCCGGCGTCGCGGCTGCCGTGCCGGGGGTGGCGCTGGGCAGCGCGGCGACCGGCGTATCAGTTGCCGCGCTGGCTCGCGTCGTGGCGGACGCGGTGGGCGTCGGTTGGATCGTGGTTGCCGAAGCCCTTGCGGGGATCGGTGAAGCCGTGGGCGTCTCCGTCGCGGCCGCGGTTGGCTGAGTGGTGTCCGTTGGCTTGGGAGTATTGGTTGCCGGCACGAAGGTCGCGGTTGGCCGAGGACTGTTAGTCGCGGACACCTTGATGGAGGCGATTTGGGTAGGTCGGACCACCGTGGCGGGCGGCGCCGCCGTGGCCGTGGGTGGGATGCTGGTAGCGGAAGCAGGCGCCTCGGTCGGCGGCTGCGTGTCGGTAGCGGGAACCTGAGTCGGTGGCGGGGTATCGGTCGCCGGCGGGTTGGTGGCAGTCGCGGGAACCCTGGTCACGGTCGGGATCGCCGCAGTTGACGTGGGGACCACGGTAGGGCTCGCGGGGACCACGGTGGGGACTGGAGTATTGGTCGCCGCGATAGCGGTTGGCGGCACGGGCGTGGCGCTTGGCTCGGGAACGTTCGCGACCGTGATCACGGTGGCGCTGGGAGAGGGGTGGAGTAAATGGGTTGAGCGGATCACCGGCGAACTCGTGGATCGCGGCGTTGGGCGCGGCTTAGTCGCATGAGCCACCATGACTGGGGTGGGGGTGGCCCTGGGCGGCGGCGGTAGGGTGACATTGCTTCCGGGGGTACCGGCACGGGGAGCTGGATGATACGGCCGGAACGGGCGGCTGGCGACCGAATGTGGAGTCGCCGTAGGCAGTGGGACGGTGGTCGCGGTATCGGGTGGCGTGACGGTGGCGGTGGCGCTCAAAACCGGCACCTGAGCCAGATTGGACGGGCCGGTGGAGTGGTGGCGCAGGCCGCCAATCCCGAACGCCAGGGCAATCGAGGCGGCGCAGGCAATCACGGCGGCGGCCGCCCCCTGCCGCACCCGATGCAGGCGGCGTGAAGCAGTATTTGGTTGGCTGGGAAACGGCACCACGTTGTTGGCGTAGCGCTCGAGCAACTCGGCCTTCAGGCGGGCGCGGAACGCGGGGTCCATCGCCTCGGTGCCCAGTGCCTCATGGAGATTCGCGGCCAGGCGCAAGAGCGGGTCACCGATCTCGGACGGAGACGGCGCATCGCCATCCAGGAGCCGCTCCACGCGGTCGGCGAAATGGTCAAACGGATCAGGCATCAGACGCCGCTTGCTCCTCGCCCGTGGTCAACCGCCGGTGCAACCCAGACAGGGCTCGATGAAGCAGGGCCTTTACCGCGCCCTCGCTCCGTTCCATGATGCGGGCGATCTCCTTGTTCCGGAGTTCCTGGCCAAAGCGCAGCAACACGACTTGCTGTTGATCGTCAGGGAGGGCCCGCACCGCCGCCAGCACATCCGTTCTCCGTTCCAGTGTCGTTAAGGCTACCTCGGGCCCAGGCTCCGGGTCGATTGCCAGTTCCAGATCCTCGTCGTCACCCATTGCCGGTTCGCGCCGATACTTGGCGGCGATGGCATTGCTCGCTATCCGATACAGCCAGGCCGAGAAGGCCACTCCCCGCCATTCGAACCCATGAATATTTTCCAGGGCCTTATGAAAGGTTTCGGATACAATGTCCTCCGCGAGAGTCCGATCCCCAACCTTATGATACGCATAGGCAAAAATCGCATCGACATAACGTTCATACAAAGCGCCAAAGGCGACAGGATTGGAACGCGCTGCCTCAACGAGATTCCGTTCCGCTTCAAGCTGCTGGGGCGACGGTCGCAGAGCTTTTCCCTCCACGCCGGCTTTCGAGTACGCACTCTATACGTACAATGCGCCGGCCCTGGTTTCGATACGGGTAGGCAGGAAATCCGGGAACCGCGGACCCTGGTTGGCAGGGGCCACGGCGGAGAAATGCTTTGACGGGCATTCTATGCCGCGGTATGCTACAAGCCGGTGCGCGCAAGACACAGAGTGAGTCTGGCGCGCGCGAGACGATCAAGGAGGAATGTAAGGCACTATGCGAACCGTAGCCACCATTGTGCTCAGCGGGCTTGTCGCCTATGGGCTGGCCCTCTGGTTCAGTTTGGTGATATGGACGTTCAACGACGTGCGAGCTCGGTCGCAGAACATTGTCACCCAGATGCTGGGCACCTCCATCGTGCTCCTCTTTAGCCTGTTCGGGCTGCTCCTATATTACATCATCCGCCCAAAACAAACGCTGGCCGAAGCGTACGAGAAGTCCCTGGAAGAGGAAACACTGCTCCAGGAAATTGAGAACCGGCATCTATGCCCGAACTGCAGCCAGCGCATCCAGGACGACTTTCAGTTGTGCCCCTCGTGCTTTACCAAGCTGCGGCGCCAATGCCACTTCTGCAGCCATCTCCTGGCTCCTGAGTGGACCCTGTGTCCTTTCTGCGGTCGTTAGGGCCACTCTAGCCTATTTGATCACGCGGGGGAATCCCCTGTCCGACGCGCCTCACCTCTACGGATGCGAGACGGAGCGGTGTGGTGGTCACACCCCTAATCGCACCCGTCTAATCGCGCGTCTTTGACCTAGCTCCTGACCGGCGGTATCCTGCATCTTGACGGATGTTCCACCAAGAGCGAGAGAGTGCGCGTGACGACGATGCCGTACCGGGCCGCCGAAATACTGTCTGGCCACGGCCTCCTGGGCTGGTGCGCGCGTGCCTGACTATCGGCTTACGGTTCGCGAGTGGCCGGCGACCGAGCAGCCGCGCGAGAAGTTGCAGCAGGCGGGCCCGGCGGCTCTCTCCAATGCCGAGCTGATTGCCATCCTGCTCCGCGTGGGCAGCGAGGGCGAGGACGTCGTATCGCTCTCCCAGCGGTTGCTGGTCGAGCATGGCGGCCTTTCGGGACTCTTTAAGGCCGTATTCGCCAACATCTCCGCTGTCCGGGGAATGGGAGCGGCCAAGACCTGCGCCCTCAAGGCGGCCCTGGAGCTGGGTAGGCGTCTGATGGTGGAGGACGCTCAGATGCCTTCCATTCGCTCTCCTCAAGACGTGGCCAATCTGCTGATGCTGGAGATGGGTACGCTTGAGCAGGAATGCCTCCGCACCGTGCTGCTCAATACCAAGAACATGGTGCTGGCGATCCCCACCATTTATCGCGGCTCGGTGAACAGCGCCGGACTCCGAGTGGGCGAGCTTTTCCGCGAGGCGGTGCGCCATAACGCGACCTCCATGATCGTGGTCCACAACCATCCGAGCGGCGACCCGTCGCCCAGCCCGGAGGACGTGACGGTCACTCGGGCCCTGGTGGACGCCGGGAAGTTGATGGATATCGAGGTGCTGGACCACCTGGTGATCGGGCGCCAGCGGTTCGTGAGCCTCAAGGAACGGGGCCTGGGGTTCGGGTAGTGCCCGCTACGCAGACGACTGGCATTGAGGCCAGGACACCAGCGATCCGGAAATCTATGTACTGGAGCGGCGGCTGGAGTCGTATACTTGCCATATGAGGTCGGGTTAGCAGGGAGAGGAGCTATGGTCACCGATGTACTGGTGGCGCCGTGGGCCGAGGTGGTACCGGAAGCCGCTGGGCGCCGATTCACGGTTGATGAGTTGGCCGCTCTACCGGAGGACGGCTGGACATATGAATTGGTCGAAGGGAGCCTCGTTCGAATGCCACCGCCGAGCTCAGAACATGGGAAGCTCGAAGTACGGCTGGTGGTCGCCCTATACGCTGTTGCCAATGCCTCTGACCTGGGCACGGTGTATAGTGGAGACGCCGGCTTCGATCTGACCCTTCCCGGTGCCTCTGGCCCGACGATCTTGGGTCCCGATGTGGCATTTGTACGGGCCGAACGGCTGGCCGCACTGACCGATCTGCGCACGTATATTCCCGGAGCGCCCGATCTGGTAGTGGAGATCGCCTCTCCCAGTCAGTACCGTCCAGAGGTGGGGGCCAAGGCCTGGTTCTGGTTGCGCCGGGGGGCGCGCCTGGTGTGGGTGGTATGGCCGGAGAGGCAGGAGCTTGACGTGTGGACCCCAGGCCAGGAGACGCCGCGCATCCTCCGCCTCGGCGACGTGGTGGAGGGCGGCGACGTGCTTCCCGGCTTCACGCTGTCCCTGGCTGATCTGTTCGCCTGATTGGCTGCTTCGGGGACGACACGCGACGGGCCTATGATCGCGGTCTCCTTCCTACCGAGCCACCTCCACCCAGCACTTTGCTTCGGCCGAGCGGAGGGCGGCGTCCAATATCCGCTGGCAGCGCACTCCATCCTCGAAGTTCGGGCTCATGGGGCGCCGGGCCAGCGAGGCGTCCACCCAGGCGGTCACGTTGCCGCCCCAGGTACTCGATCGGGTGTCGTGGGCGAACACCTCGCGGAAGCGATCGCCGCGCCATAGGGTAAGATCGTCGGCGCGGAGGACCCGGCTGATTTCGTAGTCGATTTCCAGCACCAGGGACGCGCGCTCCCCGAACAACTCGATCCGGCGCACGTCGCAGCGTCCGCGGGCCACGCGCGAGACTCGGAGGAGGCCGTGGGCGCCGCGTTCGTACTGTAGGTGCAGATAGGCGAGGTCGTCGGCATCCACGACTGCCTGCTCCCCGTTCGGGAGGTCGCGCTCGCAGTTGACGATCGCCGTATGCGCGCTCACTGACGTCACCTCGCCCAGGAAATGCCGCCCCAGATCCAGCACATGCGATCCAATGTCGCCCAGGGCGCCGCTCCCGCTCTCGGCCCGACTGTTCCGCCAGGTATAGGGGGCGGCGGGATCGCTCAGCCAGTCCTGCAGATAGGTAAGGTGTATCTCGTAGACACGGCCAAGGGCGCCGCTCTCGAGTACTTCCTTGACGTAGGAAACGGCCGGATTGGGCCGATTACTGAAATTGATCGCGTGGGTAACTCCCGCCTCTCGCACCTCGGTCAGCAGGCTTTCCGCTTCCTCGGTGTCGAGAGTCAGCGGCTTTTCGCACAGGACGTGAAGTCCCCGGGCCAGGGCGGCGCGCAGCATGGGGGTATGGAGACGATTCGGGGTGGCGATGCATACGCCATCAAGCTTCTCGTGTTCCAGCATGTGATCGTAGTTGTCGTAGGTCCGTTCCACGGCGAACTTGTCCCCCATGGTGCGCAAGAGGTCCGGATTTACGTCGCAGATCGCCACGATATCGGCCCGCGGATGGTTGGCCAATGCTTGCAAGTGTCCCTCGCCGATCCGTACCCCCGCTACCGCGACCCGCAGCCGTTCCGCCATTGTTCTTCCGTCCTTTCATCCACGCGGCGAGCGAGCACCGCCCACCGTCAATTCCTGTTCACAAGGTACACTGCTCTCGCCTATCCTAATCGCTCACTGAAGGAGGAAGAGCCGATGCATCGCAGCCGTCTTGGCACGATCGTGATCGATTGAGACGACATTACGGCGGATCGAGGCTTTGGGTGGCCGCGGGAAAACCGCCTTTCCCAATTACTGGATAATGGAGAATCCCCGCGGCAACGAATTCTGCGTCATTCCGCCCGAAACCGAGGGCTTTCCCAAATGGACCCGGGAGTGGTGAGGCGTTAGAGGTTCTTCCGAAACCGTAGGTAGGTGGCGTGGGAATAGCCGGGGTGGCTATGCTCGCCGGTCAG
>DATBTL010000502.1:0-4256 GCA_036559345.1 Chloroflexota bacterium | reverse complement strand
ATCTTGGCGTGTGCCTCGCTGGGCAGCACCGTCTTGGTCCCCGCTCCCTGGAAGCCGCCCCAGATGCCGTTTACCTCCAGAGTGGGCCGCGCCCCAAGCTGCTCGGCGGGCGTGTAGCCTGGCTCACCGACCAGCGCGGCGACTCCAAGGCTGGCCGCGTAGGCAGCCTCGTCGAAAGGCACGGCGGCGATGTGGGCCCGCTCGGCGTCCTTGAGCGGCACCACCGTATCGTAGAAGCCTTCCACCAGGATCTTTCCCGCGGGAGAGCGCATCGAATCGATCAGATGGACCAGGGCGTGGATGGGATTGGCGACGGCGCCGCCGAACACGCCCGAGTGAAGGTCGGCGCCCGCGCCCTTCACGTCAATCTGCACTCCAGACAGTCCCTTGCAGGCCACGCCAATCAATGGCTGGTCCTCGTCATGCTGTCCCCCATCGGCGCTGAGCACCAGATCGCAGGCGAACAGCTCACGATGCGCCGCCAGGAACGCGGGGAGTTGGGGACTGCCAATCTCCTCTTGCCCCTCAAACAAAAACTTCAGATTGACCGGCAAGGTACCATCCGACTTGAGCATCGCCTCCACGGCCAGGATCGGGACCAGCATATTCCCCTTATCGTCCGAGGCGCCACGGGCGTAGACCCGCCCATCGCGGATCACCGGCTCGAAAGGCGGGCTGTTCCAGAGGTCCAATGGGTCGGCGGGCTGGGTATCGAAGTGCCCATAGATGAGGAGGGTCGGCTTCCCGGCCGCGTGTAGCCACTCGCCGTAGACCACGGGGTGGCCGCCGGTTTCCAGCATTCGCACCCCCTCAACCCCCGCCTTGGTCAAGCGGCGCTCCACCCATTCGCCCGCCCGCCGTACATCCCCGGCGTGGTCGGGCAATGCCGAGACACTCGGGATGCGCAAAAACTCCAACAGCTCGTCCTGATAGGCGGCCGCGTGGTCGGTCAGATAGGTTTCCCATTGAGGCATGTGTTCACTCCCCACGTTAAGAGCCCGGCGGCGCCTGGGCGAATTTCGGTCGACTGGTCCCCCGGATCACACTGCCCTTATTGTATCCCTGATGGGATCTACCCCAATAGGAGCGGTCAGTCCGTACCTTCTTTTTCCAGCCCTTCAAGACACCGTTCCAGCAAATCGAGGGTCTTTTCCAGCCGGGTCACCAGCGCCGAATCCAGCGGCTCCGCCTCCACCGCGTCCTCGATCGCCTCCTCCACCGCGTCCATCAGGCCCAGCGCGGCATTCTCGGGCAGTCCCGCGCGGACGACGTTCGCCGGAAGGACGGCGATCCGGCCCTCGGGTGAGACAAGCACTTCCAGATTGCCGCCCTGCTCGGCCAGGATGAGGCCGGGCCGGCGATTGCCAAGGCCGAAGTCGGCGGCGACCGCCGCCAGATACGGATCGTCCTCACCGAGCAGGGCGGGAAACGTGCAAAACTGGGGATACATGGGCGGCTCCATCTCGTGCTACGATGACGGCGGGAAAGTCATTCCTTGTGGAGGGTGTCGCCGGTGCCATATTTACCATCCGGTTCCTATACTACTCCAGGGTCCGACTACATGGGGAGGGCCGGAACTTTCCCGTATCCTGGCATTCGTGAACCTTGAGCGGCCATGCCTGGCAGCCCCTCGCGCCCTTCACGATGCTGCGGGAACGGTATCTGATCAAGCGCACGCTCAAGATGGGTGGGATGGGCGCGATCTATCTGGCGGCGGATGCCGCGCGCGACAACGAGTCGTGCGCGGTGAAGGAAATGCTCGACCAGTTCGACACGGCGGACGATCGGATCGAGGGCCGCGAGTGGTTCGCGCGCGAGGCGACCATGCTTCTTTCCCTTCGCCATCCCGCGATCCCCGCGATCCGTGAGTATTTTATCGAAAGTGGTCATTACTACCTGGTTCTGGACTACATCGAGGGCCGGAACCTGGAGGAGATCCTGGAGCACGAGGGGACCCCCGGCCTCCCGGAAGGGAGGGTCATGGAGTGGGCGGCGCATATCGCCGAGGTCCTGGTCTATTTGCATGGCCGGCCCCCGCCGATTATCTTCCGCGACCTCAAACCGGCCAACCTGATGATGAGCAGCGCCGGCACACTCTATCTGGTGGATTTCGGCATCGCCAGGGTGTTCTCGGTCGCCCGTCAAGGCACGATGGTGGGCACCCCAGGCTACTGCCCGCCCGAGCAATACCAGGGGCTCGCGGAGCCGGCCAGCGACCTTTATGCCCTGGCCGCCACCTGCCATCACCTGCTCAGCGGGCGTGACCCGCGGCAGGCGCCACCCTTCTCGTTCCCCGCGATCCGCGGCCTGGCGCCCCAGGTCAGCAAGGCCACCGAGGGCCTGCTGTCGGGCGCGCTCCTCCTTGACGCGGACCGGCGCGGACCGGCCGTGGATGAGTTTGGCCGCCAGGCCCGACGGATTGCCCACGATCTGGCCCTGGGGGTTGTCCCCAGCCTGACCCTCGGTCTCCATGCGCCGGGAGACCCCTTGCCGCCCACGCTCATGATCTTACCCGCGGCCAGCGTATGCATCGGCCCCCTGGCCACCACGACCAACCACATCGAGGAATTGCAGGTAGGGAACGCCGGCTCCTCGGAGCTGCGCGTGCTCCTGCGGAGCAGCGTTCCCTGGCTACTGCCGCCGAGCGGCCAACTGCGGGTGGCCCAGGGCACCACCGTACCGGTGCCGATTCGGGTAGAGACGAGCGGCATGGCCGCCGGCCGCTATCAGGCGCGGATCGAACTGGAGGGCAATGGGGGCACGGAGAGCATCGCGGTGGAAGTCGTACTACGCCACTGGATCTTCAACTCGCTCAACGCCTACCTGGCCTTCGGCGCCATCTCGATTACGCTAGCCGGCTTCGTGGTGCGCGCGCTTCTCTTGCATGGCTGACGCACAATCACGCGGCGTAGGGTGGATTCGAGGGTTTCGCAACCTGCCACAGCCCGCGGCCCGCGTTCTTCAAATCGGCCCCTACGCGGAGGAACTGGGAAGTGGCTCAAGCGGAACCAGGTCGCGCCGAGTCGGTCCCGGCCTCTCCCAGATCGTCGGTGGGCAGGCCAGCACAGCGGTCGCCAGCAGAGGGAGCACCATGAAATAGGTGTGCAGGCTCCGCCAGGCCAGGGCCAGGGGGATGAGCGGCAGCAGCATGGCCAGTCCCGGTGCCCGCTGCCAATGTCGCGTGTAGAGCCAGAAGCAACCGACCAGGGCCACACCCTCGATAATGGCATAGAGGTTCTGGGAGCCAATGTGCTGCTGGAATAGGGCAATGGAGAGGGCAATCAGCCCAATACCCTGGGCAAAGAGCGGATCAGCCATCGGCCCAAGGACGCCGACCAACCAATTCTGGGGGCCCATCAGGATGAAGGGGAGATTGCAGCCAACGAACACTGCCGCCGCCACGCCCGACCGTCGCCACAGATCGCGCCAGCCGTGGCGGCGCCAGGCCAGATAGAGGAGAAAGGGGACGAAAAACCAGACCTGCTGACGAGTCGCCGCCGCCAACCCAAGGATCAGCCCCCCGATCAGCGGCCGGTCGCGCACTTGCCAGTATAGCACCAGCAGGGTGGCATAGAGGATGTCGGTCGCGCCCACCGCCGAATCGAGGATCAACGGCGCGTCGCCCAACAAGAGCAGGCCGGTGACCAGACGCATCCGCCGGTCGGTTTGCCGGTAGATCAACCACGATGCGAGGATGACGCAGGCAAGGAACAATCCCACCAGATCACGAGCTCCAAAAAGCCAGGCCGCCCAGCCAAACAGAATAGCGGCGCCGGGGTAATTGAAACGAGTCTCGAACTCCGCCGGTGCATACTTTGGATTCTGCTGCTCGCGTTTCAGATCTTTCCGATAAGTGTCCCACAACATAAAGTCAAAAAGACGGACTCCCACCCGAAACTCCGTTTGGTGCGCGGTGGGAAAAGTAGAGAACGGCCAGAACGCGCCCGCGCGTTTGGGGGTCGTCTGGTTGAATTGCAAGCCATGCGTGGCCAGGCAGGTTAGCATATGCACGTTGGCATAGGGATCATGCCCGCGCATAAACTGCTGGGTGGCGCAGTCCGTAGCCGCCGCCGCGTCCACCCCGTAGCGATTGACATGGTTCAGGTCCGGCAGGATCAGGGCCACCTGGAGGATGGTGTTCCCAGCCAGGAAGATCAGGATGGCCATGGTGAACTTCCGTCGTCGGGCCGGAACCAATCGCCGGTCACCCCGGATAAGCGCCACGTAGAGGGCGATCAAGAGCACGACCAGCGCGG
>DATBTL010000501.1:0-7743 GCA_036559345.1 Chloroflexota bacterium | reverse complement strand
TCGCGTCCCTGCTCCAACCAGACATACCAGGAGGTGCCAATATTGGCCAGTTGCGCGACTTCCTCGCGGCGCAGCCCCGGCGTGCGACGACGGATACCAGGTGGCAATCCCACCTCGCTCGGGGCAAGGTGTGGGCGCCGCTGGCGTAAAAAGTCGGCGAGGGCCTGATGACGTTCGCTCTTTTGCATCTCAGCTCCCTCCTGAAACGTGGTGGTGGCAGACCTATGACCAAGAAACACTGGTCCTGGTATGAGAGATAGCGCATACTCATGAGGCGCATCTACGTCACGACTATACCCGCATGGTCACACGATAACGAAGGAGCGTTCGCCATGTCCCCGTCCATCGCCGTGTTCGGCGTCGGCCCCGGCCTCGGCCAGGCCATCGCCCGCCGCTACGCACGAGAAGGCTACGCCGTCGTCCTCGTGGCCCGCCAGCAGGAGCCACTTGACCGTCTGGCGAAGGATCTGACCAGTGCCGGGGCAACCGCGCACGTCATCACCGCCGACCTATCCGACACCGGTGCCACGCCCCGACTGGCCGAGCAGATTCGCGCCAAGGCCGGCAACCTCGACGCCTTGTACTATGCACCCACCCCAGACACCGGGTTCGTTTCCGCAGCCAACCTGACCCCACGGCACGCCCAGCACTTCATGCCGCTGATCTTCTACACGATGCTGGCACTCGTGCGGGAGTTCCTGCCGCACATGCTCGAGCAGGGGGACGGCGCCATCCTGACCGCGCAGGGCGGCAGCACCGTGCAGGGCCTGCCGAACATGAGCGGCCCCAGTCCCGCACAAGCCGCCCAGCGCAACTACCTGCAAGCCCTGCACGCCGAGGTAGCCGAGAAAGGCGTCTACGTCGGCATGCTCTACATCGGTGCAGCGATCAAGAACAGTGCCTTCCACGCCGAGATGGAGAAGGGCAAAGCCGCGGGCGACCCGGTCTGGGAGATGCCTACCGTCGACCCCGTCCATCTTGCCGACCTGCTCTGGACCATGCACCGCACGAGGGGCCAGCCGGAAGCCATCTATCCCGCGCGCTGAGCCGCCCACGACGTGGTGTCGGCCCGTCCCGAGCGTGCTCCCGGTCGCGGAGGGGTCTCACGTGGCGCACGCCGCACCTTCACGGGCGTCGTCCCTGCACACAGGCAGTCCTCCGGGCGCGCGAGCCGCCATGTCGCGCGGATCTCCACGCCCAGCCAACGGGCACGAGTCTCGCCATAAAGCCATACGTGGCTGTTTTTCGCGCCAATCGTTGTCGTACCCCTGATCGGAAGGCGGGGTATTCTGCTTTCAGCGTGAGGATTCGGTGTCGGACCGTGGAGGGTACCGGTCGGCGGTCAGTCTGCGCGCCCTCGTACCTTACTCATGCCCACGGGCCCGCTGATCCGCCAGGTACGCGGCGGCCTGGGCCCGTCGCTCCATTCCCAGCTTGCTCAGGATGGTGCTCACGTAGTTCTTCACCGTCTTCTCGGCCAGGAACACGGTTGCCGCGATCTCCCGGTTCGTCTTCCCTTCGGCAATCAACCCCAGGATGCGTCGTTCCTGGTCGGACAATTCGGCCAACTTATCATGGTGCTTCCCCGCCGCCATGTCCCGCATCCTGGCCAGCACCGTGCTCGTGACCGCCGGGTCGAGCAGCGACTCGCCGCGCGCGACCGCCTCGATGGCGCTCACCACCTCCCGGCCACGGGTCTGCTTGAGCAGGTAGCCGGCGGCCCCCGCCACGATGGCCGCGTAGACCGCGTCGTCGTCGGCATAGCTGGTGAGCATCAGCACCCGCGTCTCCGGGCACTCGGATCGGATCTCCCGGCACGCTTCGATGCCCGTCCCGTCGGGCAACCGCACATCCATCACGATTACGTCCGGCCGTACGCGAATGCCGGCTTCCACCGCCTCGGCCACCGTGCCCGCCTCGGCCACCACCTGCACATGCTCCCGCCGCTCCAGGAGTGATCGGAGGCCCTGGCGCACGATTTCATGATCATCCACCAACATTACCTTGATTGTTGCCATCCCTGTTCTCCCGGTTCTTCACTGTCGTTGAGCGCGGCCGTCGGGACCGCGTCGTAACCAACTATAGCAAGGCGGACTTCCTCCATGACCAGACCGAGCTGGTCGATGGCGTGCTCGATTTCCGCACTCGCGGCCGTCGCGCCCGCGGGCAGCTCCTCCTCGGCCCCTTCCAGGGCCAGACGGACGGCGAAGACGCGCTGGATGACATTATCGCGCAAGGTGACGCGCAGGCGATCACGTTCGGCGGCGACGGCAAGGCGCCGCACCTCCTCGGCCAGGCTCGCCTGATGGACGACGGTCGCCACATGACCGGCAAGCTGCGTCAGCAACCGCTGATCCTCCTCGCTAAACGGCAGCCCGTCCACCCGGTCCGCCAGAGAGAGGTTGCCCACGATTCGGCCGCCCTGCCTGACCGGCACCGCCAAGAGGGCGCGCATGGTGGGATGCCCGGGCGGTAATCCCACGGCGTCGGAATGTGCTTGTGTGTCGCTGATTTGGAGGGTCGCGCCGCTGGCCAGGGTCACGCCCAGCAACCCATGCCCCTGGGGGAGCGGCCCCAACCGCTCCTTGACCTCCGGCGTGACGCCGGAGGAATAGAACTGGTCGATGGCGCCCTGGGGGCCAAGAATGCCAAGCGCGCCGTAGCGCGTGCCAATCAGATCACGCGCGAGATCCACGAGATGCTGGAGGATGTCCGCCGTGGCGTCATCGGAGGTGATGGTCAGCGCCGCTTGGTGGAGGGCCTCCAGGTGGGCGCGGAGGCGCCGCTCCGTGTCATGGCGAGCAGCCAGTTCCTCGCGCTGGGCGGCAAGGCGACGATCTTGGCCTTCGATCACCTGGAAGATAGCGGTCGAGAAGGCCGCGACGCCCAGCAGCATCAGGATTCCCACGAGCAGATCGGAGACACGGGCGGACCAGGCGCGCTCCGCCGCCAGATGCACGGGATAGAGCACGGCCAGCCCAGCCAGCGGCCCCACGATGCTCAAGATCCGCAACTGCCCGCGGCTCGCCTCCGTGCCCCTCTGCTTCATGCGCGCCCTCCAGCCACGCCTCTCACCGGCAAGGCGTCTCACTTTCACCGTACAGGGTTCCGATCCCGGCCGGTAGGGCCATTGGACCCTAAGTCCGAGGGCCGTATGGCTGGTGCCGGGAGGCGATCCTCCCGAGGATGGGGCCGTCTGGCCCTATTCCGTGGGAATCAGTGTTCCTGGATCGGGTCTTCGGTCGGTGTGGGGTCATCTGGCCCTATGCCACGGGGCCTACTGGCGGCGTTTTGGACCCCGATAGCCTCTTCAGCCAGCGTGGGAGAGCGCCTACGCTAGAGTTGCGTGATGGAAGCGGGCCTACCGCCCATCAGGAGATGAAAGGAGAACGATCATGATCGAGCGAGTTATTCCCAGCGTGTGGGTACGCGCGTTCCTCTGGGCCGTTGCCCGGATCTGGGTCGGCTACCAGTTCCTCAATGCCGGCTGGCAGAAGCTGTTCGGGGACGAGCAGGCCGCTTTCGTGGGGGCGCATGCCGGGGCCGGGGTGAGCGGGTTCCTGGGGCACGCGGTCAGCCCGGCGATGACCACGGGCGCCAACCCCTCGGTGCTCGGTCCGTACGCCTGGTTCGCCAACAATCTGTTCATCCCGCACGCCACCCTCTTCGGGGTTCTGGTAGCGTTTGGCGAGACTCTGGTCGGCCTGGCGCTGATCCTGGGCCTGTTCACCCGGTTCGCCGCCTTCTGGGGCGTCGTCTTGAACCTGATGTTCCTGTTCGCGGGCGCCACGGGGCTGAATCCGTACATGCTGACCGCCGACTTGAGCATCCTCCTGGTGGGCGCCTCGGCCGGCCTGCTGGGCGCTGATTCCTTCGCGCTGCCGTTCCTCCGCCTGGAGTGGGCACGCCTGCTGACCCACCAGCCGACCGGACGGTGGTTCGGCGGCCATCACGGCATCACGGGCCACGCCGCCTAACACTCTAGCTTCGGGGCGAGGGGTCTCCACATGGAGACCCCCGCCCCACGTGCGTCCCAATACCTCCACGGTCATCCCCGACCACTCGGCGCTTCACGCCTCCCCCAGCGTCCGGTCATCCGGTTGAATCGCCGTGCTCTCGGCGGTTGGCGTGGGCCGTCCGCTCGGGAGAGAGGCGATGAGCCGCGTCCCGGCGCCGGGCACGCTGGTGATCGTCAGGGTACCGCCCAGTTCCTCCGCGCGCCGGTGCAGATTGACCAGGCCGAAGTGTCCATCCTCCCGCGCGGCCACGGGGTCAAAACCACGGCCATTGTCGGTGAGTTGAAAGGTCACGCCGGCCGGCGCGTAAGCCAGGCGTACTTCCACGGCCGTGGCCTGGGCGTGGCGGACCACGTTCGCCAGGGCCTCGCGCGCGATCTGCAGCAGGGTATTGGCCACCGCGTTCGGGAGCCGATAGAGCTCTCCCTCCACGGTGAAGCTCTCGCTCAAGCCATTGTGATCCGCGACTTCCCGGACCAATTCCCGGATACCGTCGCTCAGCAATCGGCCTTCGAGGCGGCGGACGCGCAAGCCCTGGATATAGGTACGCACATCCGTAATGACCCGGGAGAAGTGATCGGTGACGGCAAGCAGACGCGCGCGCGTGGCCTCGTCCTGAAGATCCTCGGCGATGTCGTCCAACTGCAAGGTGCCGGCATAGATGTCCTGGATGATCCCGTCATGCAAATCGCGGCCAATCCGCTCCCGCTCATGCAGAGTGGTCAGTTCGTCGTGCGCGCGGGCCAGGGCCTTGATCGCGCTGATGTCGCGGGCCTCCGGGATGAGGAAGGACACACGGCCCGCGTCGTCGACCACGGGACTGAGTGAGAAATCAAAGGTGACCAGTGGGCCAGCCAGACTGGGCAGATCCACCTCGTAGCGGACAAACTGGCCGCCGGCCGCCTCGCGCACCGCTGCCCGCAATTGGTCCCGCGCCTCCGCTGACCCCCGCCACCACGGCGTGTCCCAGAAGGGCCGGCCCACCGCCTCGGCCCGTGTGCCGGCGATAAAGTCGAGCGCGGTCTGATTGGCGTCCAGCAGGATGCCCTCGGGTGAGAGCAGGCCCACGAACTGGAAGGATTGCTCGAAAATGGCCCGCGCGCGATGCTCGCTCTCCCGCAGCGAGTCCATGGTCCGCTGGAGGGTCTCGCGCGTCTGGGCCTCCTGGGCGAACAGCCGCGCGTTCTCAATCGCCACTCCCGCGTGCGCGGCCAGCAACTCGGCCAGATGCTGATCCTCGTCGGAGAAGTCGCGCTCCCCAAGCTTGTCGGCGAGATAGAGATCCCCCACCACGCGGTCATGCACCCGAATGGGCACCCCGAGCAGGCTGGTCATGGGCGGGTGATTGGGGGGGAAGCCCACGCGCCGAGGATCCTGATTGATGTCGGGCACCCGGAGCGGTTTCCCCTCGCGGATCAACGTCCCCAATAGCCCGTGACCGCGCGGCAGGGCGCCGATGCGGGCATGCTCCTCGGAGGTGATCCCGGTGGTGATGAAATCGGTGAGATAGTGATCCGGGCCGGCGATCCCCAGGGCCCCGTAACGGGCCCCGATAAACTCCGCGGCCGCGTTGGCTGGGTGATCTTGGCCAGAAGCGCCCCCAGGTCCGTGCCCTTGAGCACGGCCGCGGCGGCCCCCGCGTTCCGACAGAGGAGTTCCTCCCCGTCCCACAACGATGACGTGAGCACCACGAGTGGACAGGGTGCCTCGGCGAGCCGATGAATGATGTCCGCCGGATTTCCCTGAAGAGTGCGTGGATCGCACAGCACCAGATCGGGACGAAATTCTCGGAGGAACGCCAGGGCGGTCGAGACGGAACTGGCCGCGGCCACCGAACCAACCAGGGGCAGGCGACTCAGATGATCGAGCAGTGCCGCGCGGACGCTCTCGTGTCCCTCAACCACCAACAATCGTAGGGGTGATGGTCTCTCCTGTTCCATCGTGATCTCCTCCGCCCAGAGTTTCTCTCTTCCCAGTGTACAGCGTCGCGGATCCTCGATCACGGGCCATCTAGCCCCACGAACCGCCGCCAAAGGTCATTGGGCGGAGGGACGGCCCATCAACAACCTGCCGGTTCGAGAGGAAGGGTGTGGCGCGAAGAGGCGGTCCCGAGGAGTGGAGGCCCTTCGGCGCGCCATTCCTGGTCCTATGGCCCTGCCGGCCCGGATGGAGCAGGAGCTAAGGTGAAAGCAGGCCGGAGACACCGAATATCGAGAGACGGCCGACTAGGAGATAGACCATGAAAGCTCAAGGACGCCTGGCGACTATCCTGATCAGCGGTATGCTCGTGACTGGGTCGGCAATCGGGTTGGTGGCGACGCAATCCGGCGCCCATGCCGGCACGGAGGCCGCGGCCTCCGGGGCCACGACGAACAGCATGGCCGGCATGAACATGAACTCCATGGCGGGCATGGACCTGAGTTCCATGGCGGGGATGTCCACTCTGTCGGGCGTCCGGACGGCCACGTCCCAGGCCGCGGCTCACGGCACGGCGTCGGCGCTCGCGCCGGAGCAGGTCAATCTGGTGATCGTCCCCGATGCCCTGCGTGGCTCCAACAAGCGGAACCACGATGCTTTTCTCCCGGCCTACATCAGCGCTCGGGCGGGCCAGCGGGTAACGGTCACGGTCTATAACCTGGACCAGTCGCCCCACTCCTTCACCGCGCCCGCCCTGGGCTTGAACGTCATCCTCCCGGGCGGCGTGAGCGACGGCGCCGTCCGGGCCACTACCTTTAGCTTTACCGCCCCCAAGGCCGGGGTCTACACCTGGAAATGCGTGTTGCCCTGTGACAACGGCGGCGTCAATGCCTGGGCCATGACCCACATGGGGTTCATGACGGGAACCATCACCGTGAGCTAAGCCCCAGCGAGGGCGCTCCTCGCCAGGGGATGGAGGGCCGCGGCTCTCCATCCCCTGGTTGGCGCTTCCCAGCTTCCTCGCAATCCACGTTCTGCCCAGGCCGTTAAGCGTGAGGCGCCTCCGGAAACGCATGGCCCGGGCGCATGACAGCGCCAGGACGGCCCATGCATCCGCCCGTCTACCAGGGCCCTTCGGCGCCACGGATCAGGCCGAATGGCCATCACGCGGTATTGGGTGACCAGGTAGGGTATGAATATGACCACTGAAACGCCGCACTGAACGGAGTAAAGGCAAAATCATGATAACTGAACAGACCTCGGCATCGGTACTCTATGACGAGCATACGGCGATCAGCCATGTCCTGGACTATGTGGACCAGGCGGTACGGCTCATTGAGAGCGGGAAGCGCGTCGATCCCTCGCTGTTCGCCGATTTCCAGGAGTTCTTCGCCCGCTTCGTGGGCCAGTGCCATCACGGCAAGGAAGAGCAGCTTGCCTTCCCCGCCCTTCGAGGCGCGCTTCCGGACCAGGGCCCGGCCCTCATTGACACCCTGGAAAGCGAGCACGCGCGAGGGGCGAAGCTCGCCGCCGCGTTCGCGGTGGCCGTGGAGGGCTATGCGGCCGGCGGGCAGGAGACGGTCCCGGCCCTGGCCGAGGCGGCCCGCGCCTATGCCGCGTTCCTTCGCGCACATATCCAGCGGGAAAACGAGCAACTCATACCCTTGCTTGCCAAGATGCCGACCGACCAAACCGCCATCATGGCCGCCTTCGACCGCTTCGAGGAAGACGTGATGGGCAAGGGCACCCATGAGCGATTGCATCAAATGATCGATACGCTCGGCCCACGGTTGGCGCGCGAAGAAGCCGG
>DATBTL010000500.1:0-4850 GCA_036559345.1 Chloroflexota bacterium | reverse complement strand
TAAAGATCCTGGCGCGGGATGGGTGCGGATCGCGCGCATGACCGGTTCCCAGCCCATACGCCCGCCTCCGGTGGTCATGCGTGATCCCCAAGTTCGCACCGCACACGCGGCCTACAGCGCCAGAGCGAGACCAGCGCAAGCACCAGGCAGCTGTTGCGGATGATCGCTATGGCCACCGCGGCGGGCTGCATCGCGAGTAGGCCCGCCCACTCCATGCGCAGCAGGTGGCTCAGCGCCGCGAAGAGTAGCAAGAAGGCCGCGGCGCGCAGCGGGACGTTGGCGCTGGTACCGTCGAGTCGGGCACGGCGCATCGCGTCGGCCAGCACCAGCGCCGCAAGCGGGAGGAGCCAGAGCAGATACTGCGTCTGCAAGACGCTGAAGCCCATGATGAACAAGCCGACGAGCAGCGCAGCCGAGTACGGGGGTGCCTTCATGATGCTATCCGCCGCCCACAATCTCTGCGCGACATCGTGGGGGTTGCTTGCCTGGAAGCGTACGATCATTTCGCGGGGAATCGAGCAGAGGGCGTATAGGCCGTGGAAGGCAAAGCTGGACATACGGTCGAGCAGCAGCGGAGATGAGACCATCCGCTCGTTATCGGCTCGCGTTTTTCGCCTTCATCCTATCGGCCGCGGCCTTCACGCTCGGAGGATTCGTTCTATCCTCACAACTGAGCGCGGGTTCCTCCGCGTTCGGCCTCAATCTCGAATTGGCGGTGATTATGGCGGTAATCCTTGGCGGCGCCAGCCTCTCGGGAGGGCGCGGTACCATTGTCGGCACCGTTCTCGGACTGCTGATCGTCGGTGTCCTTGCCAATGGACTCGTGCTGATGAACGTCAATTCCTTTTGGCGGGATGTCGCCAACGGATTGCTCCTCATGGGAGCGGTGAACTTTGACCGGCTCCGTGTCCGCCTTGGCGGGCGGGACCGGTAATCGGTTCGACCGGAACGCGGCGTCGACAAGGATCGAGATTATAGTGTTGGGAGGGGAAGGTGGCTGCCGAGAGCTTCGACTTCATTATTGTTGGCGCGGGTTCGTCCGGCTGCGCGCTCGCGCACCGGTTGGTCACGTCCACGAGCGCGTCGGTCTTGCTGCTTGAGGCCGGGCCGGACATGCTACCGCCAATGGTCCGCGATGCCTCGTCCTGGCCCCTGATGCTCAAGAGTGAGTACGACTGGCAATACCGAACCATTCCGCAGCGCCAGGCGGATAACCGTGAGTTCGACTGGCCTCGTGGGCGAATCATCGGTGGATGCAGCGCCATGAATGGAATGGTCTTCTTGCGGGGCGCCCCCGCTGACTACGACGAATGGGAGCGCCTGGGATGCCGAGGCTGGGGCTACCAGAGTGTCATCGAGGAGTTCCGGAGCCTTGAAACCTGGCACCTGGGGAACAGCCAATATCGAGGAGGATCCGGTCCGCTTCACCCCCGAACGGTCGCGACGGCGCATCCGCTCAGCAGCGCCCTGATCGAGGCGGCCGTGGAGTGTGGCCATCGCCGCAATCCGGACTTCAACGCGGCGGAGATTGAGGGAGTGGGCTGGAATGACCTGCTGATCAAGGACGGGCGGCGAGTGGATCTGGGGACCGCGCTGATTGATCCTCTCAGGAGCCGTGACACCTTTAAGGTCCTGGCCGATACCGTGGTGACGCGATTGCTCTTCGACCAAGCAGGGTCGCGCGTCCGCGGGGTGGAGTACGCGGTCGGCGGGAAGCTTGACACGGTCATCGCGGACCAGGAGGTGATCGTATGCGCCGGCGCCGTGGCGTCCCCCCGCCTATTACTGCTCTCGGGTATCGGTCCGGCGGCGGAACTGGAGAAGCTCGGGATCAGTGTGGTCGCGGATCTCCCCGGCGTCGGCAAGAACCTGCATGACCACCTGCTGATCGGTGTGGTCTATGAAGCCAAGACTCCGATCCCGGCCATTAACGTCAACGTCACCGAAGCGTGCCTGTTCACGCGGTCAGATCCACGGAGCCCGAACTGTGACATCGAAATCTCGTTCGTCCATGAACCAATGTTCAGCCCTGGGTTCCATCCTCCGGCCAACAGCTACTCTATCATCCCGGGTATCGTGAAGCCGCGGAGTAGGGGCTCGGTCTCCCTGGCGTCGCCTGATCCGGCGTCTCCCGTGCTCCTGGATCCGAACTACCTCCGCGAATACACCGATCTTCACTGCCTGGTGAAGGGAATCGAGATGGCCCGTGAGATCGGGATGGCCCCTGCCCTGGATGACTGGCGGCTCCGGGAAGTGGTGCCGGGCCCGGCGGCCAATGACGCGGCGGCGCTCGAGCAATTCGTCCGCCGCTCCGTTTGTACGTGGTATCACCCGGTCGGCACCTGCAAGATGGGCATCGACACGGACGCGGTGGTCGATCCCGAGCTGCGGGTCAGGGGCGTCGCGGGCCTCCGCGTGGCCGATGCATCAATCATGCCGGAGATCGTCTCGGCGAACACCAACGCGGCGTCGATTCTGATCGGCTGGCGCGGGGCGGGATTGATTGCGAGCGCGCATGGGGTGGCCGGAACCTTTCCCGTAGATTGACAATCCTCCTGCCGTCCGTCATACTACCATCGTTCCACGTATCGAATCTGGGAACGGTTCCACCGCCCGACGAGGATTGCCGGGCTAGCACTTATCGCGGAGGTTGAGATGCGTATCAGACAGCAGCGAAGCGTCTTCCGTGTCGCGACGGCCCTGCCCTTGCTGGCCACCCTGTTGATCGGCGCCGGCGGCGCGGCGCGGGCCGCCGCTCCCCAGACGACCGCCAAGTTCCCCTGGGGCACCTTCACCCTGAATGCCCGGATCGCAGCCAAGGTCGCCGCTCACCAGCCGATAAACGCCATCGTCTCGTTCCAGGCCATGTCCGTGCCCTTTGCCGCTCCAGAGATGAACGCCGGTATGAAACGGGCCGCCGCGGCGATGAAGAGCAAGTACGGGGTAACGATCAACACCAAGGTCGTGGGTCCGGTGAATACCGATCCCAACGCCCAGATTTCCCAGATCCGGACCCTGATCAACTCGGGGCAGGTCGACTGCCTGGCGATCGAGCCGGTGACCCCGGACGCCTTTGCCGGCATTTTCGACGAGGCCTTTAAGGCTGGCGTGCCGATCTTCTCGGTGAACACCGATGCTCCCAAGGCCCACCGCTTCACCTACTACGGCATCGACGAGTTGGCGGGAGGCAAGATCGACGGCCAGTACACGGTCAGCTGGCTCAAGCAACATAGCGTTACTCCAACTGGCGCCGCGATCTTTACCGGCGACACGACCGCCCCCTGGGCGCAGGGGCGCATGACCGGCTGGCTGGATATGATTAAGGCTGCCTGGCCGAACCTGAAAATTTACGGCACGCCCACCACCGCGCCGAGCGATAACTACCAGGCTACGGTGGAGTATTCCAAACTACGATCGCTTCTGACAGGGCATCCGGACGTGAACCTAGTCTTCCACACTGACTGGGGCACTGAGCAAATGCAGAAGGCCATCAGCGATGTGGGGCGCACGGGCAAGGTGTTCGGCGTCGGCTACAACGTCGATGAGGCCATTCTCAATGAGGTGCAGACCGGCGCGATCATCGGCACCCTGGATCAGCGCTACGATAACCAGTCCGAGGGCTTCGTGCAGGGTTGCGGAAACTTCCTTCTCGGCAAGAAGCTCCCCAGCTATCCCGTCACCTATGTCAAGCCCTTCATGGTGACTCAGTCGAACGTGGTGGCCTACCGCAAGCTCTTCCACCAAATGATCAAGGGCTAGGACGGCGCTGCCGGCCATGAACCGCCATGCTGCTTGAACTGCGGGGCATTCGCAAACGGTACGGCGAAACGCAGGCGCTCGATGGCCTGGATCTCACCGCCACTTCGGGTGAGATCCTGGCCGTCGCTGGCCCAAACGGGGCCGGCAAAAGTACGATGATCCGCATCCTGGCGGGCGAGACCGGGGTCGACGCGGGTCAGATCCTGATCGATGGGCAGCCGTGGTCCGCCGCGGACCGCCGCCACCAGATCGCGGTGGTGCATCAGGAGCCGCAGCTCGTGCCCACCATGACCGTGGCGGAGAACCTGCTGTTGGGACGAGAGGGTACTCGCCTGGCCAGACCGAAGGCGGGCGCCCGCGAGGCGGCCGTGCTCGATGAGCTACGGATCAGCCGCTTCGCCGATCAGCCGCTTGAGGCCTGTTCGCTGGTCACCCGCCAGTTGACCGAGATAGGCCGCGCCCTGATCCATGACGCGCGTATTTTCCTCTTCGATGAGCCGAACTCCGCGCTGACGGAAGAGGAATCGAACCGCCTTTTCCAGTACATGCACGCCCTCAAACGCGACGGGCATATCGTGATTCTGGTCACCCATCGTCTGCGCGAGCTGGTGGCCAACGCCGATCTGGTGGCGATCATTCGCGAGGGCCGGTGTACGGCGCGCCTGAGGGGGAGCGAGATGACCCAGGAGGCGGTGGCGGCTCAGTTGGTGGTGGGCGAGCGAGCACGGGAGTCGCGCGATCAGGCATCCGCCGCGCGGCGTTCGCAGACCCAGACGACCCTGTGCCTGACCGACTGGATGGATACCCGCGGCGCTTTCAAGCGGGTTGACCTGCGGATCGCACCGGGCGAGATCGTGGCCTTGGTGGGCGTGGAAGGGTCCGGCGCCCGTGAACTGCTGCGCTCGGTGGCCGGCCTGGTGCCGGCGCGGGGCCGGATCGAGGTGGCGGGGTTCGCCGGCCGGCGTGCCTGCCGGGCGCTTGTCGCCTACCTGGCCGCCGATCGCCGGGTGAGCCTGTTCAGCAACTTCTCGGTCGGCGAAAATCTGGTGGTACGGCTTGGCTCGCCGGATATCGCTACCCCTCGCGGCGCC
>DATBTL010000499.1:0-4555 GCA_036559345.1 Chloroflexota bacterium | reverse complement strand
GTTTCGTGGTCAGCGTGCGGTGTACCCGCCATCCACCGCGAGCGCGTGCCCGATCACGAAGCTTGCACCAGGGCCGCAAAGCCACAGAACAGCAGAGGCAACCTCCTCGGGCCGACCAAGTCGACCGATCGGTTGTTCCTTATGGCCGGCAGCGACCAGGCGCTCGGCGGTTGTCCGCACTGCCGATTCATTGATGTCAACCAGCGCGACCGCGGCACCCTCCGCGGCAAATGCCTGTGCCGCGGCCAGGCCCATGCCGGAGCCTGCCCCAGTGATTAGTGCAACTTTGTTCTCAAACGGCAAATTCATTGACCGCTTCCTCCTTCACTGTCATACCCAGGCAGCCGGGCTTCGCTCATTTCCTGAAGCTCCCCGGCGTTCACAACTTCCTGATGGTTGACGGCTCGGCTCGGCTCTTGGTCTGGAACGAAGCTCCAGAGGGATGGCGTCCCATCGCCTGTCGTTTTCGCCTCATCTGGATTTATTCTACGACTCGTGGGCTAGGAGAGGATGGACATTATTCCAGAAACCTTGTACTATCCTACAAACATTTGACGTGGATGAGGAGCTGGTGATGGCAGTCGCGATGGCATTGATGAACGAGCGCGCGGACCACGGGAACGGGGCGAACCGGGAGGAATTAGCCGAGCGCGTCGCGCGCGCCAATCGCGAGGACGGCATCGCGGAGCCCATTCCTGGGCTGCACCTGAACCGGGTGTCCCGTGCCAGCGAGCGGCTCCACAGCGTCTCCACACCCTCATTCTGCGTCATCGCCCAGGGGAGCAAGGAGGTCTCCCTCGGAGAAAGGTGCTACCGGTACGACACCGAGCACTATCTCCTCACGACGGTCGAGCTCCCCATTACTTCGTGCGTCGTCGACGCCTCCAGGGACCGTCCCTATCTGAGTGTGCGCGTGGATCTCGACCCAGCGCTGGTCGGCTCGGTCATGGTCGAGGCGGGGCTCCCGGCTCCCCGCGGCCAGAGCGACGCCAAGGCCATGGTCGTGAGCGCCCTCGACGCCGACCTGCTCGATGCCACGCTGCGGCTGGTGCGGCTCATCGACTCCCCTGCCGAAGCGCGGGTGCTCGCCCCGCTCGTCAAGCGCGAAATCGTCTTCCGCCTCCTGATAGGCGAGCAGGGTCATCGCCTGCGTCACCTTCCCCTCCTCGGCGGCCACTCCCACCGCATCGCCCAGGCCGTCGAGCGGCTGCGCAAGGACTTCGACCAGCCACTGCGCATTGAGCGCATCGCCAGGGAGCTGGGGATGAGCTCGTCGGGCTTCCACGACCACTTCAAGGCGATCACCGACCTGAGCCCGTTGCAATTCCAGAAGCAGTTGCGGCTGCGCGAGGCGAGGCGCCTGATGCTCGGCGAGCACCTGGACGCCGCTAGCGCCGGGTTCAGGGTCGGGTATAACGACGCCTCCCACTTCAGCCGCGACTACAAGAGGCACTTCGGGAACGCGCCGGCCCGGGACGCCGAGCGCCTACGGGCGAACCTGGATCACTATCGAATAACGAGCGAATCGTAGGCGCGGCGGCGGGAGTCAGGTACCTTATGCCGCTCATTCCTTTTTTGCACGTATCTCGGCTCGACCCACTATACGCCGGCGAGCCTCACCTTCCTGGGGGGCGCCGTGGAATTCCGGACCACCAGGGGGGTTGGCAGCACCGTCCGACACGCCTCCGCCTCGGCGCGCATCCACCTGTCACTTCTCCTTCACTGGTCGCCTGTTAATACAATAGGACGTTTAGCCTGTGTCCTTGGGGCCGATTGGCCCTGTGTGAGCGACCGGGCGCGTCCTAGCATGGAAGGTGAGAGAGAACAGGTAGCGGGAGCGAGGAGGGCGAGCGAGAATGGTGCTTAGCAATGGCACGCGGGGTTGGGGTTGGCGGTATGGCCCCACGACTGGGAGATGGCTGCAAGAGGAGTTCGATGATCTCGGCCGTGATCACCAAAACGGGAGAGCTATGAGTGTCACTCAAGCCAACGCGGAAGATGCGGGGGCCCGGTTGCATGCGTGGAAGGATGATGCCGACTACGATGAGCCGGGGACCGGCAGCGGATGCCGAGAGAGGGTCAGCCCATTTCCGGACCCGTACGAACTGATCCACCGCGACTGGGAGAAGTAAGACAAATACGACGAGGACACGGCCGGCCGGCAATAGCCACCACGATGCTGGCCCGCATGTGGCGAGCACCCGACCCGGACGCGCCCTTCCTGTTCCTGTCGGACTTTGTCGCGAACTGGTGGGCCGACCTGCCGCGGATCACGGCCGGCGCGGATTACGACGGAGATGTCGTCGCCGCGGCGGTCGCACGATGCCAAGAATCGTGCTCTTTATCCCCATGACCTTTGGCGACGGTTCTTGGCCCTTGTGGCCCGTGATCGGGGCCCGCGGGCGTCCTATGCTGGAAAGAGAGAAACGCTGAGCGCGCGAGGAGATCGTGATGGGACCCGAGGGACAATTGCTCCTCCGGCTGTTGGTGGTAGAGGGGCACGAGGGTGTACGCGAGGCGCTGCTCGATCATTTGCCTCGCCAGGCCCTGGTCGGCGCGGTGGCCATGGCGAGCTCCGTCCCGGCGGCGCTGGCGTTCCTTCGGGAGTTTCACCCCGACGCGGTGCTCTGTGATCCCCGCACCCTCAAGGGCGATCCGGCGGAGATCGTTGGCCGGCTCGCCAAGGCGTCCTGCCCGCTCGTGATCCTCACCTCGTCGTTGTGGGACGACGAGGAGCGCATCTGTCTGAACGCGGGAGCCGCGGCGGTCGTGCTTAAGGGAACGGATCTAGGCCCGCTTCTGGCCAGGCTTACCCAGCCAAGGCAGCAGGCCGGCTGATCCTGCCAGCGCGGCCCACCCGAGTGGCGGCCCTGGGAGTGACGGTTCTGGCTCGGAACGGATACGATACATTCGAGCTACCGTCAGCCCGAGATAGGATGCCGCATGACTACGCCCTCCGAAGCGCACGTGCTACCGGCGACGGATCGCGCCGGGGAGGCCGGCCGGCACGAGGACGATCCCGGCCTCTGGACCCTGGCGGCCACCCTGTTCAGTACCCCGGATCCCTCTACCCTCCTCGCGCGCGTCGTCGCGGCGGCACACCAGATGAGTGGGGCGGACGCCGTGGCCCTCCTGCTCTACAATCGGGAACTGGGAGTGTTCGAGCCGGTCATGCCCAGGGTCGCGGTGGGACTGGACGCCACCTGGCCGCGAAGCCAGGGTCTCCCGGCTGCTCAATCCCTGGCCGCTCGGGCCCTGGAGACGGGAGAGATCGTGGAGGTGCGGGATACGGCCGCCGTGCCGGGGATGGAATTCCCCCGTTTGCGCGGGGGGGCGCGCCCGGGGGCGGTCCGCGTGGCTCCCCTGCAAGTCGAGGGCCACTTCGTGGGCGTTCTGAGCTTCTACGATCTGGCGCCCAGCGCCGAACCCGCCAATCGACCGCTGCTCCAGGCATTCGCCGCCCTGGCCGGCCTGGCGATCGTCAACGTGCGGGTGCACCAGCGCGAGCGGATGCTCCGCGAACGCCTTGAGGCGCTCGACCGAGCGACCCGCGCCATCGCGACCGAGCTGTCCCTGGATCAGGTGCTCCACCGCATCGTGGAGATCGCGGCCGAGTTCATCGGCGCCCGCTATGGCGCCCTGGGAATCGCCGGCCCGGATGGCTATCTCACCGATTTCATCGCTACCGGGATCACTCCCGAGGAGTATGCCCGGATTGGCCTCCTGCCGCGCGGCCACGGTCTTCTGGGGACGCTAATCCGCGAGGGGAAACCACTCCGGGTGCCCGACATCGGCCGGGATCCCCGTCGGATTGGGTTCCCCCCCAATCACCCGCCCATGACCAGCCTCCTCGGGGTGCCCATCCGGGTGCGTGACCGCGTGGTAGGCGACCTCTACCTCACCGACAAGGTGGGGGCGAGCGATTTCTCCGACGAGGATCAGCACCTGGCCGAGTTGCTGACCGCGCACGCGGGGGTGGCGATTGAGAACGCGCGCCTGTTCGCCCAGGAGACGGAAACGCGCGAGGCCCTCCAACGGACCATGGACTCGCTTCGGGAGAGCGAGCGCCGAGCGCGGGCCATCTTCGAGCAATCTTTCCAGTTCGTGGGCCTGCTCTCGCCCGAGGGCACCCTGCTCGATGCCAACCAGACCGCGCTCGACTTTATCGGCGGGACGCGAGCCGAGGTGGTGGGCCGGCCCTTCTGGGAGACGCCCTGGTGGCGTGCGTCGCCAGAGGCGCGGGACCGTTTGCGTCGCGCGGTGAGCAAGGCGGCTGGCGGCCAGTTCGTCCGTTACGAGGTCGAACTTCCGGCGCTGGACGGTACGCTGGTCACCTTTGACTTCTCGCTCAGTCCCGTAGTCGATGAAGCGGGCCGCGTCTCCTTCCTCATCCCGGAGGCCCGCGACATCAGCGCCATCAAGGCCCTCGACCGCGCGCATGACGAGCTGGCCACTCTGCACGAGCGGGAGCGGATCGGCCGCGACTTACACGACGGCATTATCCAGGACATTTATGCCGGCACCCTGCAGTTGGACGACCTGGCCGAGGATCTGG
>DATBTL010000498.1:0-3394 GCA_036559345.1 Chloroflexota bacterium | reverse complement strand
TTGGCCTGGGGCGCGATGGCATGCGCGTACTCCACGTCCATGGCTACCTCCGCCTGGGTCGACTGCACGGTAGCGGAACTGCCGCCCGAGACGGCTAGCCATTGGATCTGACCGGATCCCGTACCGGAAGTGAGCGGCGCTACCCCAGTCCCGGTGGCCCAGGTAGCCAGGTCCGCACTCGAAATCGGATCGCCCCAGCCGATCACGGCGATGGTCTGCCCCGCGCCAGTCTCGTTGGCGCTCAACCCGTAAACCGCTCGCTGGACCGCCGGGCCATACACCATGGGAGCCGACGCGCTCATCGGCACGTCCGCGGAGGTGGCGACAATGGTGGCCGGTTTGGGCCCTACAGCGGTGGCACTTGACCGATCGCGAGCGTTGTGGGACGGATCGCTCAACGTCCAGGGAAGCCTACTCTGGGTAGGCGTGGAGAGAAGTGGAGCGAGATACGACGCCTCCAGGGCCGGGGCGGCCGCCGGAGCACCTGGCCCGCCCGTGGCGCGGGCCAGGGAGGGTGAGCAGATCAAGACCGCCGCGATCAGGGCAGCGAACAGAGACCGACGATAGGCCCTGGCACCCATGGGTAACATATGCTCTCACATCGGAGTGATTACTGGAGGGCCGCGAATCCTGGCTTCTCCTTGGTCCGATGGTAGGCTATCTCGCCTCTCTCCGATACCCCCCGGAAGGGTGGCCGGAGACCGGCGCACCCCTTGCGCCTAAACTCAAAGACTATTACTATCGATATATCGTTATCGCCGCACGGGCGAATGATGAAGGAGGTACGCTAGATGGATACCCAGGCAACTGGTCATGGATTCAAGGAACAGGGTGGCCGCCGCTGGTCACCGAAAGGATGGGGAGGCATGGGAGGATTTGGACGGCGTTTCGGGATGGCCCCGGAGCGGGTTTTTGGCCGGGGAGACATGAAGTACCTCCTGCTTGAGCTCCTGATGGAGCGGCCCAAGCATGGCTACGAAATGATCAAGGAACTGGAAAGCCGATTCTCCGGCTTTTACTCCCCCAGTCCCGGCACCGTGTATCCTACCTTGCAGATGCTTGAGGATCGCGGCTACGTCCGCTCGAATAGCGAGGATGGGAAGCGCGTCTATTCGATTACCGATGACGGACGCGCGTACCTGGCCAGCCATCGCGAGGAGAAGCATTCACGTCATTGGAGCCACGAAAACTTCATCCCCTCGTCGGAAATGCGCTCCTTTGGCAAGGACGTTCTGGACTTCGGCCGCGCGGTGGTTCAGGCGGCCCGATCGTCGAACAACGATCCTCAGCGCCTCGCTCGGCTGCGGGCGGTAGTGGATAGCGCCCGGCGGGAAATCTATAGTATCCTGGCCGAACCGCCTACCACCGAGCTGTAAGCAGCGCCCGCGCGGGGGTGTTCCCACCCATACTCTTGGGTAGGGACAACCCCGCGCGGGGAGTTTTCCGCTGTGCTACGATGCACCCACGGGAGCCCGCGCTGCCGCGAACCGACTGCTCAGGGACAGGGAGTTACGACATGCTCGCGGTAGCCGCTGGTACCGCCTCCACCACGACCACCTGGCTCGACCCCGTGGTGATCGGGGTGATTGCCCTCTCCACCTTTTACGGCTTCATGCGCGGTCTGTTGCGGTCGATCGCCGGGGTGGTTGGGCTGGTGTTGGCGGCCCTCTTCGCGGGAAAGCTGGCCGCCTACGTGGATCCGGCGTTGAACGACGCGCACATCCAGCATCCATCCACCAATGGAGCGGTCGCTTTCGTGATTGCCTTCATCGTTATCGTGGTGGCGGCGGAACTGGTGGCCAATCTCTTACGGTTCGTGGAAACCATCCTTCTGCTCGGCTGGGTGGACCGGCTCGGCGGCGCCCTATTTGGCTTGTTCCGCGGGGTTCTCCTCAGCATGATTCTCCTGGCCGGTCTGGCTGTGTATGGCTCCAAGGATTTCAATACCACGCTCAAGCAAACCACCGTGGCCGTCTGGCTGTGGCAGAATGCCTCGGCCAACACGGGGATGCTCCCCGAGGGAATGCGCCAGAGTATCATCCGCCTGGTCAATAACAAGGCCCCCTTTACCAGCCAGGTGTCGCACCTTCCATAAAGGAGCCGGCCCTTCCCTCGCGCTATACTGTAAGGACCATGGCTGAGCGTCACACTGCCTATCATCAACTCATGGAAGCCTTCGCCAAGCCGGGATGCCCAGTGTGCCGCATCGTCGAGGAGGCGCTGCTCCGCTATCTCGATATGCTCATCCACGAAAACGTCAATGACATCCCATTTAGGGACGAACTGCGCCAGGCGGGCGGTTTCTGCTGCGATCACGCCTGGTGGTTGGTTGATCGGGTACGTGGCGCCGCCCTTGGTACCGCTATCATGTACCGCGATGTCCTTCATAGCCTGGACCAGCGCCTTGCCCTGGCCGTAACGTCCGGCACCCTCTCCACCGGGAGGCGCCGCCGCGGATTAACGACTCTGCTTGGCGGGCGAGCCGGGCAGTCCTGCCCCATGTGCCTGGTCCGCGAGCGCGAGGAGTCCGCCTACCTCGGCACCTTCGCCGATCATTGTAGCGAGTGGCGCTTCCTGGAAGGGTACGAAAGCTCGGCCGGGCTCTGCTTTGGCCATCTGGAGGTTGCGCTTGCCGGGCGGCGCGACCACGAGACCGCGCGATCCCTGGTGACGAGCCACCGGAAGATTGTGGCCCGCATGCTGCACGAGCTGGATGAGTTTCAACGGAAAACCGACTATCGTTTCCACGACGAGGCGATTGGGGCCGAGGGTGATTCCTGGCAGCGTGCCGTGGAGTTGGTGAATGGCCGGCCTGGAGTGAGGTAGGTTGACTTACCCTGTCTCGTCACGAACCAAGGTCTCCTCGAATCGTCGTGCCCGTAGGCAAAAGACGCGAATGACCGGCGCGGCGGGCTGTTGCAGTGAGACAATCGCGTAGTAACACTCCGGGTAAAAGGCCAGGGCCAGATCGGTTTCCGACGGCAGCGCCGGCGACGAGGGATGGGAATGGTAGAATCCCAGAAGCTCCAGCCGAAGCTCGTCAATGGCGCGCAACGACCGGAGGAGTTCACGGGGGCTCATCAGGTAGCGCCGAGGGTCCGGATCGATGTTGGCCACCGGATACACGCGCGTCACCTGTCCGAGTTCTCCGGCCAATACGCCGCAGACCTCGGACGGCGCCCCGGCCCTGGCGTGGGCGATCATCTCGGCCCCGAGGGCGCGGGGCAGAATGATCTCGCCTACCCCACCGGCAGGGCGCATGAAAACTCGAGGTCGGTCACCTCGGTCAAGGTCGCGTGTTCGCCGCAGGCCGGACATTCAGGATTTCGGCGCAGCTTCAACTCACGGAAGGTCGTCTCCAGGGCATCAAAAAGCAGCAAGCGGCCGACCAGTG
>DATBTL010000497.1:0-7004 GCA_036559345.1 Chloroflexota bacterium | reverse complement strand
CACATGGCGATCATGTAGGGGATCAGCATGATCATCTTGGCGGCGTATCCGATCAGCGGGATGGCATAGAAACGATTGTAGGTGTCCAGCAAGGGGAACAAGACCTGAACCGGATATTCTCCCTGTTGTGCATAGGATTGGGACACTGCTTGGCCGTATCCTTGATTCATGCGCTACCTCCTCGATTTTGTGACCTGGCTTTCACACTCAACTCCTCCGGTGGGATGGCCCTCACTATAGGCGCAAGGAGGCGTGGATGCAATAGGTAACTCGTACGACCAATTACAGGCGATGGCCAGGATTCAACGCGGTGGTTCTGAAGGGGAAGCGCCACGGCATCGTCCGGCTCGATGGCCGCGAGATCCTCACACCGGGCGGTGAGCCGCGTCTCTGCCACTGCCTCTATGCGCCGCCTGCCTGGCGGCACCGCAGCCGCGCACGAACCTCAGCCACGGCGCCGCCACGCTCTTGAGGTGTACGCCCACGGTCGCGCGCCAGCCCAGCCGACAGATCGGCGCCGGCCAACACCTGCTCGTCCGATCCCTTCGGAGCATCCAGGAAGCGCCGTGCCATTTCCAGATATGCTTGATAGCCTTCCGAGCGACTCCGGAGGTAGACATGCACCGCATCATCCAACACCGACGAGAGCGAGCGACCTTCATGATCGGCCGCCGCCTCTAAAAGGCGGCGCGTCTCTTCCTCTACCTCAAGGGTAAGGGCAGTGGTGCTCGTGGCGCCTGGATCTATGATGTCGTTTGCCATGCTAGCAGGGTAGCACCGAATAGTGAGCGGTGCAATCTAGAGGCGCTCGCACCACATGGCGCGAGCGCTTCGCTTGTCTTACCCGCGCGGAAGCAGCGACGCCCCGTCGGTGACCCGGCAGCGGTAGATCGTGGCCGCGCGCCCACTCTTCTCGCGGTACCCGGCGCTGGTCGCCGCCGCGAACTCGTCCCAGCGGCTGGCCGAGACCAGGGCGATGGCGCACCCCCCGAAGCCGCCGCCCATCATGCGGGCCCCAAAGCAGCCGGGCGCGGCGTCCGCCGCCTCGGCCATGGCATCGAGTTCCCTGGAGCTTACCTCGTAGTCGTCCCGCAGGCTGGCATGGGAGGCCCGCACCAGGGCGCCCATGCGCGCCATGTCTCCGGTTTGCAGGACACCGGCCGCCTCAAGGGTGCGCTGGTTCTCGGTCACTACGTGATGAGCCCGGCGGTAGAGGGTCTCGGGGAGGAAGAGCTTGAGATCGGCCAGCCAGTCCGCGTCAAGATCGCGGAGCGAGCGCAGGCCGCCGATGTGGGGACGGAGCAGGGCCACCGCGTCCTCGCAGGAACGCCGGCGATCGTTGTAGCCGGAGCCGGCCAAGGCCCGGCGAACCCCGGTGTCGCAGACTCCCAGGACCAAGCCGGCCGGGAGCGGGATCAGTTCGTGGGTTTGGGAGCGGCAATCCAGAAGCAAGGCATGGTCCACCTTGCCGTTCCGCGAGGCATAGGGGTCCATCAGCCCTACACGGACGCCCACGTACTCGGTCTCCGCCCACTGAGCAATCTGGGCCGCCGTCAGCCCGTCGACCGGGAAGTCGGCCAGGGCGGCGAACAGCAGCACCGCGCCCACGCAGAGAGCGGCGGACGAGCTCATCCCGGCCCCGACAGGCACGTCCCCGGCGATCGCCAACTCGACTCCTGGGAGCGCGGCCCCGCGTTCCAGCAGGGCGGTCGCCACTCCGGCCAGATACAACATCCAGCGCTGGTCTGGCTTGGCGCTTTCCGGCTCCCAGGTGGCGAACTGATCGGATGTGCTGGAGTAGGCCGAAATGGCCCGCCCGGGGCGGGCCCGGCCCGCGATCAGGACCGCTCGGTCGATAGCGGCGGGCAGCACGAAGCCCTGGTTATAATCCGTATGCTCGCCAATCAGGTTGACTCGTCCGGGAGCGCGAGCGATCAGGGTCTGGCCGGCGCGGGCGCCAAAGCGGTCATCCAGCAATGCGGCCAGGCGCCACTCGGTCAATTCTTCGGTGGCCTGCATCTTCAGTATCTCCTTCGGTGGGGGTCGCGGCGCGCGATGCCGCGGGGGTCGGGCGCCTTTCAGTCTACATGGTAATCCAGTCGCGTGATAGCAGTGGCCTTTCCGCTGGCCGGATCCACATCCACCAGCACCGCGTTCACCGCCACCGGGCCGCCCGCCGGCTGAGCGAAGCTGGGGAGCCCGGTGGTGAAACCGGCCACCGCGGTGGGCACCTCCAGGCCGATTACCGAGTGGCGGCCACCCACCATTCCCAGGTCGGTGACATAGGCCGTGCCGCGCGGGAGAATCTGTGCATCGGCGGTCGGAACATGGGTATGGGTGCCCACCACCAGGCTCACCCTTCCATCCAGGAAGAAGCCCATGGCCCGCTTTTCGCTGGTGGCCTCGGCATGAAAATCCACCACGATCACCTTCACCCCATTTGACGCCTCAAGAACCCCGTGCACGGCCTGAAAGGGATCATCGATTGGCTTCATGAACAGGCGGCCCAGGGCGTTGACCACCAGGACCGGGGTGCCTCCCACTTGCACGGCTACCGATCCGCGTCCGGGCGTCCCCCGCGGATAATTGAGCGGGCGGATCACGCGCGTCTCCTGCTCGAGGAAGGTTCGCGCCTCGCGCCGGTGCCAGGAATGATTGCCACCGGTGATCACGTCCACCCCGGCGTCGAACAGATCATGGGCGGAGGTGGCGCTGATGCCGGCACCGTGGGCGCTGTTCTCGCCGTTGGCGATTATCAGGTCCACCTGCTGCTCCCGGCGCACCCGAGGCAGGGTTGCCGTCAAGGCAACGCGACCGGGCCGTCCAAATACATCCCCAACACACAAGATTCGCAAGGCGCTTGTTTCTCCCCGTGGCGGGGTGGGTCTTTAGCGTGGGGTGTGGTGGAATACACCACACCCCATGCGGATCGATTTCCGGTCGCGGGAACTCAGCGCTCGCTGGAGGTTCGGTGGCCCGCCCTAGCGGGCGATCTCCACCACGCGCTTCTCGCGAATGACCATTACCTTGATCTGGCCGGGGTAGTCGAGATTTTCCTCGATCCGCTTGGCCACGTCGCGGGCCACGCGCATCGAGCCCAGGTCGTCTACCTCGTCAGGTTTGACCGCGATCCGCAGTTCCCGTCCTGCCTGGATGGCAAAGCTTTTCTCTACTCCTGGAAAACTGTTGGCGATCTCCTCCAGGGCTTCCAGGCGCTTGATGTACGTGCTCACCGTCTCGCGGCGAGCTCCAGGGCGGGCCGCGGAGATTGCGTCGGCCGCGGCGACCAGGAATGCCTCCACCGTCTGCGGCTCCTCGTCGGCATGGTGGGCGGCAATGGCATGGACGATCTTGGACGACTTCCCGAGCCGCTTGCAGATGTCGGCCCCGATCAGGGCATGCGGCCCCTCGATCTCGTGGTCCACGGCCTTACCGATATCGTGCAGGAGGCCCGCCTCCTTGCAGACGTACACATCGGCTCCCATTTCGGTCGCCATACCGGCGCAGAGGATAGAGACCTCAACCGAGTGGTTGAGGACGTTCTGGCCATAGCTGGTCCGGTACTTCAGCCGGCCCATCAGCTTCACCAGATCGGGATGCAGGCTGTGGACGCCGGCGTCAAAGGCCGCCCGCTCGCCCGCCTCGCGAATCGCTCCGTCCACCTCCTGGCGGGCCTTGGCGACCACTTCCTCGATGCGGGCTGGGTGAATGCGGCCATCGACGATCAGCTTGGTCAAGGCTACCCGCGCCACCTCGCGGCGCACCGGGTCGAAGCCGGAGAGAATGACCGCCTCGGGCGTATCGTCGATGATCAGATCGATGCCGGTGGCCGCTTCCAGAGCGCGGATGTTCCGGCCCTCGCGTCCGATGATCCGGCCCTTCATCTCCTCGTTGGGGAGATTCACAACCGACACCGTGGTTTCGGCCACCACGTCGGCGGCGCAGCGCTGGATGGCCAGCCCGACAATCTTATGGGCACGCCGGTCGGCGTCCAGCTTGGCCTCGGATTCGAGGTCGCGAACCCGCCGCTCGATGTCGATCTTGACCTCGCCATCGACCTGGGCCAGCAACATATTCCGCGCGTCCTCGCGGGAGAGGTTGGCAATCTGTTCAAGCACCGTTACCTGCTCGGCCCGCACCGCGTCGATCTTGGCCTTGGCGTCGTCTAAGTCCTGTTCCTTGGTGGAAAGGTTCCGCTCGCGCCGTTCCAGGCTTTCGGAGCGCCGTTCCAGGCTCTCCTCCTTTTGTTGGACACGCCGTTCGAGGCGCTGGGCCTCGGCCCGACGCTCCTTGTTTTCGGTCTCCGCCTCGGCGCGCAACGCCAGGACATCGTCCTTGGCGATCAGCAGGATTTCCTGCCCCTTCGATTGCGCCTCCAGGAGTACTTTTTCCGCGCGATCCTCGGCGCTGCGCAGGCGCGTACGAGGCATTTGATGGTAGAACACATAGCCGGCGCCGTAGCCCACCAATAGGGCCACGATCGCCGTAATCAACACAGCAATTATCATGGTGGTACACCTCCGTCTACTGTCAGTGTACCGGAAGCGGGCAGGCTATTCCCGGCCCGTGCTTATACGCGCCAGCGCGTGATCGACACGGGCCAGACATACCGTGCGGCCCAACAACTCCATACTCTCAAAGAGCGGCGGTCCTGCTTTACTTCCGGTGATGGCCACGCGTGCCACCTCGGCCGTCTGGCGCATCTTCACGCCCTCCGTCTCGGTAAGCGCGCGAAATGAGTGTTCCATGGTCGCGACATCCCACGCCGGCAGATCCTGAAGGAGGGCCTGTACCCGCCGCAGCAACTGATGGCTGCGCTCGGAACCCAATTTCTGTTCGGTGAGGAGAGCGGTCTCATACTCCGGCTCGGCGAAAAAGAAGCCGGCCAATTCAATAAACTGCGTCAACCGGTCCATCCGGGTCTGTACCAGAGGGATAACCCTTGGCAGCAGGCCGCGATCGACATGATTGGGCAGGAAAGGCGCCAGGGCCGCGATCAGCTGATCGGGCTCCAGCATGCGAATATATTGCCCGTTCAGGTCATCGAGGCGTCGAAGGTCGAAGATCGGCCCCCCGGTAACGATACGGTCCCAGGTGAAGGAAGCGATAAACTGATCCAGAGAAAAAGTTTCCCGCGCGTCCGGCATCGACCAGCCTTGCAGCGCCAAATAGTTGAGCAGCGCCGCCGGGAGGTAGCCCTGCTCACGGTACCAATCCACCGAGGTATGGTTCTTCCGTTTGCTTATCTTACTCTTGTCCGCGTTGCGGAGCAGCGGCATGTGGATAAAGGCGGGAAGTGGCCAACCGAAGGCATGGTAGAGCACTACATGCTTGGGGGTGCTGGAGATCCACTCCTCCCCCCGCACCACGTGCGTGATCTCCATCAGATGGTCGTCGACCACCACGGCCAGATGATAGGTGGGAAACCGATCGGACTTTAGGATCACCGCGTCGTCTTGCAGATCGTTACGGAAGGAAACCGGGCCGCGGACCAGATCCTGAAAGACGGTTTCGCCCTGGTCGGGCATGCGTAAACGCACCACGCCGGCCTCGCCGGCGGCCAGGCGCGCCTGGACTTCACCCGGATCGAGACCAAGGCAGTGCCGATCGTACTTGGGCGGCTGCTTGGCTGCCTCCTGGGCCTTCCGCATCGCATCCAACCGCTCGCGAGTGCAAAAGCAGTAGTAAGCGTGACCGGCGGCCACCAAATCCCCCGCGTATCTCCCGTACAGTTCCAGCCGTTCGGATTGCCGATAGGGAGCATGAGGCCCCCCGATATCCGGCCCTTCGTCCCAGTTCAGACCCAGCCAGTGCAGCGCCTCGTAGATCCGCTGCTCCGACGGGGCGCTATACCGGGCCTGATCGGTATCCTCGACCCTGAAGACAAAGGCTCCCCCATTTTGACGCGCGAAGGCATAATCAAAGAGAGCCATGTAGGCGGTGCCGATATGCGGGTCGCCGGTCGGACTGGGGGCGATACGTACACGCGGAGGGGTGGTAGACACGATGATGGTACACTCCCTCATGAAGATCATGTCCAGAGTGACGAGGAATGTAGCAGACTTTACCATAACTCGTCAAGCGTGAGTTAGTGATCGATTGTACGTTCTGTTTGTGGAGGCAAGGTTGGCTGGCTTGGCGGCTACCAGACAGGGGCGCGGGTCTCCAGGCCCGCTTCGTTCGGCCACGGATCGTCATCTGGGTAGCACGGTGGTCGCTGGCGGCTGGGCTACGGCGGGCCTGGAGACCCGCGCCCCTAATGAGCACCCTTGATCATGAATGTGAGGCACGCCCTTAGAGATCGGTTGTCAGCTCCGCGACAGGGGAAGGGATAAACCATCATGGCCAATTCCAAGCAGTCCGAGGGCGCTGCGCAGGCGCCGGCGCCGACCTCAAGACGGAAGCCCTTGGTCTGGGGTCTCGGCATCGCGGTGCTCCTGGCCGTCCTGGGCTCCTTGTTCCTGGTCACCCGTCAACCAGGCTCCGCGGCCCAGGCGCCGGTGGGCTTGCACATAGGGGATCGGGCGCCGAACTTCACCCTGGCCGACCTGCATGGCCGGCAAGTGAGCCTGCGCCAGTACCTGGGCCGCCCGGTACTCCTGCACTTCTGGGCCGTGGACTGCACAAGCTGCCAGGCCGAGCAGGCGGATTACCTCCGCGCGGTCCAGCATCTCGGGAGCAGGGCGCCGGTCATCCTGGCCGAGGATGCCTGGGGCGAGCCCGCCAGCTACGCCCGACCGTACGTGCGTCAGCACCATCTCCCCGGCGTTGTCTTGATCGACACCTCGCGGGCCGTGTTCGACGGCCTCTACCAGGGCCAGGGCACCCCTACCGCCTATTACATCGACAGCCAGGGAATCATCCGCCAGACGGTCATCGGCCCCGAGGTATATGGGGACATTCTGGCCAACATGAAGACAATTGGGGTGTGACCATGGAAAACTATATCCGGTTCGCGCTTGAGGATGGCCGCCCCTTGCCGACACCGCGCGTGTTTGCCGCTG
>DATBTL010000496.1:0-2991 GCA_036559345.1 Chloroflexota bacterium | reverse complement strand
AACTTCGCCAGCGGTGACACCCTCTCCGAACTGCGGGTAAGCCAAAGCCTGGTCACCCACGGCGGCTTCGACGTGCCAATCGTCGCGCCCCACACGCTCTGCGCTGGTTGGGGTTGTCGGGGCCTGCACGGCCACTATTATGCCAGCCATGGGATCGGCTTCTCCCTCTTTCTCCTGCCGTTCTATGGCCTCGCCCAGGCGGCGATTACCCTCTTCCCCACCCCGAATTGCGCGGCCTGGGATTCCTGTGTGCCCATCCATCTGGTTAGTTGGAGTAATTGTCTGCTCAGCGCGCTGACCGTGGCGCTGTTGTGCGCGCTCTGTCTTGAACTCGGCTATCAACGGCGGCGGGCTCTTTTCCTGGCCCTGTTGTATGGCTTCTGCACCCTCGCCTGGCCGTACGCCCGCTTCGCCTTTGATGTCACCCCCACGGCGTTGCTCCTGCTCGCCTGCTTCCGCCAGGCGGTGCTGGGCGCCGAACCTCCGGAGGGTACCCGGAGGTGGTGGTACGCGGGAATCCTCGGCGCCCTGGCGGTGCTGGTGCGCTTGCCTACCATTCCCGCCCTGGCTCCGGTGGCCCTGTGGGCGGTGCTGGCGCCCTCGGGCCACCCCACCATTCGATGGCGCCGTCTGGCAGCGTTTTCGCTTCCCGTGGCGGCCTCCCTCGCCTTTTCGGCATGGTACAATCTGGTCCGGTTTGGCGACATCCTGAATGATGGACATGCTAATAACGCCGCCGACCGCCTGCTGCTCCATCCCTGGGTAGGTATTTTTGGCATGACGATCAGCCCGGGGAAGGGCCTTCTGTGGTATAGTCCGGCGATTGTGTTCGCCCTGGTCGCCCTGCCGCGATTCCACGCTCGACACCGGGCGCCGGCCCGCCTGGCGATGTCGATGGTGCTACTCTCACTGGTTCCATATTTGTTCGTGCCCGATTGGTATGGAGGCGACGCCTGGGGTCCGCGCTTCGTGCTCCCAGTCTTGCCCCTGATCATACTTCCCGCCGTGGAATGTCCGCCCATTCTATTGGCAACCTGGCCGCGTCGCGCGGCGGCGGCCGTAGTCATCCTTTGGTCGCTCCTCATACAGGTGACTGGCCAGCTGGTGAGCTATCCGCTGCGGCTCAGAGCGGAGAAAGCGAGTGTCACGCCGACCCAACTGGCTTGGGATCCGCGCCACACGCCAATCCTGGACCAGCTTGGTACCCTGATCACCTATGTCGCGCATCCCGGCTGGGCAACCATGTCCACGGCGCGCGCGCAGTCCTTCGATATATGGTGGCTCAATCTGTGGCGCAACGACGGCATCCCGCGGTCGCCGACCCTGACCGCCGCCGCGATGGTGCTTCTCCTTGCTCTCGCAGCCGGCAGCCTGCTGATCCTGGAGGTGCGCCAACCAGCCGCTCTCGGCCCATAGGAAGGGCCATTTTTGTCCGCGCCATTCGTCCCCGTTGATACACCGGTGCCGAAGCGGCTTGCCAAAGAGCCATCTGGCAAGGTATTCTTGCGAACGTCGTATGGCTACGTCCAGCGAAAGTCGGCGCCGTCCGCCCCACGCCGTTTCAGGGCGGCATACGGGGCCGAATCGCCGCCCAAATGCCCGTCCGACCAGGGCCGGTGTCCTGAAGCAGATGCCGGGATGTTGTTATGACAAGTTTCTGGATCTCGAATGACCGGCGCCTGCCGGCCATTCGCGTATCTGGGGCCAGCAGCCGGTCAGTGCTGATCGGCGGTGGGGGAGGCAGACGAACAGATGGATAGCTGGGGACCTTGGTTCGCTCTCGCGTGCGCGCTTGCCGCCGTCGTGGCGGGGGCCCTCCTGGTACAGTGGGTGCTCAAACAAGACGAAGGCAATCCGCGCATGATCGACATCGCGAAAGCGGTGCAAGAGGGTGCGGCGGCTTACCTTAACCGGCAGTACCGAACCATCGCCGCCGTCGCCGTGGTGGTCGCCGTGGCGCTGATTTTCAGCCGAAGCGGTAACACGTCCGAGGGTCTCAAGTACATGGTCTGCTTCCTGGTGGGGGCTATTTGTTCCGCCGCCGCCGGCTATATTGGGATGAACGTGGCCGTACGGAGCAATCTCCGGACCGCGCAAGCCGCCAACCACGGCCTCAACAGCGCCCTCCAACTTGCCTTCCGCGGGGGCTCGGTCACCGGGTTGTTGGTAGTTGGATTGGGACTGGCCGGCGTCACCTGCCTCTACGAGATCTACGGCGACCCCACGGTGCTGGTTGCCTTCGGATTTGGCGGCAGCCTGATTAGTGTCTTCGCCCGCCTGGGCGGCGGGATCTATACCAAGGCCGCCGACGTGGGCGCCGATCTGGTGGGGAAGGTCGAGGTAGGGATCCCCGAGGATGATCCGCGGAACCCAGCCGTGATCGCGGATAACGTGGGCGACAACGTGGGCGATTGCGCCGGCATGGCGGCCGACCTGTTCGAGACCTATGCGATCACCCTACTCGCTCCCATGGTCCTGGGCGCCCTGTTGTTCGGAAAAACCTCCGCGCTCTACAAGGCCGCCGCCTCGCCGTCCGTCCAGGCCCAGCTCACCACCATTCACAACCAGTTGATTACCCTCCCCCTGGTTTTGGGCGGGATCTCCATTCTGGCCTCCATTATTGGCATCTTCTTCGTGAGGGTGCCCATGGGCTCGAAGGCGATCATGGGCGCTATGTATCGGGGCACTATCGTGACCGCTGTCCTGGCCGCCATTGCCTACATACCGGTCTTTTTCGGGCTGCTGCCCCATCTCGACCGCTTAAACGCGGCGGCGGCCCACGCGGGCTCGTCCTTGAACTTGAGTAGCTGGGGCCTCTACGTGTGCGCGCTGGTGGGGCTCGCGATCACTGGGATCCTGGTGGTGGTCACTGATTACTACACGGCCGCGGGCTTCCGCCCCGTGAAAACGATCGCCCGCGCCTCACTCACCGGCCACGCCACCAATATCATCAGCGGCCTGGCGGTGGGTCTTGAGGCCACGGCGATCCCG
>DATBTL010000495.1:0-2906 GCA_036559345.1 Chloroflexota bacterium | reverse complement strand
GGCGGCGGCGGCGTGGCGGTTCTGGCCGTGCTCCTGGTTGCCCTGGCGGGGAACCTATCGCGAAGCGGGCATCAGACACCCCGGCTTACCTCGCCGGCGCGGGCGCGGACCACGGCCCTCGCGTGGGTAGCTGGGGTGCGGATTGGCAGCGATCCCTTGCTCGGACCTCAGCTTGGGAGCGGACCGAACGTCCGCCCCACCGTAGTCCCGCCCGTGCCGGCGCCCCTGCGTCAGGCGCCCACCGTGGTGCAGGCGATTGGCCCTCTGGCTACCGCGAGCAGCACCGCTCCCCCGATCGTGCAAGCGATTGGTCCCCTGGCTGCCACCGCTACCACCGCGCCCGCGTCGCCGGATCGCGCCGCCGCCTTCCGCATTAGCCCCGAAGCCATGCTAACCAAGGGCGGGATCTGGATGCCCTTGTGGTCGCCCGATAGTACATCGCTCCTCTATCTCACCCACTGGAGCATGGATCCGGCCACTACTTGGTATGCCGGCACGTTGATGCGCTATAGCCCAACAGGAACCATTCAACTCGCGAAGGAGGTGCGGGATTTTGGCTGGTCCCCCGATGGCCGTTCGGTCGCCTATACCACCGAAACCGCCGCTCCCGCCGGCGATACGCGAGATAGGCTCGAAGCGGCGCGCCTCCATGTGATAGGGGCCGACGGAACCGGCGATCGCCTGATCGGCGGCGTGGATCACACCAACCTGGAGTGGTTTCCCCAAGGAATCCTGGCCGTGCGTTCGGGCACCCTGGTCCAGATCGACCCCAGTACCGGGCAGGTGTCGCCGTTTACCGGCATTCCTTCGATCCGCATCGCGTCGGATCCGGATGGCTTCTATGCCTTGTCGGCCAACCTCCGGTTCCTTGCCTATCAGGACGGGAAAGGGCTCCGAGTGTGGGACCGATCGAAGGGCGGCGTGCTCGTCCTTTCGCGGGCCAACGCCCGCAAATCCGAGGCTGGGTTTCATTTCTCATGGGACGGAAATACGATTCTCTATAGCGTGTTTGATGGCAAGACCACCACCCTGTATCGGCAAAAGTTGGCTCCCCTGAGCGCGCCGGTTCCGCTCAACCATGGCATGGCCTTCCGCGGGCCGATTGACCTGGTGGGCCCTACCTCGCCCGATGGAGCCATTGTCAGTTTCCGCACTGGGACGCTGGCCGGAACGCTCAACTACCTGATGGATACCCGATCCGGACCGGCGCGTCAGGTGCTGCCGCCTGGCGGCGTGGGGCCGGTGGGTTGGTGGTCGCCCGACGGAAACCACCTGGTGTACGTCATCTATCAGGGTGACACGGCGGTACGGTCGGGCATCGCGCGGATCTCGCGCTGATCGCGGAGTTCTCCGGCAGACCGGGCGCCTTATTTTCTCAGAATGTCCGCACCGGCAGCGGCCGGCCCGACCGGGTACAAGGGGTCAGTCACGCCCACGTAGGGGCAGCGGTACGTCTACGCCGCATGGGATCCCGATTCCCCAGCGTAAGCGAGAATGATCTTCCCGCGAGGCATCCCTGCCGCGACCAAGGCGTCAACCAGTGGCCGATCGTTGAGGTCGTGCTCAATCACGATGTGATCGTCCACCAGACGAGCCGCGAGGCTAGTCACGGCAAAGTGCTGCCCGCGCAAATGGCCGACCGACAGAACGGTCAGCACCGTCCGATCCTCACTCCGGGTGAGAAAGCTCTCCCCATTGAGGTCGCGTCCGGCATAGCCCGCCATAACCACGCTGAGCGTATCACTCAAGGTATCCATCGGGTGATTTTCTCATGAACAGGGTTGAATAGGGCAAATGCGATCAGGGCATCTCCACGCACGAGTAGTCACCTAGCGTGAGCCGGTAGGCGCGGGGACGGCGCCGGATCCGTCCCACCCTGGCCCGCCGGCCGATGACGCTGCTTTCGATCGGCGTATCGATGTCCTCGATCAGGCTGTGCTCCATCACGATACTGAACTGCACCTCGCAGCGGCGGACCACACAGTGGTGGTCGATGGCGGTGAAGGGGCCGATGAAACATTCGCTGATCTCGGTCCCGGCGCCGATAGTGAGTGGGCCGCGGAGGACGGAGTTCGTGATCCGCGCTCCTTCCTCGACGCGGATTGGACCTACCAGGGTGCTGGCGCTATCCACCTCGCCCTGGATCGCCGGTTCCAGACGCTCCAGCACCAGCCGGTTCGCCTCCAGCAGATCCTCCATCTTCCCGGTGTCGATCCACCAACCGTCCAGCCTGCACGGTCGGACCTCGCTCTCGTGATCGATCAGCCATTGAATGGCATCGGTGATCTCCAACTCCCCACGGGGAGAGGGCGCGATGGCGCGGGCAGCGGCAAAGATGCGCTGGTCGAACATATAGATCCCGACCAGGGCCAGGTTACTGATCGGCGCCTGGCCGGGCGGGGGTGGAGACGGCTTCTCCACCAGACGGCTGATCCGATCTCCATCCAGGATCGCCACCCCAAATTGTTCTGGATTCGCCACCGGGGTAAGCAGGATCTGGGCGGCGGCGCCCTGGCTCATGGCATCGTGAAACTGGCCGACCAGGCCGCCGATCCCGTCACGGAGGAAGTTGTCGCCCAGGTACATGACGAAAGGGCTGGCGCCGATCCAGTCTTCCGCCGTGAGCACGGCATGGGCCAATCCCAGCGGTTGCGGCTGATCGATGAAGGTGATCTGGGCGCCAAACTGGGCCCCATTGCCCAGGGCGGCGCGGATCTGATCGCCGGTCTCGCCCACGATCACCGCGATCTCGGTGATTCCGGCCCGGACCAGATCCTCAATCACATAAAACAGGACCGGCTTATTGGCGATCGGCACCAGTTGTTTGGCCCCGGTAAAGGTAAAGGGGCGCAAGCGCGTGCCCTTGCCGCCGCTGAGCACCAGGCCCTTCATCCGTGTATCCTCCC
>DATBTL010000494.1:0-2701 GCA_036559345.1 Chloroflexota bacterium | reverse complement strand
AAGCTGCCCGAAGACCTGTTCGGATTCCGCGAGGACGTCTCGGATCGGGCGCGCGCGGCTCTGGGCGGCGAGAATCGTGTTGCGCTCCTCCATGTCCAGCGCCCGTATCCCCTGGCGGACGAACGTCCCGGTGCTCATGAGCTGCCGCGCCCCTTCCACGACGACCTCTTCGTACCAGGTGAGGTGCGCCACGATCTGCTTGACGGACCACGTCCCCTCCACGCCGGGCAGATCCATCCGATCGGGTCCGATCCGGACCAGCAGGGCATCCCACGAGGCGCGCTCACCGCGGAGAATATCCACCAGCCGCGTCGCGCTCATCGGCCCCTCGCGCGCCAGACGATCGATCTCGCCGGCGATGGCAGGGCTGGTATGGCCGAGCGCCAGCAGCCAGGCCGCGCCGGCGGCGGCCACGCCCGCCATGAGCGCGCCTTTCCGTGAGAGTACCTCCGGCGCCGGACGCCCCGCTCGCGCTGCCGCCGGCGTCGCGCCGACCCGCTGATCGAGTACCTGCCGAAGCGTCGTCTGTAGTTGGGCCGGCTCGCTGATCACCAGCAACGCCGATCCGCTGGGGCCCGGTGACACCGGCGCCTGGAAGATATGGGTCGAGCGGTCATAGGAAACGACGCCGATTCTACCCGCCTGAGCGGACAGCACCGGCACCCTGGGCGCGTAACCCGAAATCACCACGTGGCCCTCGCCGGCCCCGAAAGTGACCGTGGCGTGGATCCGGCCCCTATCGCTGAACCGAGCGATCCGTTGCGTACCCATGGAGACGAAGCGGCCAAGATCGCCCAGGAGCGCCATCCCGGATCGGCCAATCGGGACCACGAGATAGTAGGAGCCGCTTGCTACCGTGTCGTGAAAGGTCGCTCCCGGCGCCAGTACCCGGCCGGCGCGGTGAAAGTAGTCATAGACATACACGCGGCCGGGAAGGCCCAGCTCCGCCGGGCGAAAGGTCGCGGTCGAGGCAGTCCGCCGCCGATAGGCGAAGACATAGAGCGTTCTGGCCGTCCCATGATCGGTAAAGGTAAAGGCCACCATTGGTTGATCGATCCCGGCGGCATCGGCGATGTAGGTGAGATCGGTCGGCGCCAGCGGCGCGTCCGGCTTCACCAGGACCCCATCGCCGCGCATCACTTTGGTCAGGTTCGCCGCGTTGATCGCGCCGAGCGGATCGCCCACGCCCACGATGCCGGCCGAGAGGTTCGAGAGCAACAGATTATCCGTCTCGTTACTCATGAACACGTCGGTCCAGGGCCACACGCCGAGGGCGCCGGCCAGCCGCGAATCGTACAGGGCACTGGTCCAATGGCTCGGCTTGAAGTGGTCGTCGCTCACCCGTACGGTCAGCAAGTTACCATACCGCGTACTCTGCAGCAGGTCTTCCGGGAGGGGCATGCAGTACTGCAAGCTAATCCCCCGTGCCTGGGTGGCGGCGGCCATGTTGCCGAGAAAGGCAGCCGGATCGCTCAGATTCATGGCCGCGTGGGCGAAGCTGCCCAGCCAGTCCTGCTCATAGGCGATCACCCCGGCCTGGCCCAGGTAGGCCGCGGTCTGTTGCCAATAGCGCGGGTCCGTGATCACGTTCCCCGACATGCGATACTGCTGGTGGTAGGGGCTGCTGGGGTCGATCCAGCGGGCATGCACGACGAGCGGCAACCCCACCTGGTGCTGGAAGCCGGCGAGATCCTGGGGAAAGAGCGCCGGCGCGGCGACATAGCGGTAGATACCGCCGCGTAGAAATCCGCTTCCCTGCCAGGTGGCCGAGGAGCCTTTCGGATACCACCAGCTATCGAGCTGCAGGTAGCCCAGCGGAATGCGCAGCCGCTGGAACTCCTGACGCACCGCCAGTAAGGTGCCGGCATACCCTCGTGAGCGATCATAGTGGTAATAATAGGCGGCGCCCGCGTCGGTCCAGTAGCCCAGATACTTCAGCTCGGTCGTAGCCTCGTTGGCAGGCCGCTTCTTTCCCTGGAGACGGGTCATCGCCTGCCCCCAGGCGTCATACACCGCGTTGATCCCGTACCCGACCACGAGCAGGGTTCGTTGGGTGAATCCCCGGGGTAGAAGGGTGATCGCGGGATCTATCCCGCTGGACAGGGCGCCGTTTGGTCCCAGGGTGGTCTGGGCGCTGAGAAAGTTCGCGGCCGGAGAGAGCAAGAAGGCGTCGCCCCGCCGATTGAACCAGAGCCAGGGGCTGGCCGGGCTCAAGACGTGGAAGTTGTAGATGGCAAAGTGGCCGTTATAGGTGAGGTGAAACAGGCCACGTGGATAGGTGCTCAGCACGGGGAACCGGACCGGAGCGGCGTTCGGGGCCAGATAGCGCAGGGTGAACAACACCGCCGCGCGCGTGGCATAGAGGCGGATCCCCGCGCGTAGCGAGGCAGCCCCGCCGTAGGAGAAGCTGACTTCCGTGTAGCGGCCAAGGTGGTCACTGCCCGCCTGCGTGTTCAGATTGCTCAGGGGCCGGCCAATCGCGCCGGTAAAGGTCCAGGCAGGGCGCCGCGCCGTGATCGTATAGGCGCCCCGCAGATCCACGCTCAGAGTCATGGCGGTCGCCGGCGCCGCGATGCTGATATCCGCGCGGGCCGCGATCGGGGCGACTCGCGGCAGGACACCAACCATCAGGCAGATCAGGGCGAGCCGCCGGCTACGCGCGTATGCCGCCATGTACCGTCTCCCGCCCCACCCCGCCTCC
>DATBTL010000493.1:0-10182 GCA_036559345.1 Chloroflexota bacterium | reverse complement strand
ACCACGAAGACAATGAACGGATAACCCATCGCCGGAATCCCCCTCACCGCGAACCAATGGCCGTCTGGCCGGGGCGGGGCAGCCGCCAACCAGCGTCTCGCTCAGGGTACCACGTTTGGCCGGGCCGTCTCAGCCGCCGCGCGCGCCCGAACTCATGGGGCCGGCAGGCCGACTGGGCGCGGTTGGGCGATGGAAGAACACCGCCAGTCCCACGCTCAAGAAAAGAGCCCAGACCAGCACCTGCAAAAGCGATGGCGAGGAGGCGTAGCCCACCAGCCCATGGAGGATGTCGCCAAGATTGCTGTTGTCGGGGAGCAAGCGGGTGGTATCCCAAACGGTCAGACTCCCTCCCGGCAGCACGCCCAGCTCCTGGAGGTTCTGGACCGCGTCCGCCAGCAAGCCCGCCGCCACGACCATCAGGAGGGCCCCCATCACATTGAAGAAGCGCTTGAAGTTCAGGCGAATCCCCATGCGGAATACCGCTATGCTGATCACCGCGGCCAGCCCCAGCCCGAGCAGCGCTCCGCTGAGCAGCGACGCCCAACTGCTCTTAAAGGCGATCGCCAGGAGAAAAATCACCGTTTCGATGGACTCGCGGCCCACGGTGACAAATGCCAGGGACGCCAGTCCGAAGGCCGAGCCGCCGGCGATTGCCTCACCCATCCGCGCTTTCAGATCTCCGGAAAGACTCCGGCTGTTCCGGCGCATCCAAAAGGTCATGTAGGTGAGGACCACTACGGCCACGACGAAGGTACCGGTCTCGAACCACACCTGAACCGTGGAATTGATGAAGCTATCGCGCGCCAGGGCATAGAGTGCTACTCCAGCCACCGCCGAGCAGGTCAGAGCCGCCAACGATCCGAGCAGCACCACCCGGACCAGGTCGGGGCGTCCGGCTTTGATCAGGTACGTACACATGATCGTCACGATCATGCTTCCTTCGATACCCTCGCGCAAGAAAATCAGCAGGCTCGCCAACATCTACGTACTCACCTCGCGAGTCATCACGCCCCGCCCGCCCGTACCCACACCTTGTGGGCCAGGTCGGCGCCAACCGCCACTGTTCGATCCCCGAGATCCACCGTGAGCGCGCCCCCAGGCTCCCGTTCCCTTACCATAAGCTGAGCTCCGGGCCGCATCCCTTTCTGACCCACATAGCGCAGGAGAGCGGTTTCGTCCTCCACCACCTCGGAGACACAAACCACCACCAAACTCTGGCCATCGGCGGCATCGGCCAGGCGGAAGGCTCCCTGACCGCGGAGATAAGCGGCCGCGTCGGGCACACCGCCGGGAATTGGGTTGCCGTGCGGGCAGGTGGACGGGTGATCGAGTACCACATCCATCCGGGTTTCAATCTCGGGGGTGATCCCGTGCTCCAGGTGGTGCGCTTCCTCATGGGCGGTTATCCAGTCCAGCCCCAGTACTTCCAGAAGAAAGCGTTCGGAGAGCCGGTGACGGCGCAGGGCTGCCTCCGCCCGAGTCCTCCCCTCCTCGGTCAATGAGATCGCCTTCCGTTCGTCGCGGCGGATTAAGCCCTGCTGCTCCATCCGGCCCAGAATAGTGGCCACATTGGGGGCCGAGACATTGAACTTCTGGGCGAGGCGGGCGGCAATCACTTCATCACCTTCCATGGTGACGTTGTAGATAGTCTCCAGATATTCGGCGGTTACGCTGCTCATCATCCTCGCGTCCGGTGACCTAAACTACGCCCTTGGTGCGCGCTCCCTTCATCATAACCAGGATCTCAACACTTCGCAACATGGGTTAACAAGTCCTCTTAACCCATACGTGAGTGGATCCAGATCACCCCGCCTCGAATTCCTCCCGGCTAATCACCTTGCAGCGTTCTCCCGTGCTGCTGACCACCCGAAACGCGGAATCGAAGGTAAGATGCACGTACATCAGATTCTGGCAGCCCGAGCCCAAGATCTCTTTATGGAGGGTGGGAGTGGCCCGCCCACCGTCATCGGCGTATTCCTGGCTGATGTCGGTGTTCCGGTTTGCCCGCGCATGTATCTTCTCGCCGCACTTGTCGCACCGCACGTAGACATGGATGCCATCGCGGTCGCCTCCTTCCGCTGGGCGCCGACCGCCGCCAAATAGTTTCGCCAGAAACCCCATGCCAAATCTCCTTCCAGCACCTACAATCGGAGCGCGTTTTCCCAGACCTCGGCCAATAATGGTACAACGTGGGCGAGATGCTGGAACTAAGCCCGGGAAAGGTGAGGCGAAGCACCGTGGATAGTTGGGAAAGCTCTCGCCGCGGCCGCCGGCGGCGGCGGATGCGTTGGCGCCGGTATGGGACCGTCGCGGCGGTGGCCGTGATAGCCGTTGCCGTCTATCTCTTGCCTGGTGTCGCGGTCACTAATCATGGGGCCCAGGAATTGATTGGCGGCCGGGACGACACGCGGAGTCTGCTCTTGCCGCTCGGTTTGTTCATTCTGGGGATGGCCGGTTTGGCCGCCTGCCTCCGGTGAGCCGCCTACGCCGGCTACCCCTCCTCCTAATCCTCTGTGTGGCCGTGCTTCTCCTGGGAGTGGCGGGCAGTTCCGCGGGACCGAACGCGCCTTCGCTGGCGACTCAAATCAAGACCCTCACCGCCCAGGTACATACCCTCCAGGCCCAGCTACGGGCGCTCCGACGGACCCGGGCCCTACCCGGCCCGCAAGGACCGCCCGGGCCGCCGGGTGTGCCTGGGATCGGCGGCCCGCAAGGGCCAAGCGGTATGACCGGGGCCACCGGGCTTTCCGGCCAGCAAGGACCGCAAGGCCCGGCGGGACCGGCCGGTCCCGCTGGGGCGCAAGGGCCGCCAGGTCCACAGGGAGTGCCAGGCATCGCGGGGGCATCGGGGCAGGCCGGATCGGGAACAACCTCCTCGCCTACCCTGCCCTTGACCTCGGGACACAGCGAAAGCGGGGACGTGGGGATCACCTATCTCGCCTCCGTGGCTCAGGACGAGGAGGGCACGGCGATCACTTTCCTCACTCCTCTGTCCGCGCCGCCTGGGTCCGTCCAGTTCGCGGGCTCGGGCGGATGCGGGGTCGCCGGCACCGCGCCGCCCGGAACGCTTTGCCTGTATCCCGGGCAAGCGATAAATGTGCTCCGAGCGGTCACCATCGCCAATGATGCTGGATCGCCGGCGGCGAACACCGCCGACCGGCTCGGTTTCCTCCTCCAGGTCACGTCGACAAACCAGGGTCTGGTCAGTTGGCACGGAAGCTATACCTACACGGCGCCGTGATAGACAGCTTCCCCCCAGGGGCATATACTGGAAGCACGGCGGGAATGACCCTTTACGCCTTACGACTACGGGAAACCCAAGGTAGAGTTGCCATGCCGCTTTTCAAGAAGCTCCAGGAAAATTCGCTGTACTGGCGGTATCGCTTTCTCACCAAGCGGTGGTTGGCGGCGCGCCGGTGGTGGCGCGGGGTGCGCCAGCCTCGTGGGCAAGGGAGGGTGACCCCAATCCGGGGCCGTGGCATGGCCGCCTTCACGCCCTACGCCGGCGCGGCGCGGTCGGATGTCCGCCGAGGCGCGGCCTTCGTCCTGGCCATGGCCGCCGTCTGGACCGCTCTGGACCTCACCACGCTGTCCCAGGGTAGCCTGATCATTGGCCTGGCGCGGATTGCCACCCTCGCCCTGGTGGCTGTTCTGTTCTCCCGCTTCTGGTAGGCGGTGGGGCCGCTCCGCATGCGCGAGGTGCGGCTGTTCGGTAAGCCTGGTTGCCACCTGTGCGAGCTTGCCGAGGATCTGCTGGAGGATCTGCGGGAGGAGTACGGTATCTCCGTGCTCAAGATTGACATCACCTCCGACCATACGCTCTTCGATCGCTACCGTTACGAGATTCCTGTCGTGGCCCTGCCGAATGGCGCATCGATTGGCGGCCGGATAACCATTGACCAGATCCGCTCCCTATTGGTGAGCTGAGCCAGCGAATCAGCCTACCGCCGCTTCGATGCGGACCAGGGCGCCCGCGACCTTTCCCATCGGCGCCACATCCGTGCAGCGCCCCGCGTACATCAGGAATGGCCCCGTGGGCTCGGCGGGAAAGACGTGGAGCGGAACCCTGGCTCGCGCCACCATCACCCCATCGTCCACCGGATGGAAGGAGGCCAGGGTGACCGGTACGCCATAGCGATCGCCCAGACTGGCCAGCCCAAGGCAGTAGCGGGCTCGCTTGCCATCCAGCCCGGTGGCCACGGCCTCCACGGTAGCGCCGGGAATCAGCACCCCCACCGGGCGGCCGTTATGCAAGATCCGCAGGGCTGGACCCGACCCACGTGCCTGCCCGCCGCATAGCAGGGCGGTCAGCATCAGCGCCAGGATTACCGCCCCTACCAAACGCATCATGCTTAGCATCCGTCTCCTCCATCCATGAAACTTTGTGTCTCATTTGGCTCTTCCTCTACTTTAGAACACAAGTTCTAACTGTCAAGCAGGGATGGTGGAGAACTAAAAAAAATGGCCCCTCGGCATGAAATTGGTCGAGGGGCCTTTGAGGCGCGGGAGGTGAGGTCTTGTCTAGCCGTGCAGCAAAAACTCCACGTGGGTGGGGGCGCCATTGCGCACGCTGTACTGGGTGTGGTGAATGGTTACTTGCCTAGGCGCCTCACCCTCGATTTCCAGGCTCAACACCATGGTCGCCGACAAGCTGCGCTGCAAGCGGCCGAAGGCATGCGCGTCCAGTTCCAACGCCTGGGAGGGGACATTCGAGCCAAAGAAGTTCGCGGGCAATACGCCCGTCTTCCGCAGGTTCTTGACTTTTCTTCCCGTGATCTCGCGCTTACGGGCCTGAATAACAATCTGTGCCATCCTGTACTTTCCTATCCAATGCGCGCGGACCAGGGGCCGCGCCGAACTTTCAACCACATGCAAGTATCCCGGTTAGAGCCCTGGCGGTCAACAGCCATCCGAGGCGCCAACTGGAATTGCGGCCCCGGTCCCCTCCCAGCTACACTTCCCCCATGGTCGAACCTCAATTGCTCAGCCTGGAAGAAGCGGCCGCGCGCGCCGGCGTGAGGAAGCGCGATGTGCGCCGCCTGGTGATTGATGGCAGACTACCCGCCGTCCGCGCCGACGGACGCTGGCGAATCGCCGCGCCTGACCTTGATCGCCTCCTCGCCAAAACCACATCCGAAACCTCTATCGCCCACCCGGAAGTGGCCGAACCCGCTCCTGGTGCTCGTCCGGTCAGTGAGCTATCGGTCCTCATCGACATGCTACGCGATCGGGATCGCCAACTGGGCGAGTTGCAAGACGAGCGAGCGCAACTCAGCAGCCAGATCGGCTTTCTCCTTGGCCGACTCTCGGAGCGCGAGGAGCACATCCATTCCCTTGAGCAGGCCCTTCTGGCGGCTGGCACCGCGATCCAGGAGACCGTCGAAACCGCGGCTGCAATCACCCCGCTGGGGGACGGCCGCATATCCCTTCCCATGCACCTGCCCGCCCTTGCCGCGCCGGACTCTCCCGAGATGCAGCTCACGGGAGAGAGCGCCACGACTCTGGAGAGCACCCCGCAACTTCCCCCCGCCTCAGACCGATTACCCAATCCGGACGGCGCAACGCCCCGTTTCCCGGCCGACGCCCCGCTCCGTTCACCAGTGAAAAAGCGGAATTGGCTGGCCGTGCTGATCTGGGGCTCGCCCGACCCTTGAGTCATCCGCCTTGCCGCTCATCCCAAAATGCCGGCGAGGTCGTGACCTAAGGGTCCGGGATCAAGGAAGGGCGCCGGCACAACCTGCCGTACGATCCCACCACGGTCAATGAGCACACTCTGAGGGAGATCGGTGACACCGTAGTGTTGAGGGCCCACGGCCCCCGAGGGATCGAGCAGCATCGGGTAGGTTACCCCCCGCTCGCTGACGAAAGCGGCCACGGACTGCCCGTCATCCTTCTGCTCATCCACCCCCAGAATCACCAGTCCCTTGTCGCGATTGGTCCGCCAGGCGGCCTGCAAGAGACCAACCTCATGACGGCACGGTGGACAACTGACACCCCAAAAGTTCAGCAAGACGGGATGCCCACGCAGGGCCGCCAGATGCACGGTCTGCCCCGTTACCGTGGTCAAGGTAAAGTCCGGCGCCGCCTTTCCCACCAGTCCCGATCCGCTCCCCGCCGGACGAAGAACGAGGTAGGTTGCCACAAGGACCCCGATTACGGCGAGCCCGGCCGGCCACCAACCGAGCAGCGAATGGGCAGGCGTCCTCGGCGCGACCAGCCCTTCAGCCGTGCGCGCGCTTCCAGTCCGCTCCTCGGCCGCATTGTCCATCGTCACCACCCTCCCTCTCCAGTGTAGGGCATCAGGGCGGGAAAGCGCCTCCCGGCGGGAATGTTGTGAGTGCTTCCTTGCCTATCTTGTCAGCCAGGGCAATGCTCCTACCAGGCCCGCGCCACCTTCTGAAACAGATTGACAAACTCTGGTCCGCATTGCCAACCGAGCGCCTTCACGAACGCCCAACCGGCAATGCGAGCAGGGTCCAAGCCAAGGTCCGCCGCGAAGCGATCGATCAGCTGCCGGAGTATCGCTACCGCATCGTCAGCCTGGATCACAAAACGGGCTCGATTATACAGCCATTGGGCCAGATCGTAGGCGGGTTCGCCAACCAGCGGTTTTGGATCGATAATCAGCCAGGGTTCCCGTCGCGCAGCCAGGACGTTTCCGGGATGAAAATCGCCGTGGAGCAGCACGCTCCGCGGTTGACTGGAGGCGAGTTCTCGCCCCCGCGCGACCGCTTCGGCGACGGCTTCCCCGTCGTAGTCCGCCGTGGCCGTAATGCGCGGCAAGTCGTCCCACCAGTTCGCGACAAAGTCCGACAAGGACATGAAAGGCGCGCTTGGATCGGGTTCCCGCCACATGCGGGCCAGCATCCGGGACGCAACGGCATTGCCTTCCTCTTCAGCCAGGGACCACAGGTCCGTCCCAGGGAGACAGCGCTCCAGCAACAGGGAGAAACCATCCTCGGACGCTTGCAGAAGGCGCACGGCCCCACGACCGTCCAGGCACCGGAGGGCTTGGGACTCGAAGCGTGACTGTGCATGAGGGATACCGATCTTGAGGACGGCCTCGGATCCGTCTCCAAGCTCGACCGGTGCGACCCAGGAGACGGCCCCGCCATGATCGAAGGCGGGGCCGACCCGAAAGTCCCACTCCTGCTCCAACTCCGCGATACGTTCGGGCAGGTGAGCGAGCCATCGAGTTCCTTCGGCACCAAAAAGTTGAATATGTTGTTGCAGGAAAGCGGGGATGAGAAGGCTCACTCAGTTTCTCCTTCTTCTTGAATTGATTGCTGAAAATCTAGTGTTGTGTATCGTTGATCCCCGCCTCCGCGTAGCTCGCCAGGCTGTCCAGCGACGCCGCGTCCGCCAGGGGACCGAAATTGTAGGCCCGGAGGATGCCGTGATCGTCGATAGAGAAGCTGTCCGGGAGGCTGGCAACCGTATAGTTGATCGCCGCCTGGCCGATCAGATCGCGCCACACGGTCAGGCCGCCCAGCTGATGGCTGGTCAAATAGCGGCGGATCGTGCCCGCGTCTTCCTGGCGATCGAGGGCGACCACTACCAGATGGGGATGCGCCCTCGCCAGGGCCAGAAGCAAGGGAAGCTCGCCCTGGCAGTCGGCACACCCAGTGGTCCAGAAGTCCAGCACCACCGCCTTACCTCGGAGATCCGCCAGCGAGACCGCTCGGCCGGAGAGATCCACGGCCACGAATGGGGGCGCCGGATGACCGAGCATGATCGCGGGAACGGCATCCGCGCTGGCCGCGCCGTCGCCTACGTAATAGATAATGTGCGCGTGCCCCACCAAATGGTCCAACCAGGCCGGATCACCGAGCACGGTGGCTACTCGGTCCCGCAGCACCGTATGACGCGCCACTCGGCTGAGATCGGCCATCGTCATCCCAGCGGTTCGTAGCTGATGGGTCAGTCCGACCGAACCGCCGACGGCCCTGGTCAGACGTGCAACCTCTTGTGCTACCTCGGTATCCGAAACGGTCACCCGGTGGCGGGCCGCCACGGAGGAAATCACCGTCTCGGCAATCGCCTCCTGGACCGCGTCGTCGCGCAGGAGACGGGCGATCGTTTTCCCGGTAGGGGAGTTGGGGGGAGCGTACGGGCCGGCATACGCGCGGGTCGCAACCGCCAATTGCCAGTCATACGTCCGCATCGGCACCGGAATCCCGTTCACCACCGCCGCCAAAGCGCCCTGGTGCCGGCTCGGCGGCGCGGGCGTCTGATGGCGCGAGCCATAGGCGACCAGGGCCAGCAACACGACCAGAAGAATTGCCGGTCGCCGGAGCGAGGGGCGATTGGCGAAATTGATCGTCGGCTTTTCCACGCGCCCCCCTTGATTCAGTAGGTTGTTAGTGCTAACGTATACCATGCTCAGGGGATAGACCAAGGATCAGATACAATATGTAGGGGGTAGGTGAGGTTCAGGAGTTTTCGACATCGTGAAATGTCCGTATTGCGGCCACAACGATTCTCGGGTCATTGATTCGCGCGAAACCGAGACGAAGACCGGAGGCAGCATCCGGCGGCGACGTGAGTGTACCAGGTGCGCGCGGCGCTACACCACGTATGAGCGCATGGAACACGTCGGCCTGTCGGTGGTCAAGAAGAGCGGGCAGCGTGAAGACTACGACCGTGAGAAACTGCGCCGGGGGGTGGCCACCGCCTGCCACCGGCTGCCCGTGCCGACAGACGCGGTGGACAACGTGGTGGACGACGTGGAGGCGGAGCTGTTCCGCCAGGGATCGGCGGAGGTCACCAGCGCCCTGATCGGAGAACTGGTGATGACCAAACTTCGAGCGCTTAACCCGATTGCCTATCTGCGCTTTGCCTCGGTCTATCTCAGCTTCACCACCATGCGCGATTTACAAGACGCCATCGACCGGGTGAGTCTCGACCCGCCCAGTCTCTAGAATCGGGCGCGGCCGACCGCAACCGCGCGAATGTACCAACCAACCAGAACGAGGGAGGATAGGGGACCGATGATCGTGGAGCGCAAAAAGGGACAGTGGTCCGAAAGCGCGGCGCGCGTGCTGAAGGAGCGCTACCTCTGGCGGAAAGACGGCAAGCTTCTGGAGGATGAGGACGGCATGTGCGCCCGCGTGGCCCGTGCCGTGGCGGAGGCCGAGCGGACCTGGGGCGCAAGCGACGCGGAGGTGGACCGAGTCGCCGAGCAATTCTCCCAGGTGATGCTCGACCGCCAATTCATGCCCAATTCTCCTACCCTGATGAACGCGGGGAAGAACAACGGGCAGCAACTCTCCGCTTGCTTCGTGCTCCCGGTCGGCGACAGCCTGCCCGAAATCTTCGACGCCATTAAGCACGCGGCGATCATTCATAAAAGTGGTGGGGGCACCGGTTTTGGCCTCTCGCGCCTCCGTTCCGAGGGCAGCGAGGTAGCCACCACTCGCGGCGTGGCCAGCGGCCCGGTGAGTTTCCTGCGGGTGTTCAACGCCGCAACCGAAGCCGTGAAACAGGGCGGCACAAGACGCGGAGCAAACATGGGCGTCCTCCGTGTGGACCACCCCGACATCCTGAAATTCATCGAATGCAAGCGGCCCGATCCGGTGACCGGAGTCCGCGACATCACCAATTTCAACATCTCGGTGGCCGCGACCGATGCTTTCATGGATGCCCTGGAGCACCGCTCCGACTACGAGTTGCGCGACCCGCATACCGGCAAAGTCACGGGAACGTTGAATGCCCGCGAGGTGTTCGACAAGATCTGCGCCGCCGCCTGGTCCACCGGCGATCCGGGACTGCTGTTCATCGATCGCGCCAACCACAGTGCCAGCAATCCGATCCCCGAACTAGAGCAGATCGAGGCGACGAACCCGTGTGGCGAGCAGTGGCTTGGTGGCTATGATGCATGCAATCTCGGTAGCATTAATCTGGCCGAATGCGTGGCCAAGCAGCCGGACGGCGCCTATGCGGTCAACTGGACCGAACTGGACCGGGTCACGCGGATCACCACCCGCTTCCTCGACAACGTGATCGAGATCAATCCTCTCCCCTTGCCTGAAATCAACGACACGGTACGGGCCAATCGGCGGGTTGGCCTCGGGATCATGGGGTGGGCCGATCTGCTGTTCCTCCTGGCGGTTCCGTATGACTCGGAGCAGGCCCTGGCCCTGGGCGAGGAGGTCATGAGCTTCGTGAATCGGATTGCCCATG
>DATBTL010000492.1:0-1748 GCA_036559345.1 Chloroflexota bacterium | reverse complement strand
CCTCCGCCTGCTCGCCGGCCCGCAGCAGCCCGTCCTGGGGATCCACCCCAATCCCGGCATGGGTGCCCCGGGTGTAGGACTCGATAATCCCGCGCAGGGTTGGGTAGAGGTCCGGCAGCAGCCGAGGATCGGAGCCCGCCGTGAGCGTAGCCTCCAGGGCGCGAAAGTAGAGCAGACTGGTGTCCACCGCCGTGTATTCGGGGGGGGCGTCCGTTTCGGGGAAGCGGCTGGGAATCAGCCCGTCCCGCACATGATCCGCCAGTCCACGGAGGAGGTCGGCGGCCTCGCCCACCCGCCCTGTTTCCAGGAGGATGCCTGGGAGAGCGATCAACGAATCGCGTCCGTGGTCCGTAAACCAGGGATAACCGGCGATCAGGCTGACCCTGGTTGCCCGCGCGGGATCGGCGGGACGGCGCTGGACCACGAACTGGGCCGCCGCCTCCTGAAGCGACGCCGCCAGAGGGCCGAGAGCACTTTGCGGCACCCGGGCCGCCGTTGCGTGCGCGTAGGTGGAGCGCCGGGCTGCCAGAGCGGTGTCCGGGTCGCCCGTAGCCGAGTCCGGAGGCTCGGCGCTGGCGATGAACGTGAGTGAGCGCCCAGGGCGCAACATGGCATGAAAGGTTCCCGGCTGGAAAAGATCCTCAACGTGATCGTAGCCGCGGGCTCGTTCTTCCCGGAGGAGAAAGCTCCAGTACCAGTCACCCGCGGCCTGGAACGAGGCGCCCTCGGCCAGCAGCCACAGGGAGGGCACGCCATCACCGGCCAGTACTCGCGCCCCATGCTCGATGGTTTCCACGGACCATGGCCGGTTCCAATCGCCACGTTGAACTTTATGGTGATCCCGAGCGGCGCACAGCGGGCGGAGCGCCAGATCGATGGCCTTACCGCCTACCGCCAACTTATAGCGAACCACCGTGATGTTATGGCCGGGAACCATCCAGATGGTCCGCCGCAGCAGATAGCCGCCGATCCTGAAGTGCCAGGTGGGAAGCCCATCCTCCAGGGCAAAAGACTCGATACGGGTGAAGCCATCAGGGGAAATCGTGCCATCCCGATACTCGGCGGTCATCAGCTCCGTGGTTTCGTCGCCAATGGTGACGGCCTCGTTGAGGCGAATCAGCAACGCCATGCGCCGCGCGGGTGGATGGACGGCGGCGACCAACAGGGCATGGTAGTGCCGAGTATCCACCCCCGGCACCGTACCCGAGGCATACCCCCCAAGGCCGTTGGTAAGCAACCATTCGCGATGTAGACCGGCTTCCAGGTCTTGCGCCTCGGCCCGCTCGAACCGGACCCCCGCGTCACGCGCCGCCTCAGGCTCCCGCATGGCTCCCTCCTCCGTAACGATTCGCGCCCATGGTTGGATGGTAGCGTACCACCTACGAGCAGGTAGGCGCGGCATGTGGGAGATGCGGGGGCGCACCGACGTTTTGTGATCCACGTTGGAGCACCAGCATGGACGGCACGGTCGCCTGGGAGCGCGAGCATCCTTGCTCGCTTGGTCGCTGACGCCAACGGGGCGAGCCGGGTACCCGCTTGCGGGTGTCTCGCGCTCCCAGGAAGGGGTGGCCCGCCACAATTCTTCGGTGCGCCCGCAATGCGGTGATGCGCCGAATCCGCTACCCTCGGGAGAGAAGGAGGGCTTTTCAGCTATGTTTGCCATTCATCTGATCGCGCGACTAGTCTTACTATCCCTCAGCCTCGTCCCCCGGCCACCGTGGAACGGCCTCCCCACTCGCACGCTCACC
>DATBTL010000491.1:0-10004 GCA_036559345.1 Chloroflexota bacterium | reverse complement strand
TTCTCTGACCTGTGAGGAGGGATCCCGTGGCCGTACATCGCTTCTCCCCCGCCCACTATCACGTCACGATCGGCTCCCACGGGCCGGTGCTGCGCATTGCCCCTGGCGATACGGTGATCACCACGACGGTCGATTCGGGTGGCCGCGATGCCGCGGACGCCGCGGTCACGGAGCACGGCAACCCGCAGACCGGCCCCTTTTTTATCGAGGGAGCCGAACCGGGCGATACCCTGGTCGTCCACCTGGACCGGATTACGCCCAGCCGCGCTGCCGGCTATTCTAGTACGGCACTGGCCCCAAACGTGGTCGACCCGTGGGAGGCGCGGCGCCTGCCGGAAAGGACCAATGCCGAGTGGCGGATCGATCTGGTCCAGAATACCGCGACCCTTCTCACCCCGGAGACCCGGTTGGGCCGGCTAAACGTGCCCCTGGCGCCAATGTTGGGCTGCTTCGGGGTCGCTCCGGCGCGCGGAGAGGCCATCTCCACCGCGACTTCGGCCCAGCACGGGGGCAACATGGACTACCGTGGGTTCACCGCCGGCGTCGCCGCCTACTTCCCGGTCTTCGTCCCGGGCGCGTTGTTTCACCTGGGTGATGGCCATGCCGTGCAGGGCGATGGAGAGATCGTGGGGACGGGCATCGAAATATCAATGGAGGTAGAATTCACGGTAGGGTTGCACAAAGGGCGACGGATCGGCTGGCCGCGCGGCGAGACGGCCGAGCACATCTTCACGGTGGGGAATGCGCGTCCCCTGGATCAGGCCCTCCAGCACGCAACCACGGAAATGCTGCACTGGCTGGCCGAGGACTATCAGTTGGATTCCATGGCGGCGAGCATACTGCTTGGCCAGTGCGTGGAATATGCCGTGGGCAACGTGTTTGATCCAGCCTTTACCATGGTCTGCTTGTTGCGGAAGAGCCTGCTCCAGGGGCCCTACTAAGGACGACTACGTATGGCGGCAACGACAGCCGCGACGGTGGATAGGGGCGCCTGGTTTGCCTATACGAAGCGATGTGGGGATCCTGGCCAACACAGGCACCCCGATCCCCTTCTCCAAATCCGGTCCATGTAGCACAAGGAGGAAGAGATGCAGCGAGATGTGGCGGCCCTGCTTGACGGAGGAATCGCCGGCTGTATTGGCACCGCGACCATGAGCGCCGTGATGATGGCCGCGCGGAAAGCCGGACTCCTGGGTCGCCAGCCACCTGAACTCATCGTGGAGAAGGCGCTCACGGCCGTCGGCGTGCACCGTCATGAGACGACACAGGACGCTCTGGCGGTGGCCATGCACTTTGGCTTCGGCGCGAGCATGGGCGCGCTCTTCGGGTTGTCGCGCGGCCGGTCGCGCCTGCCGCTTGGCCCGGCCTTCTCTGGCCTCCTCTTTGGCTCCCTGGTGTGGGCAGTCAGCTATAAGGGCTGGCTGCCAGGATTGAGCATCATGCCACAGCCCGAGTACGATAAGCCGGGCCGTCCCCAAACCATGATTTTCGCGCACTGGGTCTATGGCTGGACCCTTGGACGGTCACTGGGTGCTGTCGCTGGCGCGCGCCGCATGTTCCTCGATGGGATCTAGCCTCCCCAATCAGAAGCCTCCCCGCTGCCGATCTAATGGTCCACCAGGAGCGCCTCGGCATCGTCCAGGAACCAGGAACCGGGCATCCGGCCCAGTTCATAGCGGTGGAGAGCTCCAAGTAAAGGGCGGTTACCCTGCTGAATGATCCGGGCGTTGCGCGCCGCGTGATCCACCCAGGCACCGTCCACCAGGACATGGGGCTCCGCCGCCTCCACGTGCTCACGCGGTAGGCCCAGGTGTTCGCTCCAGAGATCGACCCGCACCCGCCGGGCCAGCGTGGCGTCATGCGCCACGGCCACGATTTCGCTATCGGTGACCAAGCCGCGATCGTTCAAGTTCGCCGATCCGATCAGCAGCCACTGATCGTCGATGACCCCGACCTTAGCGTGGACATAGGTGGGCCGGTAGGTGAAGGGCCGCGTTCCCGCGTTGGGGCCCGAGGCATAAGGGCAATAGACGGACACCATTCCCCGTCCCTTATCCGCCTTGCGCAACGCGGCCACATGCTGGTCGTTGTCCCCCTTGCCGTCGTATGCGCGAGCCGGAAGCACGATCACGATGCGAAATGCCGAGTCTCCGTGCCGACCCATGGCATCGATCAATGCCTGGCGGACCTCCGGCGACCACAAATATTGGTTCTCCAGGTAGATCAACCGTCGAGCCTGCTCGATGGCGCGGAGATACACATGCTGGATGCCATACTCGCCGCGGGGCGCGAAGTCATACGTCCGGCGGGGAATGGTACGGACGATCTGCACGGGAGTCCGCCAGTCCGGCTGCCAGGTCGGAGCCTGACTGGGCAACCGGTGATCGCCGGTGACCGCGTGCCAGCGTTGGCGGAAGTTCCGCTCCACGTCGGCTACCGCCTCGCCCTCCAGCCGGAGCTGCACATCGTGCCAATTGGTGCCCGCGCGCAAGGGATGGCCGGGAAGATCCCAGCGATCCCCTTGCAAGGTGGTGAGATCCATGCCGCCCACGAAGGCGACTTGCCCATCAATGACGATCGCTTTTTGGTGGTGGCAATGGCTAAAACGCGCGCTCCGGTCGAGTTCGCAGAGCAGGTCCGCCCCCGTCACCCGCGCGTGCTCGTCCAGCGAGCGTTTCACATCGGCCACCGCGCGGTGATCAGGTTGAAACACGACCAGGGCGCCGCTCCAGAGCAGGACGCGCACCGGCAGCCGTTGGGCGGTTTCGGCGAGCACCCCATGCAGCCGTGTGGCGACCAGGGACTCGCTGGTTCCCCGTTGCAGGGGGATAGCCGGCGTCATATACCAGCCTATGATGTAGACATAGTGTTGGGCCGTGGAGAGTGCATGCACGAGGTCGTCGAAGAAGGCGTGGCCATCGATGAGGGGGGTCACCTGGTTGCGACTCCGAGGCGGCATGCCGCCGGGAAACCATTGTGGCTCGTGGCGCCATGGCTCCGCCTGCCTTTGTCGAGACCCCGCGGGAGGGCCCGCGCGGCGAAGAGTCAACCGGTGCCACGAATGCCGGAACGGTCCCGGCGCTCGGCGCAGTCGCCGGGCGATCCGGCGTCCTAGGGAACTCGCGAGGAACATACGCGAACAACCCACCCTTTCCTGCGTAGAGTCTTCGCCGGCGGTGAAGCGATTGCGTGGTCTATTACTCCAGGATAGGTGATCGGCTCTTAAGTCTACACGCGCCGCGTGGCCGAGCTAGAAATGACCCTGTGCCGGTGACCCTGCACCCTTGACAGCCCGCGGAGGCGGGCATATACTCCCCCTCAGCGAGTTTTGGGAAGGGAGGTGAGCAGCTAGCCCGCGAACCTATAGGACAGCCCTACAGCAGGGCAGCAAGGACAATGTGCGTGCGATGTGGCGGCGCCCGAGCCCGCCACCAACTTGGTCGCGACTGACTCGGTAATCAAGGAGGATACCCGTGAACATTCGTCGCCACCCCTTGACGCGGTTATTGGCGTTCATCCCCCTGATCCTCGCCCTTGGCGGGGCTGGTTCGATCCCCAGCGCCGTCGCCAGCCGCGCGACGGCTAGCATGGCCACCATTGGCTTCTTGCAAATCGATCTCACCAATCCCTTCCACATCGATCAGGGACGGGGCGCGGTCGAGGCCGGGCGCCGCTTCGGCTATCATCTGCTGGACATCAGCGCGCATGGCAGCGTGAACGAGCAGATCCAGGAGTTTCAGAACCTGATCAATCAACATGTCGCGGCTATCATGGTCAACCCCATCGATGTCAGCGCCTTCGGTCCCAGCCTCGACAAAGCGCGTGCCGCCCACATCCCCGTCCTCGTGCTCTATAGCAGCAGCCCCAAGGCCACCATGAACTCGGGATTCGATGAGTTTCAGACCGGCCAGATGGTCGGCAAGTATTCCATCCAATTGCTGACCAAGAAATACGGGAAGCCCCAGGGCCAGGTCGCGGTGCTGCAAGGACTGCTCGGCCAGGGCCTCAATGCCGACCGCACCGGTGGTTTCACCTCCGTGATGTCCAAGTACTCAGGCATCAAGGTGGTGAGCCAGGAACCCACCAACTGGCTGCCGGATAAGGCCGCCGCCGCCATGCAGGACTGGTTGGTCCGCTATCCCAAGCTGGCCATGGTCTATGGACTCAGCGACACCCTTACCGTGCCCGCGATCAATGTGGCCGCCCGTTCCCCAAAGGCCGCCGGGATCATCTTCACCTCGGTGGACGGCGATCCGATCGGCCTGACCGCGATCCAGCAAGGGAAAATGGCCTGCACCGCGATGTATGCCCCCATCTATGCCGGTTTCCGCTTTGGTGAGATGGCGGTCAACCTGGCCAAGCACAAAGCCGAGCCGAAGACGGAGAATCTAAACAGCTTCCTGGTCACCCCGGCCAATGTCAATGCCGCCGCCAAGGCGGAGGCGGCGATGGCCAGTTCGATCAAGACCTTTGGTTTCGACAAGACGCTCGCCCAACTCGTGGCCGGCTATTCGCATTAGCCGCCGTCCCGGCCGGGTATCCTGGTGATACCCGGCCAGGGCCGAATCGTCCGTTTCCACAATGGGGATATGGTGATCGAGCAGGTGAGCCGCCAAGCCGTCCCACGCGCCGACCTTACGGCGCCGCCGATCCTTGAGATGGTGGGAATCTCCAAGCGTTTCCCCGGTACGCTCGCCCTCGACCGCGTCGATCTGGCGGTGCGGCCGGCGGAGATCCACGCTCTGGTGGGCCAGAATGGGGCGGGGAAGTCTACCCTGGTCAAAATCCTGGCCGGCGATTACGCCGCGAGTTCGGGCGCTATCGCCATCGACGACCAGCCGGTGGCCATTCAGAGCCCACTGGACGCGCGAGACCTGGGAATCGGCATTGTCTATCAGGAACTGAGCCTGCTGCCCAACCTCACGGTGGCGGAGAACCTCTGCCTGGGGCGCGAACCTCGCCGCGGGATCGGCATTGATACGCGGCGCCTCCTGCAACAGGCAGCCGCCGCCCTCGAAGCGCTCGGCCTGGAGCGGATCAATCTCCACGGCCGGGTCGGACACCTGTCCCTTCCCAACCGTCAGTTGGTGGAAATCGCCAAGGTTCTGGCGCAACGTCCTCGCATCCTCATCCTGGACGAGCCAACGGCCGCGCTCGCGCCCGCCGACACCGATCGCCTGTTCGAGGCGTTGGCGCGGGCGCGGGCGGGCGGGGTTGGGATTATCTACATTACCCACCGCTTTCAGGAAATCCTCAGCGTGTGCGACCGGGGCACCGTGCTCCGCAATGGGCGGGTCGTCTCTACCTTCGCCAGTACCGATACCAGCCTTGAACAACTGGTTGAATGGACCCTCGGTCAGAAGCCCGACCGCTATTTCCAGACTCCCGCCGCGGAAGCCGCGGCCACGAGCGAGCCCGTGCTGTCGGTCAGCGGCCTGGCGATCGGCGACCGGATCAAGGATGTTGGCTTCCAGATCAAGCCTGGTGAAATAGTCGGCCTCTGCGGACTTCTCGGGGCTGGGCAGGACGAGGTAGCGCGAGCACTCTTCGGCGACCAGCCCCAGGCCCGTGGCGTTGTCCTCTGGAAAGGGAAGCCCGTCCTCGTTCATTCACCGCGCCAAGCTAAAAAACTGGGCATCGGCTTCCTGACCGAGAATCGCCGGGACGAGGGCCTGATCCCGGACATGGCGGTGCGCGAGAACATCAGCCTGGCCGGACTGCACGCGATCACCTGGGCCCGCTGGTTCCCCCTGGTACGCCGGAGCAGGGAGCGCGCCGCCACGGGCGCCGCCGCCGCGCGCACCAATGTCCAGACTGGAGCGCTTGGGCGGCCCATCCGCCTCCTCAGCGGCGGGAATCAGCAGAAGGCGCTCCTGGCCCGCTGGCTGATGCTTGACGCCGATCTTTTTGTCTTCCTGGAGCCCACCCGCGGAGTGGACGTGGGAGCCAAGGCGGAGATTCATCGGCAACTCGCCGCTCTTGCCCAGGCGGGGAAGGCCGTGCTCGTGGTATCGAGCGACGTGGCGGAGATTCTGGCCCTGGCTCAACGCATCCTGGTCATGGCGCGTGGCCGCCTGGTGGCCGTCCTGGACGGCACGCGCGCCGGCGAAGAGCAGGTGCTCCTGGCAATGCAGGGCGGCTACACCAATGCTTCCTAGTCTTCGCGTCCGCGGGCGACGCTCCACTGGCCCGTCAGGAAAGACCGGATGGGGCGAACAGGCCGCCGGATTCCTCCACGCCTTCGGGGCCGGCCTGGTGGCGATCTGCCTGCTGCTTGTCTTCGGCCTGAGTACGCCCGACTTCCTCTCCCGCGCCAATATCGACAATATCCTCATCCAGATCTCAATCGTGGGAGTGGCGGCGATCGGGGAGACGATGGTGATGCTCATGGGCGGGATCGATCTGTCGATCGGCTCGATCATCCTGGTCAGCGCCGTGATCACCGGGGCCTTGACCACCAATCACGGGCTGGCCGCCTGGCCCGCGATCGGCGCCGGGCTGCTGGCGGCCACGGGTATCGGCCTGGTCAACGGCATCTTCATCGCCGGGATCGGGATCGAGCCGATCATTGTCACCCTGGGAACCCTGATCGCCGCCCAGGGGCTTGGCCAGGCGATCCTGGCCAATGAGGGATCCTGGATCCAGGTGACCAATCCCTTCTTTTTCTCGGTGGCGACCGACCAGGTGCTGACGCTCCCCCTGATGGCCGTGATCATGCTGGGGTTCTATGCCGCGGCCGCCGTGTTGCTCCGCGACACCGCCCTGGGCCGGCACATCTATGCGATCGGCGGCAATCGGCGCGCGGCGCGCCTGGCCGGTATCCCGATGGGCCGCGTGGTCCTGGCCACCTACGCGCTGTGCGGACTCTGCGCCGGCATGGCGGGAATGTTGGAGATCGCGCAGCTGGGGATCGTCAGTCAGAACGTCGGAGAGGGCATGCAGTTCAACGCGATCACCGCCGTGCTGGTGGGCGGGATCAGCCTGAGCGGCGGCAGTGGGCGGGTGGAAAAGACCTTGCTGGGCATTTTGATCGTGGGCACGATCACCAACTACCTTACCTTCCGCGGCGTCTCGGCCTACTACGAGCAGGCAATCACCGGCGGCATCATCCTTGCCGCCGTGTTCCTGGACCACGCCACGCGCCGGAGAGCGCAATGAGCCGCCCCAGGCGCCTGCCTCGCCCGCCCGCGCCGCTCGCCGGGGCCGATATCTATCTGCTCCTGGCCATGGTGGCCGGGATGATCGTGATCTTTGGCCGCCTCAATGGGGCCTGGCTCACCACCGCCACCATGGTGACCGCGATCGAGCAGAACGCGCCGCTCGCCGTGGTCTCCGTGGCCATGACCTTCTCCATCATTGCCGGGATTATCGACCTCTCGCCGGGAGCCATGATTGCCCTCACCGGCGTGATCATGGGGCTGGTGAACCAGCATAGCCATGACATGGCCCTGGCGGTCGTGACCGGACTGGCGCTGGCGGTCGGAGTGAGCGCCATCCACGGGCTGCTCGTGGTGGCGCTGGATATCAACCCGGTGATCGTCACCCTTGCCGCGTATATTTGGGCCCGCGGCCTGGCCACCGGCCTCACCGGGACCGGTTCGATCACGGTCGGCGGTCCCTTGATTAACTTCATCAATAACGCAAGCCTGTTCGGCCTTGGCATGCCGGCCTACATCGTCGTGCTGGCCTATGGCGGCGGCTGGTATCTCCTTAACCGTACGACTCTCGGTCGGTATACCTTCGCCCTTGGCGGCGACCCGCGTGGCGCCCGGCGGGCCGGCATCCGCGTCACCCGCCAGATCATCTTCATTTTCTGCCTGATGGGAGTCATGGTGGCGGTGGCGGCGCTGATCGCCGTGGGTCAGATGGCCTCGGCCCAGCCGCTCGCGGCGTCGGGGCTGGAGTTGGACGCGATCATCGCCGTGATCATCGGCGGCACGAGGCTCACCGGGGGCGAGGGCAGCTTGATCAAGACCCTGGTGGGAGTGGCCTTTATCGCTATCCTCAATAGCGGCCTGAGCGAGCAGGGTCTGAGCGATGCCTACTATGCCCTGTGCAAGGGGATCGCCATTCTCCTCGCCCTCTCCGTGCAGACCTTGGCGCGGCGGGCCGCCGACCGCCAGGCCGCCCGTGGGCGGAGCGTCCGCCCCGATTGGGCCACCGAGCGAATCGCGAGGGTACCTTGAGCTTTCAACGAGTTGACCGTCGCCAACTCTCCCATAGGGTCTCTGATCAGTTGGAGGAGTTAATCCTTACCGGCGCCCTGGAGGACGGCAGCCGCCTCCCCTCGGAAAAAGACCTGGGAGAGCAATTTGGCGTCTCGCGGAATGCCGTACGGGAAGCCCTGAAGAGCCTGGAGGCGCGGGGCCTGGTGCGCGTGGAAAATGGGAAAGGCGCCTTCACCACGGCACCCACCACCGATACGGTGCAAGGGGCGCTGGGACGGTATATCCAGGCCCGATTGGGCGCGAACGCGGTCCCTCATCTCTACGAGATTCGTCGCGTATTGGAGGGAGCGGCGGCCCGTGCCTGCGCCGAGCGGGCAACCGAGGAGGATATTGACCGCTTGTGGGCGGCGCTGACCCGCATGGAGGGGCACCAGGATGACGTGGATGCCTGGATGGAGGCCGATTTGACCTTCCACCGGGCCATGTTGATGGCCACGCACAATCCCTTTTTCACCATTCTGCTGGAGCCGATCGTGACCCAGATTGGCGAGACGATCAAACTGGGCTTTGGGACGGAAGGGACACGCGCGGGAGTCGTCTCCCACCGCGCCGTCCTGGAACGGATCGCCGCGCGTGACGGCCTGGGCGCGGAACGGGCCATGTTGGCGGTACTCCAGGACTCTGCCGCCAGGGTGATCACCGTGCTCGACACCCCCGCCGATCGGACCGGGGATGGGCTGGCGCGGCTGGCCGACGCCGCGCCGGGGCGACATTCGACGAGCCCGAAATGAGGAGAGGGAGGGAGAGCCGCCGGTGCTAATCGAAACGATCGAGACTCTGTACGTGGATGGACACTTCCGAAACTTCGTCTTCGTCAAGATGGTGACGGATGACGGCTTGGTCGGCTGGGGCGAGTGCAGCCTGGAGGGGAAAGAAGGGGCGGTCCGCGGGGCCGTGGCCGATTATGCCCACGACCTGCAAGGCCGCGATCCGCGCCTGATCGAGCAGCATGTGCGGATGATGACCCGCGACTCCTTCTGGATGAACGGCCCCGTCCTGCGCAGCGCCATGGGTGGGCTGGAAATGGCCATGTGGGATATTCTGGGCAAGTCGGTCAGCTTGCCGGTCCACGCGCTCCTGGGCGGCCGGCTTCACGACGCGGTGCCGACCTATTCCAATGCCTGGTACTTTGGCGCCCGCACCCCGGCGGACTTCGCCGCCGCCGCCCGGATCCCGGTGGGCCAGGGCTACAAGGCGCTGAAGTTCGATCCGTTCGGCCAGGCATCGTTCGCCCCCTCGGAGGCGGAGATTCGCCAAAGCGCGGCCAACGTCGCGGCGGTCCGCGAGGCCGTGGGGGCCGACATTCGCCTGGGCCTGGATGCCCATGGGCGCTTCGGCCTCCTGGGGGCGCTCCAGGTCGCGCGCGCGCTGGAACCCTATGATCTGTTCTTTCTGGAGGAGCCGCTACACCCGGACGACTCGCCGGCTCTGGCCCAGTTGGCGGCCCAGTGCGCGATCCCCCTGGCCCTGGGCGAGCGCCTCTACTCGCGCTGGGATGTCCGTCCGGTCCTGGAGGGGCGCTATGCCGCGTTCCTCCAGCCGGACGTGATTCACGTGGGCGGTCTCCTCGAGCTGCGCCGGATCGCCGCCATGGCCGAGGCGTATGGGGTCGGGATCGCCCCGCACAACGCAGCTGGGCCGATCTCCACCGCCGCCACCTTGCAAGTAGCCGCCCTCCTCCCCAACCTACAAATCCAGGAGATGTTCGCGCCCATGGACGCACCGTGGAAGGACGCGCTTGCCTACCCGCCCATCGAGGTGGTGGACGGCATGGCG
>DATBTL010000490.1:0-5588 GCA_036559345.1 Chloroflexota bacterium | reverse complement strand
CTGGACGCCCTGATCGCCGAACTCAACGCCGAGGTCGCGCGCCGCCTGGCCCCTTTTGAGGAAGAGGTCGCTCTTCTGGACCCCATCCCGGGCGTCGGCCGCCGCACGGCCGAGGACCTCCTGGCCGAGATCGGGACCAACATGGACCAGTTCCCGTCCGCTAACCATCTGGCCAGTTGGGCCGGGATGGCTCCCGGCAACCACCTCAGCGCCGGGAAACGCAAAGGCGGCAAAACCCGCAAGGGCAGTCGCTAGCTGCGCACCTGCCTGGTCGTCGCCGCTCAAGCGGTCGGCCGCGGCAAGGACCCCGTCCTTGGGGGGCGCTGCCGCACCCTGGCGGCCCGCCGTGGCAAGCCGCGCGCCGCCGTCGCCGTCGGCCATACCATCCTCCTGCTCGCCTACCAGATCCTCCGCTCCCGCCAACCTTATCATCCCCCACTCCCTCATCCCGGACCACCGAGCCCCATCCCGACTACCGACCATCTGGTGGACCAACTCCGCGCCCGCGGCTTTGCCGTCACCCTCCACCCAGCCGAGCCGGCCGCCTAGCAGAAGGGTCTATTTCATACGAGTCGGAGGCCCCGGTCCTTCCCATCCGACCCCCTCGTCCTGCAAACCACGCCAGGTGAGCAACCGCCAGCTACTGACGGAGGACCTCAACCCGATCGGGGTGACCGACCATCACCTGCTCCGTCATGTTGATGAAGAGTCCGTGGTCAACCACCCCGGTAATCCCCTTGATTGGCAGGCCGAGACCGGCCACGTCCGAGGCTGGATCGAACCAGCAATCGAGGATGAAGTTTTCCCCGTCCGTGAGAAATGGAGTCTCGCCCGCCATTCGCCGCTCGATTCGCCCGCCCAGGGCTGCGAGGGCATCGCGGGCCCGGGTCCAGCCGAAACGGACCACCTCGACCGGCACCGGTGAGTGTTCCCCGAGCCGAGCCACGATTTTGCTGTCGTCCACCACGATCACGAAGCGGGCGGCGGACAGGGCCACCAGTTTCTCTCGGAGTAGAGCGCCACCCAGCCCTTTGATCAAGTTGAGCTGGGGGTCCACTTCATCGGCCCCATCTATCGCCAGATCCAGGTGGGGCCGGTCGTCGAGACTGAAGATCCGCATCCCGAGCGAGACCGCGAGCGACGCGGTCGCCTCCGAGGTGGCCACGCCCTCGAAACGTAGACCGGCGCGCGCCCGATCGGCAAGGGCACGGACCAGGAGAATCGCGGTGCTGCCGGAGCCAAGGCCCACCATCATTCCATCCTCGACCAGCTCCGCCGCGAAGGTAGCGGCCCGCCGTTTCATGCCGGCCGGGTCGCCGGGCTGCTTCGTCATCGGGCGCCCTCCTTTTCCGCCGCATGGTACCACGAGAGGACACGGCCTGGCTTGCGACGGTAGCAACCCGCGTCTATACTGCCTTCAGGAGCCGCGCGGACGGATAGCCGACGCAATAAGAATGAGCGACAGAGGGGGAGGAAGGATGGACGAACTCTCCACGTTTAGTGACGGGCTGGGCTTCGAGGTGCTGGCTTCATCCCTGCGGGCCGATTTAAGCGACACCAAGGCGTTTCTAGGCGCGCTGGCGGAGAAGCTGGGAGGGGCGCTGCCCGCTCAATGCACGGTGGAACGGAAGGGCGGTCTCTTCGCCAAGGAAAAGCCAGTCCACCGAGTGAGCGTGGAATTGGGCGAGCATCGGTACGCGATAGAACAGGCGGGGCATGGGGGACTGCGGGCCAGCCGGATCAAGGTGGTACGGGGAATCGCCCTCAAAACCGAGGAATTGCCGGTGGACCAGTGGATCGAGGAGCTTTCGCGGGATCTCTCCGCCCACGCGGCCAAGAACAGCCAGGCCCGAATGGCCCTGGAGCGATTGCTTACCTGAAGTCCGGAACGGACATGGGGCGCTGGGGCGCCGGCAAAGGAGGGACGAATGCCGTTTTTCCACCGCGAGAGTCCCGAGGAACGTCAGCGGAAGGAACAGACCCAGGCGGCGGCACACGCGGAGGCGGAGGTGCAGGCCCGGAGCCTGCAAGCCCTGACCGCCGGAGGCATCCCCATCCGAGCCCAGGAGCGGGTGGCCCAGTTTCGCGCCGGCGAGGCAGGCGGGGTTGCGTTTTCCACCGATCTCTCGGTAAATGAACTATTCCTCAGCCGGAAGGCCGGGTATCAACCGCTGGGTTTGGTCACCGGCAGCAGCGTCTATCACATGGGATGGAACCGCTGGAACTTTACCGGCGAGATGCAGGCGCAAACGCAGGCCCAGCATGATGCCACTATTTCGGCGCTCACCCGTCTGCGGCTGGAGGCCCTGGGGATGGGCGCCGTGGGCGTGGTGGGCACCAAATTGGAGATCCGGAAAGTTGGCTGGTCGAAAGACCTGATCGAGGTGGTCGCGATTGGGACGGCGATTCATGTGCCCGGCGCCGCGCCCGTGCCCGAGCCATTTCTGTCCGACTTCTCAGCCCAGGAGTTCGTGTCGCTCCTCCAGGCCGGTGGCCGGCCCGCCGGGTTGGTGGTAGGGAACTGCACCTATTACATCTACACCAATTGGGGCGATGCCTGGCAAAACAGTAGCTGGTACAACCAGGAGCATGGCAAGTACACTGAATCGCTGTACGCGGCGCAGCGAGCCGCCTTTGGCCGCATGCACTCCATGGCCCATAATCTTGGCGCGCAGGGTGTGGTGGGGGTCCACATCGTGCGCAACCTCCGGGAAATCCCCTATGTCGATAGCGATGGGGACAGGGAAGAAGACCGATCCGACTACGTCCTGGAATTTCTGTCCTGGGGAACCGCGATTCAGCAAGCGCCGGGCGCGGCACGGCCGCTTCCACCCGCCATGGTGGTGGCCCTGAATGACGCCGAGCCGCTGGACAGCGCGGATGATGATAAAGGAGACAAAGAATGAGCATGGCAGGCCCCGGAGACCTTCCTCAGCACGCTCGCGAGCGCCTGCGCCAGATGGCTGGGGGCGGAGGGCAGGCGCCCTTTTTTACCAGCGATCTGTCGGTCAACGAATTCCTTCTGGTGAAACAGGCCGGCTTCGATCCGCTTGGGATGGTCGTTGGCTCAAGCATCTACCACATCGGCTTTCAGCAATCCAACTGGAGCCAGAACCAGGAGATGGGCGTCTTGACCCAGGCTATGTATCACGCCCGCGAACTGGCGATGACCAGGATGGAGGAGGAGGCCAACGCCCTGGGGGCGGACGGAGTGGTGGGGGTGCGCCTGGAGGTCGGGCAGTACGAGTGGGGCGAGCACCTGGCCGAGTTCCTGGCGGTAGGCACGGCGGTGCGAGCGGCGAGCGGCCAGAGCCATCGTACCCCGAGTGGCAAGCCCTTCACCAGCGATCTCACCGGTCAGGACTTCTGGACCCTCCTCCAGGCCGGCTACCGCCCTCTTTCCCTGGTGATGGGCACCTGCGTCTACCATGTGGCGCACCAGGGCTGGCGGCAGGCCATGAAGAACGTGGGGCAGAACGTGGAAATGGTCAACTTCACCCAGGCGCTCTACGACGCGCGGGAACTGGCCATGGAGCGGATGCAGGCGGAGGCGACCCAGGTCAGGGCGGCGGGCATCGTGAGCGCCCGGCTGGAGGAGGAAAGCTACGGCTGGGGCTCGCATGTGATCGAGTTTCTCGCCATTGGGACCGCGATCGCCCCAACCGGAGCAACCCCGCAGACGCAGGGCCCGCAAATGGTGCTCTCGCTGAATGACTGAACCACGCGCGCCGGAGGCGGATGCGGTTGAATACTTTGACCTCTACTCCGCTGCTGGCGCCTCGCTTGGGATACGCAAGGAACGAACGATAGTTCATCGGGATGGCGACTGGCATCGGAGCATGGCCCTGTGGATCGTACGATCCTCCGGTGCCGTCGTCCTCCAGCAACGGAGCGCGGCCAAGGACACCTGGCCCGGCAAACTGACCGCGAGCGTGAGCGGCCACTACGCGGCGGGCGAGAGCCTGGCCGATGTGCTCAGGGAGGCGTGGGAGGAACTTGGCCAGGCGGTCACGGCGGAGGAGTTGATCCCATTGAGAACCTGGGCCTGCGAGACGAGCCCGGAGCCCGGCGTCCGAGACCGCGAGTTGGTCGATGTGTTTCTCTGGCCGACCGAAATGGCCCTGGAGGCATTCCAGCCGGAACCGAGCGAGGTCAGCGCCCTGGTGGAAATGCCGGCCCATAACCTCCTCAGGCTAGCCACGGAGCTGGAGGTTGTGGTTGAGGGTAACTATCTCCCGGTCGGCGGCTTTACCTCGACCATACGCCTCAGCCGCCAGGATTTCGTTCCCACCCACGAGTATCATGCGCGGGTGGCGATGGCGGCCCTGGCCCTGGCGGCCTGTCCTATTCCCCGTGAATAGGTATGATCAACGTGTGAGTACACAAGAATTGTCCAGGCCCCAGCTTCCGCCTTCGGAGGTGCCCTCGAGGGTTCCTCCGCCTCGGCCTACGGGCCGGATCTGGCGGCGGCTGCCAGGGGTGAGTGGGGTGCGGCGCCGTTCACGGACGATCGTGCTTCGGGCCACCGGCGCCCTGGTCCTGGCCCAGAGCGTCACCGTGGGCATCCTCATGCTGGTCACCCGTTGGCGGAAGCGCCGCCGCCCGTTGAGCGGTTTTCCCAGTGCCCCGTTCGATGAGTTAGAGATCGAAGGCAATCACCTGAAGCTCTACGGCTCGGGAGACTGGCTCTTTCAGGACATGTTGGGAGCGATCGAGGATGCGCGCCACTCCATCCTCCTGGAAACCTATATCTGGAAGGGCGACAAGCTCGGGGTCGAGTTTAAGGAGCGCTTGATGGCGAAGGCGGCGTCCGGAGTGGAGGTGTATGTTATTTACGACCACTTCGCCAATCTCGTGGTGCCCCATCAGTTCAAGCACTTTCCCCCCCAGATACACGTCTTGCCCTACGGCTCGTTCTCGCGGCCCTGGCATCTCCTGGACCTTCGCCGCTATGCGCGCGACCATCGGAAGTTGCTGGTCGTGGATGGCGAGGTGGCGTTTCTGGGCGGCTACAATATCGGCGAGCTCTACCGGACGCACTGGCGCGACACCCATGTGCGCGTGCGGGGGCCGGAAGCGGCGCGGCTGGGCCAGGACTTCCTGGACTTCTGGAGCCGCCATCGGGCTCCACTCCCCGAGGTTGCCGGCACTTTCCGCCGGGGGAGACAGCCGCGGATGTTCCACCGCACCAACGATGCCCGTAGGTTGTTGTTCCCCATTCGCGACATGTATGTGGATGCCATAGATAGGGCGGAGAAGCGGGTTTGGATTACCAACGCCTACTTTATCCCGGACCGGGTCATGCAGTCGGCCCTGATTGGGGCGGTACAGCGCGGAGTGGATGTCCGCGTAGTGGTACCCTTTGCCTCGAACCACGTGGCGGCGGACTGGTTGGGGCGGGGTTTTTACGCGCGGCTGCTGGAGCAGGGGGTCCGTATCTTCTGCTATATGGAAGCGATGATCCACGCCAAGACCATGACTATCGACGGTGAGTGGTCCACGGTTGGGACCGCCAACCTGGACCGTCTGAGCCAGATTGGCAACTACGAAATTAATCTGGAGGTGTATGACCGAGCCTTCGCCGCCCA
>DATBTL010000489.1:0-12514 GCA_036559345.1 Chloroflexota bacterium | reverse complement strand
GCCCTGGCGGCTGCCCGCCACGCTCTTTTAGCTCGCGAGGGATGGGACGTGGAGGGGCGCGGCCTCTTCGGAGCGCCGGAAATCACGGTGATCGTTGGGGACGAAGTGCATATCAGTTTGCTGAAGGCGCTCAGCCTGGTTGGTTTTGGCCGCGAGCGGGTGATTCGCGTCCCCGTGGACGATCAGGGCCGGATGCGGGCCGATGCCCTGCCGCGGATCTCGGGGCCCACGATCCTTTGCCTGCAGGCGGGAAACGTGAACACGGGCGCCTTCGATCCCGCCGGGGCGCTGATTCCGATCGCCCATCAAGCCGGGGCCTGGGTGCACGTCGACGGAGCCTTCGGTATCTGGGCCGCCGCGGCGCCCACTCGCGCCCACCTATGCGCGGGATTCGCGGAGGCCGATTCCTGGGCGACGGACGCGCACAAATGGCTGAACGTGCCGTACGACTGCGGGATTGCCTTTGTCCGAGACGCGGCGGCGCTTATCGGGGCCATGGCCGCCCAGGGCGCGGCTTACATTCCGACCGGTGCGGGTCGGGAGCCATCGCACTACACGCCGGAGATGTCACGCCGGGGGCGGGGCATCGAGATCTGGGCCGCGCTCCGTTCGCTGGGCCGCGAGGGTCTGGCCGATCTGGTGGACCGCTGTTGCCGCTACGCCGCGCGTTTCGCCGAGGGGCTGCGCCAGGGCGGCTACGAAGTTCTGAACGACGTGGTATTGAACCAGGTGCTGGTCCATTTCCGCGACGACGAGACCACGCGCCAGGTGATCGCGGGAGTGCAAGCGGACGGCACCTGCTGGTGCGGCGGCACCGCGTGGCACGGAAAAGCGGCGATGCGGATCAGCGTCTCCTCCTGGGCTACCACCGAGGACGACGTGGAGCGGAGCCTGGCGGCGATGGTGAAGGTAGCGCGGGAGGTGGTTTGAATCGCGGAGGGCATGGAACGAGGTCGGCGGCGGGATGAGAATCACGGAGGCACGAAGAGGATGGAAGGCACGGAACGAGGGGTGTGGGACGGCGGGGTGAGAATCACGGAGACACGGAAGGAACGGAGACCACGGAACGAGGATCGAGACGTTATCTTTGGATGGCATGGAGGCGCCAACGAACTCATGGAACTGCCATGCGCCAGCGTATTGCCGCATACTCGCTCTCCACAGGCAGCCGCGAATCCTGGGTTGTACTCTCACTCTGGCGCGAGTCCGGCTCCGCACAACGCTCTTCATCTCCTCCCTGTCTCCGCGATTCACCACCCGCATCGCACGCACCTCGTTCCGTGTTCTCCGTTCCTTCCGCGTCTCCGTGATCCTAACCACGTCCCCGGAGCGCCTTCAGCACCCGCTCCGGGGTCATCGGCTGCTCCGTTACCCATACCCCCACCGCGTCGTTAATCGCGGCGGCAATCGCCGGGGCCAGCGGCACGAGCGGCATCTCGGCCATCCCGCGGGCCCCGAAGGGACCATTGGGGTCCGCCAGTTCCAGGATCACGGGGTAGACCTCCGGCGGCATATCCATGCTGGTGGGCAGGAGGTAGGTGCTGAAGTGGGGCGTCAACACCTTGCCGCCGCGCATCTGGAACTGTTCGGTCAGGGCGTAGCCGACCGCCTGGGCCAGGCAGCCCTCGATCTGGCCTTCCACCTGCTGCCGATTGATCGCTTTCCCCACGTCGTGTACGCTGATGATCCGCAGCACTTGCACCTGGCCGGTCAAGGTATTGACCTCTACCTCGACCGCTTGCGAGACGTAGCCGTAGGCATAGTTCGGGCGGCCGGCATGGGTGACGGGGTCGATGGCGCTGGTGGCCGGCGGGCGATACTGTACGGTCGCTTTCTGCGGCCCCTCCCAGGCAGCCATGGCCTGGGTGGCGGCGTCCTTCACCGCCCGCCCGGCCATCAGGGTGAGCCGCGAGGCGGAGGAGCTTCCGGCGTTAGGCGCCTCGCTGCTGTCCTCGGCGACGATCCGCACGATCTCCATCGGTACCTTCAGGGTCTCGGCCACGATCTGGCGCAGGATCAGGTGGGCGCCCTGCCCCACGTCGGCCGCCCCGACCCGGACGATCACCTCCTCCACCCGCGAGACGCCGACCACCTCGACCGTGGCCGTGGACTGTTCGGGGTACCCAAAGGAATAGCCGATGTTCTTGATCCCGCTGGCGATCGCCACCCCGCGCCGGAGATGAGGCGCCGGATGGCGGCGGGGCTCCCCGTAGTTCAGGCGGGCGCATGCCTCCTCGATGCACCGCTCCAACACCTGAGGGGCGCTGACTCCGGGCGGAAGCGGTTGCTGGGAGGGTTCGATACTCCCTTCCTGGTAGATATTGAGCCGGCGCATCTCGACCGGGTCGATTCCGAGGGCGTGGGCCAATCGGGTCACCATGACCTCGGCCGCGAATTGGGCCTGGGGAGCGCCGAACCCGCGGAAGGCCCCCGAGGGGAGGTTGTTGGTGTAAAGCACGGACCCATCGGCGCTGATATTCGGGATCTCGTAGGTGCCCGAGGCGAAGAGGGTAGCGCTTTTCAGCACTTCGGCACTGGTGGAGGCATAGGCGCCCCCATCCGCGATCAGGGTGATCTCGGCGGCGACGATCCGCCCATCATGCATGGCGCCCCAGCGGCAGCGAATGTGGAAGGGATGGCGCTTGTGATGGCCGACCATCGACTCCTCGCGGCTCCAGCGCATGGCCACGGGGCGACGCAGTTTCCAGGCCGCCAGGGCCAGCAAGTGCTGAATGGAGAGATCCTCGCGCCCGCCAAAGGCGCCGCCGATCGCCGCGTAGCGAACCACCACCTGGTCCTCGGGAAGGCGCAGGATCTCGGCAATTTGCCGCCGGTCCTCATGCAGCCACTGTCCGGCGGTCTCAATCACCACCCGGTCGTGCTCGTCCACGAAAGCGATTCCCGCTTCCGGCTGCAGGTAGGCGTGCTCTTGCCAACTGGTGGTGAACTCCCCTTCCAGCACCAGGTCCGCCAAGGCCAGGGCTCCCTCGGGTTCGCCCTTGCGGAGAATCAGCCGCTCCAGCAGGTTGGTACCCCGATCCGGATGAATCAGGGGCGCGTCCGAATCGAGAGCCCGGCGCGGGTCGGAGACCACCGGCAAATCCTCGTAGGTCACCTGGACCAGGGCCGCGCCCTCCGCGGCCGCCTCAACCGTGTCCGCGACCACCAGCGCCACCTTGTCGCCTACGAAGCGGACCACGTCGCTACACAGGACTGGCTGATCGGCGTCGATCAAACCAAAGGCATTGTGGGGGACATCGGAGGCGATGAATACGGCCATCACGCCGGGATGCGCCAACGCGGCGCTCGTATCGATCGCCAGGATGCGTGCATGCGGTCGACCGGCGAACACCACCTTTAGCTGGAGCATGTCGGCACGAATCAAGTCCCCCGGATAGCGGGTAGCCCCCGTGACCTTCCCCGCCGCGTCCGGACGGGGCAGGCCGGCGCCAAGAACGCTCATACCCGCGCCTCCGCCGCTTCCAGCACGGCGTCAAAGATTTTTCTGTACCCGGTGCAGCGGCAGATATTTCCGCTCAGGGCATCCTGAATCCGGGCCAGGTCGGGGCACGGCTGCTCCTCCAGCAGCTTGGCCCCCGCCATCAGCATGCCGGGGATGCAGTAGCCGCATTGCACGGCGCCCCGATTGATGAATGCCTGCTGCAAAGGGTGCATCACTCCCTCGGGGTCCGCCAGACCCTCGATGGTGGTCAGCCGGGCATTGTGCGCCTGGGCCGCCGGGACCAGGCACGACATCACCGCCTGTCCATCCAGCCAGACGGTGCAGGCGCCGCACTCACCCTCGGCGCATCCCTCCTTGGCCCCGGTAAGCCCGGCGTCCTCCCGCAGCGCGTCCAGCAGCGTCTTGTGGGTGGCTCCGGCAAACGCGTACTGATGGCCGTTGATCGTGGTCTGGATCGTGCCGCTGAATGGTTCCCCGGTGCTCGCGCTCTCGGGAGTGGCGAGGAGCACCGTGGTGGACGCTAACCCGTCGGCTTCCGCTCCGGTGGCCAACCGCTCCAGGGCCTGGATGGTCAGCGACTCCACGGTCGCCAGGCGGTAATCGGCCGAGCCCCGGAGGTCATCGATCGGCGACACGTCGGCCCGGACCAGGCGGCCCGCTTCGGTGAGAGTTGCCGGATCCAGCCGCTTCCCGACCAGCCACGCCTCGGCCCGCTCGGCACGCACGATAGTGGGGGCCAGGCAACCGAGGGCAATACGGGCCTCCCGCACGACAGCGCCATCGAAACCCAGCACGATCGCCAGGTTAATCACCGAGATCGCTTGCGCGCGCCGCAAACCCAACTTGAGGAACAAGCCGCGTCTATCGGGACCGAGCGTGGGAACACGAATCTCACGGACCAGCTCATCGGACCGGAGCACGGTGCGGCGGAAGCCGGGATAGAACTCGGCCAGTGGTACGATCCGCTCCCCCGCCTGGCTGACCAGCACCAGGTCGGCCCCAAGCGCCAGCAGAGGGGTGATCGTATCGTTGGCGGGAGAGGCGGTTACCAGATTCCCCGCCACCGTGGCCCTATTGCGAATCTGCGGCGCCCCCACCTCCGCGCAGGCTTGCACCAGGGGCAGAGCGCCCGCGCGGCAAGCTAGCGAGGCCAGCACGTCATTGTGGGTGGCCAGACCGCCGATCCGGATCAGGCCGGACTCCGCCGTGACATAGCGCAGCTCGGCGACCTTGCTGAGATCGAGTACCGTGGTGGTAGGCCGTATCCCGCGCTGGACCTCCACAATCAGATCGGTGCCGCCGGCCACCAGGCGAGCCTGGCCGCCATGCGCGCGCGCCAGATCAAGCGCCTCCCGGAGGCTGGTTGGTTGGAAAAGCTGCTTCCACAACATGCAATGTCACGCTCCTGCTCGGTTACCAAGGTAGCGCCGGGGCTCACCGGCTTCAAGAAGCAGGGGCACTCCAACGGGACGATGTGTACACGATTCTACCAGGAAGCGGAATACACGCCCGTCCGAGTGCGCCGCGGCTTTGTGATCCATGTTGTACCGCGATCACCGTCGGCAAGAGACACCGCCTGGGAGCGCGAGCATCTTGCTCGCATGGCGCGCCAGCGCCAGGAACGACCGGAACGCCAACGGGAACCGCCACGCACATCGGCCGGATGGTACGCCGAACCGCCGACGGGGCGAGCAAGGATGCTCGCGCTCCCAGGCGAACGTGCCGTCCATGATGGTGAGACAACGTGGATCACAAAACGTCGGTGCGCCCGGCAGCCCGGCAGCCCGGCAGCCCGGCACAAAACTGAGGCGTCGATCAGCCTATGCTACACTCTCTATGATTACCGTCCCCGCTCGGCGGGTTGCCTCATAAAGAAAGATCACGATGAACGAAGAGATTACCACGATTCCCGACCATATCGCCCGCAAGAGCGAGAACTTCGCCGAGTGGTACACCGACGTAGTGCGGAAAGCCGAGTTGGCCGACTATTCGCCGATCCGCGGCTGCATGATCATTCGCCCCTATGGCTACGCGCTCTGGGAGAATGTGCAGCGGGCGCTGGACGACATGATCAAGGCCACCGGCCACTCCAACATGTATTTCCCCCTGCTCATCCCCGAGAGTTTCCTGGCTAAGGAGGCGGAGCACGTCGAGGGCTTCGCTCCGGAGGTGGCCTGGGTCACGAACGCAGGCGGGAGCGACCTGGAGGAGCGGTTGGCGATCCGCCCAACCTCGGAGACCATTATCTGTTCTACCTACAAGAACTATATCCAATCGTGGCGCGATCTGCCGGTCCTGATTAACCAGTGGGCCAACGTGGTGCGCTGGGAAATGCGTACCCGCTTCTTCCTCCGCACCACCGAGTTCCTCTGGCAGGAGGGTCATACTTTCCATGCCACGGCCGAGGAAGCGGCCGAGGAGACCGATAAAATGCTCGGCGTCTACCAGACGCTGGCCGAGGATTGGCTGGCGATCCCGGTGATCCCAGGGCGGAAAACCGAGAGCGAGAAGTTCCCCGGCGCCGACGACACGATTTCCATCGAGGCCATGATGTCGGACGGGCGAGCCTTGCAGTCCGGTACCTCGCACAATCTGGGCCAGAACTTTACCCGCGCCTATGGGATCGAGTTCCAGACCCGCGAGCAGGGGGTGCGCCAGAACCCGTATCAGACGAGCTGGGGTTTGTCGACGCGGATCATTGGGGCGATCATCATGACCCACGGCGATGAGTCGGGACTGGTGTTGCCGCCTCGAGTAGCGCCAATCCAGTTGGTCATCGTGCCCATTGCCCGGAAGGCCGAGGAGCGGGCGCGCGTGCTGGCGGCGGTGGACGAGATTACGGCGACGTTGCAAGGCAAGGTGCGGTTCAAGGTGGACGCGCGCGAGGAACTGACCCCCGGCTTCAAGTACAACGAGTGGGAATTGAAAGGGGTGCCGCTCCGTCTGGAGATCGGCCCCCGTGACCTTGACGCCGGCCAGGTGGTGCTGGCGCGTCGAGATACGCGGACCAAGGAGGCGGCGCCCATTGCCTCGCTGGTAGAGGCGGTACCCGCGCTGCTGGCGGAGATCCAACAGAGCCTCTTCGACCGCGCCCTGGCCCTTCGCCGGGAACTTACGATCCGGGTCGATGACTATGCGACCTTTACGCGGGAGATTGAAAGTCGGAACGTGTTTCTGGAGGCGCGCCACTGCGGCGAGCAAGAGTGCGAGGCCATCATCAAGGCGGAGACCAAGGCGACGGTCCGCTGCGTCCCCTTCGCCGGGCCGGCCGAGGAAGGGGTCTGCGTCCGCTGCGGGAAGCCGGGGATTGGGAAGCGGGTGATTTTCGCCAAGGCGTATTAGGACGCCCAAGGAGCACATGACTCCACTGAGTTGGGGTCACACGCCCCTTGGACGAAAGCCGAGATAATTCCTTCTTCAACTTCGGTGTCTACCTCATCATCGTCTGGCCCGACGCCGGGAAAGGTATGGCTACCCAGGTAGGCGCGAAGATCCTCCGGGTCTGGTAGTACCCGGCACTCGAACGCATCCTCGGCGGCCATGTCTTCTACTCGCTCTCTTGCAGGAAGGCGCCGTTCGCCCAGAGGTACGACAGACGGGGATCGGTGAAGGCGAGGTTGATCGCCTCGATCATCTCATCCTTCACTTGAGTTATGTCACCAACCTCCTCATCCGATTCCAGGGCGCCTCGGCGGTTGGAAAGCTGTTGGCTGACCACGTTCATCACGTCCACCAAGAGGCGCCCACGCAGTTCCAGTTCATCGAGAAGCGGCTCCGCGCTCTCTTGCTCCTCCTCGCCGTCTCCTTCGTCGCCATTCGCGTCACCGCCCTCCTCGTTGGTGGTATCTTCCTCTTCAGCATCTTCCTCGATGGTTTCGATGTGGTGGCTGCCAAAGATCGTGGTGCGTTCCACCACCGGGCGGCGCGCGTTCTCCTCGCGGTTCTCCACTCGCATCCACAGATCCACGGCGGCGCCCAGGCGCAGAGGATCGGGGATCAGGGCAAGACCCATGGGGCCTTCGTCGGCCCAGACGCCCTCGATCCCCTGGTCGGTGCAGAGCTCGTTGAAGGAATCCCATACCATGGCCTCGACTGCTTCATCGGAAAACATGCTCAACTCCTCAATAATGGCCGGGATAAACCCTCAGGGAAGCGTAGCGAAGCACACCCCCGCGACGCAAGCCCGCGCGGCGCGCTTGACGCTCTGGGCTCAGTTCCGCTATCACCCATCACAAGACCTCGATAGCCGCGTGATCACCATGATGGCGGAGCATCGGCACACATTCCTTGCCCGCGTCCTCTCCGCGGCGCGGATAATAGTAGAGCGCGGATTCGCCGCCGAGCGCCCCGTGGCATTATCGTGACCGATTAGCGAAGGAGGTGATCGGTAAGCACCCTGTCGAATCCGCCCATCGCCAACTACGCAGCGATCACGGCATCATTGAGTCGATTCATCGTGATCCTTGGAGGACGAAAGTGAAACTATTTCCCGGCACACGGATGTTTATCGGCATCGCGAGCCTTCTGGCCATGGCCCTGGCGGGGGCGCCGGGCGCCGGCGCTCATCAGGATCGGGCCGGCACCATTACCTTGGGCTTTTATGCCCCACTGAGTGGATCCTATGCCTCCGCCGGCCAGGACATGCTCAACGCCATGAAGCTCGCGGTAGCCGCCGCGAACAAATCGGGCGGAGCGATGGGGGAGAAGGTGGCCATTGACGCGCAGGATTCTCCCTGCAATCCGCAGGTCGCCGTACAGGCGGCCCAGAAGCTGGTAGCGGACGGCGTGGTGGCGGTGATTGGCCCCTATTGCTCCGGCGACGCCCTGCCCGCCAGCGTGATTTTCCATCGGACAGGGCTTCCGATGATTACCTCGGCCGCGACCAATCCAAAGCTGACCGACCAGGGTTTCAATGACATATTCCGCACGATCGGTCGAGATGACGAGCAGGGCTTGTTCGCGGCAAACTTCATGAACAAGATGCACTACAAGACAGTTGCTTTGATCCACGACAACACGGTGTATGCCAAGGGCGTGGCCACCCAGACCGAGGCAGCGTTGAAAGCGCACTACCCCGGCATCAAGGTGGTCTTTTTTGACGCGATCAGTCCCGGAAGTCACGACTTCAGCTCGATCCTCACCAACATCCGCTCACGCAAGCCGGACGTCACCTACTTCACCGGCTATTACTCGGATGGCGGCTTGCTGCTCAAGCAGTTCGAGCAATTGGGCGTGGCGGGGCAGTTCATGGCGGCGGACGCCAACAATGATCCGACCTTCATCAAGCTGGCCGGGAAATACGCCGAAAAGGCCCTGATCACCACGGCGCCCATTCCCCAATTGGTGTCGTCGTCGGCCGGTTTCGTCAAGCAATACACGGCTACCTATCATCAGGGACCAGGCGCCTACTCGGCCTATACTTACGACGCCACCATGCTGGCCCTGCACGCGATCACCGTGGCCAAGTCTACCTCCGCCTCGGCGATCAACAAGGTGCTGCTCCAAACCAAGAATTTCATGGGAATCACCGGCCCGATCACCCTCAATAGCAAGGGTGACCGAGTGCAGCTCCAGTACATCATAGTCACGGTGCGGAACGGGCAGTTCGTATCGGCGAAGATGTAGGCAACCCGAGGAGGAACGGGGCGTGCCGCCCCGTTCCTCCTCGAACCGAAAGGCGCCATGAACACCTTTCTCCAGCAGTTGGTGAATGGGCTCACCGTGGGATCGTTCTATGCCCTGGTGGCCCTCGGGTACACCATGGTCTATGGGGTCATTCGCCTGATCAACTTCGCCCATGGTGATCTCTACATGGTGGGATCCTTTGTTGGATTTACCCTGCTGACCGCCTTCGGAGGGATGGCCCAGCATCTCAGCGGGGCGCTGCTGATCCCGCTTGCCTTCCTGGTACCGATGGGGACGGTAGGCATCCTTGGGGTAATTCTGGAGCGCGTGGCCTATCGTCCCCTCCGGCGCGCTCCCCGTCTGTCGCCCTTGATCACGGCGATTGGCCTGTCCCTAGCCCTGGAGGAAGGGGCCAAGCTGGGCTGGGGCGCCTCGTTCCAGGTGTATCCCTCCATTTTCCCAAGCACCATTTGGCGGCCGGGCGGAGTGACGATCAGCGCCATGCAGGTGCTCATTCTCCCGGTGACCGTGGGCCTGATGCTCGTGCTGTATCTCTTCGTACAGCGCACGATGGCCGGGAAGGCGATGCGCGCGGTGGCGATCGATCAGGACGCGGCGCAATTGATGGGGATCGATGTCGATGCCCTGATCGGGCTCACCTTTTTGATTGGGGCCATGCTGGCGGCCGCCGCGGGGGTGATGGCGGGCGGCTTCTATAGCGAGATCGACTTCAACATGGGCTTTCTAATCGGCCTGAAGGCATTCACGGCGGCGGTGCTGGGCGGAATCGGCAACATCCCCGGCGCCATGCTGGGCGGCTACGTGCTGGCCATGCTGGAGGCGTTTTTCTCCGGCTATATTTCCTCCCAATGGTCCGATGTCTTCGCTTTCAGTGTCCTGATTCTCGTGTTGGTGTTCCGCCCAACCGGTATTCTGGGCGAGCACGTGGTCGAGAAGGTGTGATGACCCTGCTCCATCAATTGCTCGGCGCGCGGCGCCGCTTTTTGGACCGCACCCCCGCCTGGACGCGGCCCGCCGGCGGTACGGGCCTCCTGGTGGCGATGCTCGTGGTCCCCCTTTGGCTGAACAACTATCATCTCACCGTCCTGACCAATGTCTGCGTCTATGCCATGCTGGGCCTTGGCCTGAACATCGTGGTGGGCTACGCCGGGCTCCTCGATCTGGGGTACGCGGCATTTTTCGCGATCGGCGCCTATACCACCGCCTACCTGATGACCACCTATAATCTGCCCTTCTGGCTCATGCTGCCCACCGGCGCTGTCCTGGCCGGGCTATTCGGAGTGCTGATCGGAGCCCCTACCTTACGCCTGCGCAGCGACTACCTGGCGATCGTCACTCTCGGGTTCGGCGAGATCACCCGCATCTCGGCCACCAATCTCGACGTTACCGGCGGCCCGAACGGGCTCTATGGGGTGCCGCAACCTGCGATCGGCAGTTTTACCTTTAGCCTCCCGATTCACTACTACTACCTCATCCTGGCCCTGCTCCTGATCACCCTCTTCTGCGTCTCCCGCCTGGAACGGTCGCGGATCGGGCGAGCCTGGGCCTATATCCGGGAGGATGAACTGGCGGCCGCCGCCATGGGGATCAACCCGACCCGGATCAAGCTGCTTGCCTACGCGCTGGGGGCGGTGTGGGCCGGGATCGCCGGCTGCTTCCTGGCGGTCCAGCTCACCGCCGTCTCACCTGAGAGCTTCACCTTCAACCAGTCCGTGCAGATCTTGATCATCGTGGTCCTGGGCGGCCTTGGCAGCATTCCCGGTGTCCTCCTGGGTGCGGCGGTGGTAGTGATCACCCCCGAGATCCTGCGAAGCTTGCCCGCCAATCTAATCGACGCGCGTCTTCTCTTCTTCGCCATCGTGCTGATTGGCCTGATGATTTTCCGGCCCCAGGGATTGTGGCCCAGTCGCCGGCGTGGTCGGAGGATCGGCGGGGCGCGGCCCGAGCCGGTGATGATCTGGGCAGCCGATGGTGAATCGCCAGGGGCGGAATAGGAGAGCAGGGTGGCGGTTCTCCTCGAGGTACGCGAGATGACCCACGCATTCGGCGGCCTCACCGCGGTCGATAGACTGAGTCTGAAGGTGGAAGCAGGATCGATCAGTTCACTAATTGGACCCAATGGGGCGGGGAAAACCACCGTGTTCAACTGCATCACCGGGATCTATCGGCCCCGGCGCGGCTCCATCCTGTTCCAAGGAAAGGAGTTGCGGGGCTTACGGCCCTACCGGATCGCCCAGCTTGGCCTGGTGCGCACCTTCCAGAGCATCCGCCTGTTTCCCAACATGACCGTCATGGACAACGTATTGGCCGGAAGGCACTGCCGCACCCGTACCGGCGTGCTGGGGGCGATCACCCGGTTGCCGCGGGAGCGGCGCGAGGAGCGCGAGAACGTGGTCCTGGCCGAGAGCCTCCTCGCCTTCGTGGAACTGGGCCGGGGTTCGGAATGGCAGGCGTCGGCCCTTTCGTATGGGGACCAGCGCCGCCTGGAGATCGCCCGCGCCCTGGCCACCGAGCCGGCCCTTCTGGTGCTGGACGAGCCGGCCGCCGGGATGAACCCGGTGGAGAAGGAGCGCCTGGCCGCCCTGGTCTACCGCATCCGCGAGCGCGGGGTGTCCGTGCTGCTGATCGAGCACGATATGAGGCTGGTGATGCGGGTATCGGACCACATCACCGTGCTCAACTATGGGAAGAAGATTGCCGAGGGGCCGCCGGAGATGATCCGGAATGATCCAGCGGTGATCGAGGCATATCTGGGAACGGACGACGAGTGAGCCTGCTCAGCCTGTCCGGCCTCGACGTGCGCTACGGGGCCATTCACGCCGTGCGGGGGATCTCCTTGCATGTCGAACAGGGCGAGGTAGTGGCGATTCTCGGCAGCAATGGAGCGGGAAAAACGACTACTCTCCGGGCCATCGCGGGGTTGCTCCGCCCCACCGCCGGGGAGATCCAGTTCAATGGCCTCTCGCTCCGGAGCGTGCGGGCCCACGCGGTGGCTGGGAAGGGTCTGGCGCTCTGCCCGGAGGGGCGGCGGGTGTTCTCCAGCATGACCGTGGAGGAAAACCTGGACCTCGGAGCCTATACCCATCGGGGACGGCGCCTGGCCGCCGTCCTGCGCGAGGGGAAGGCCCGCGCCTTCCGCCTGTTCCCCATCCTGGAGTCTCGGCGCGGCCAACTCGCCGGCACGTTGAGCGGGGGGGAGCAGCAGATGTTGGCGATCGGGCGGTCACTGATGGCGCGGCCGATCTTGCTGGCCCTGGACGAGCCGTCGATGGGGTTGGCGCCCATCGTGGTAAAGACTATCTTCCGCACCCTGCGCGAGATTGCCGCCGAGGGCACCACGGTGCTGCTGGTCGAGCAGAACGCGCGGGCCGCGCTCCGTCTGGCCTCGCGCGCCTACGTCCTGGA
>DATBTL010000488.1:0-11531 GCA_036559345.1 Chloroflexota bacterium | reverse complement strand
GAGTTCGAGCAGCAGTTCGTTCCTGGCTTGTAGTCCAGGGGAAAGGCGCCGATCTGAGATACCAATCGCGCCAGGGTAAAGGACTGGCCCTGGCCACTACCATCGAAGCTGGAGTCGTTGTTGTAGTCATGGATGCCGCTGGTGGAGGTTAAGAGTTCATGCACCGTGACCGGCGCCCAGGCCGCCGGACAGTGGGGAATATAGGCGCAGATGCGATCCCCCTCGCGCACCTTCCCCGCGTCCTCCAGTTGCAGGATCCCCGCCGTGGCGAACTCCAGCAGTCCCATCAACGGCAGGACGAACTGGGTGCTGCTGGAGTTGTGGATATGGCGGCTCCAGTCCGCCATCCCATACCCTTTGCTGAGCAGCACTGTGTCACCGCGCGCCACCAGCACGGCCCCACTAAAGTTGTGGGCGCGCTCCTGGGCGGCAAAGTAGCTGTCAACCCGGCTGACCGCGTCGGGAAGCACCTTCAGGGCGATAGGGTGAGCGAGGCCGATAGGGTGAGCGGCGCGGGTGATCGGAACAGCCTGGCTGGCGGGCACGAGCGCCAGACCGAGCACCAGCGCGGTTATCACTTGCAGGACACGATGACGGATGCGTAACATGTCGCTTCTCCTCACACGAACCTGGTATCAACGTTTGGGCGGTGCGCACCACCATGGCAGGCAGTATGCGCCGTGGAGGGCGCGCACGCCATGCGCCACTAACACTGCCGCCAACACAATCGCTAACACAATGGAGGGGAACCGTTGATTAGGAGCGCTGGTCGCCAGGCCCGCTTTCGCGGTCACCCACCGGCACCAATCGTGCTACCCGGATGATGATCCGCCGCCGAACCAAGCGGGCCTGGCGACCCGCGCTCCTAAACGGCACTTCGGCCACCGGCGGCTGGTCGCGCCAAGCGGGCCTGGCGACCCGCGCTCCTAAATCGTGCCGGCTCTGCCGCGAGCCGCCCTACCCGCCGGCCAGCCTCCGGATCAGCCCCAGCGCCGCCGCCAGTCCGGCGCCAATCGGGGCTATCTCGATGAACTCGTCCTCCCGATGGACATTTCCGCCGCGGGTCAAGCCGACGGTAAGCCCCGGCAGACCGCGCTCGAAGGCGGCATTGGCGTCCGTGGAGCCGTCCACCAGGAGGGCAGACGGGAGCCTGGCCGCCGCCCGCGCCGCCTGGGCCTGGGCAATCGCTGGGTGATCGTATCCCAGGGCTCCGGCGGGACGGCGCCCTAGCTCACGGATCGAGAGGGCCAGACTCGCATGGGTCGGCGACGCGGCGACAAGTGCTCTGGCGATCTCTTCACCACGCGCTAACACGGCTGGATCCACCGCGCGCAGATCGAGCTGGAGGGTTGCCCGCGAGGCAATCACGTTGATCCCGGTGCCGCCACTGAACGTCCCCACGTTCACCGCGAGGCCCGGAACGGCCGGGGGCAGACTGTAGGCGAGCCCGGTGACCGCGCGCGCCAACTCATGCACGGCCGAGGGCGCGCCGCGGTCGTGCCAGGAATGGCCGCCCGCCGTCTCGCAGACGATCTCCAGCCGGGTACTGCCCACGGCGCCAGTGACCAGGTTGTCGATCCCATGCCCCTCGAGCGCCACCACGAAACGGGCGGGCTGATCACCCAGCAGCCCGCGGACCCCACGCAGGTTCCCCAGACCCTCCTCGCCCACCGTGGCCGCCAGCAACACGTCGCCCGCTGCCGGTGTCTGCTTGAGGTCGGCGGCCAGGGCCAGGAGCGCGGCCAGGGCCAGGGAATTATCGCCGATTCCCGGCCCCAGGAGGAGTCCGCCGGCTCGGCTCGGCGCCAGGGCGACCTCTGGACCGAACACCGTATCGAGGTGCGCGGCGACCACCACCGGGGGACCGCCGGCGTGCCGGCCCGCGATCCGGGCCAGCACATTGCCGTGAACATCCAGCTCCGGCACCACGCCGGGAATGGCCGCCAGGCGGGCGGCGATCAGCGCCGCCCGCTCGTGCTCGAACCCGGTGGGCGAGGCCGCCGCGCAAATGGCCAGGGTGTCCTCGATTAGTCGCTCACTATCGTGCATCGGCCTCTCAAATCGGTACACCGCCCGCCCTCAAGGCGGTTTCTATCGCATCAACGTCGGCCACGCAGCCGCCCCAGACCCCGCCGCCAACCGCTTGCAGGGTGGCCCACAGCCGGGTGTCGTCCGGTAGCTGGGGGTCCGGGGCTAGGTCGGGACGCGGCGGGCGACCGGCCAGGACGCGGGCGCCTTCCTCGGGCGTCACCTCGGCGCCGGATTCACCGATACAATCGATGGTACCCTCCAGACGCCGCTGGTCGATCATGATGCGGATCCGGTCCCCATCGCGCAATTTGCCCACTGGCCCGCCGGCCAGCGCCTCGGGGGCGATGTGGCCGATGCAGGCTCCGGTGGACACGCCGGAAAACCGCGCGTCGGTGAGCACGGCGACATGCTTCCCAAACGGGAGGTGCTTGAGGGCAATGGTAATTTGGGCTATTTCCTCCATCCCGGCCCCCCGCGGCCCCCGGCAGATCAGCACGATCACGTCCCCGGCCCGGATCCGGTCGGGGCCCAGGCTTTTCAGGGCCGCGATCACCGCCCGCTCGGTGGTGAAGACGCGGGCCGGGCCGGTATGGCGGTAGATACCGTCCGCGTCCACCACGGTAGGGTCGATGGCGGTGCTTTTGATCACCGAACCGTCAGGGGCCAGGTTCCCGCGGGGGAAGGTCACCGTGCTGGTCATCCCGTTCGCCTTGGCGCGCTCGGGGGAGTAGATGACCTCGTCGGGATCCACGCCGTCCTGACGCGAAAGATGTTCGCGGAGGCTCCGGCGGCGCTCCGAACCCTCCCACCAGTCGAGGATCTCGCCCAGGGTCGAGCCGGATACGGTCAGCGCGTCGAGATGCAGCAATCCCAGTCCGCGGAGATGCAGCATCACCTCCGGTACCCCGCCGGCCAGGAACACCCTCACCGTGGGGTGGCCGACCGGGCCATTGGGCAGCACGTCCACCAGGCGGGGCACCGAGATGTTGACTCGGTGCCAGTCCTCCACGGTGGGGCGGGGCAAGCCGGCATAATAGGCAATCGCCGGCACATGCAGCAGCAAGTTGGTGGAACCGCCGAACGCGGCATGGACGACCATGGCGTTATGAATGGCCTTGGACGTGAGGACATCGCGCACCGCCAGGCCGCGCTCCTCAAGATTCAGCGCCGCCCGCGCGGATCGGCGGGCCATGTCAAGCCAGAGCGGCTGGCCAGAGGGGATGAGGGCGCTGTGTGGGAGCGACAAGCCCAGCGCCTCGCCCACCACCTGGGAGGTGGCGGCGGTACCGAGGAACTGGCAGCCGCCGCCGGGCGAGGCGCAGGCTCGGCACCCCATGTCCGCCGCCTGTTGCAAGGTGATGAGCTTGTTCGCGAACCGGGCCCCGATGGACTGCACTTTTCCCGCGTCCTCACCCTCCAGGGCCGGTAGCGTCACCCCTCCGGGCACTAATACGGAGGGAAGATCATGCATGGCCGCCAGGGCCATCATCATGGCCGGCAGCCCCTTATCGCAGGTGGCGACCCCGATCACTCCCTTCCTCGTGGGGAGCGAGCGGATCAGCCGGCGAAACACCTGCGCCGCGTCGTTCCGGTAGGGAAGGCTGTCCATCATCCCCACCGTGCCCTGGGTCCGTCCATCGCAGGGGTCGGTCACGAAGCCGGCGAAGGGAATGGCGCCATGGGCCCGCAGCTCGTTCGCCGCCGCCTCCATCAGCAGGCCGACCTCCCAGTGACCCGTGTGGTACCCGAGGGCAATCGGGCGCCCATCGGGGGCGCGGATCCCGCCCTGGGTGCTGAGGATGAGAAACTCCTTCCCACCAAGTTGGTCAGGGGCCCAGCCCATGCCCGCGTCCTGGCTCAGGCCAAAAATGTCCCCGCTTGGGCGCTCCAGCAACAGCCGCTCGGTCAGCGGCAAGCTCCCCTGTGGCCCAGCGGCGAAAGTGGGCACCGCGTACAGTGAGCGGTCGCCGGCGTCCAGAAGGGTTGGGTCCAGGTCGGGTCCGTTACCGCTCATTCATCACACTCCCCATATCATCTAACCCTCGAAGACCCGGCGCAGGGCCCGAAGCTCGGCCTCGGCCAAAAGGGCCCGCCGCTTGACCAGATAGCGATCCACGAGGCCGACCAAAGTGGCATGACTCCAGGTCAAGGGCGACACCGAGAGCGGGGCCCCGGTGATCGGATGCACCTGTTCGGCCAGGGCGCCGCTGTGGAGGGCGCGGGCCCGAACCCACTCCAGGACGGCCCGAACCGGCTCGAGATCCTCTACCGTTCGGGCCCGCATCACGTCGTATTCGGCCATCCACAGGGTGCAGATGAACCAGGGGTTGCCGGGAATATTCTCGATATCCGAGCTGACCTGATAGTAATAATCGTTGCTGTAGCGGGCTACGCCGCCGATCGGGGTCTTGCAGGTCAGGCTGTTCCGAAGCGCCTGCATGGTGGACACGGCGCGGGGATCGTCGGGGTCGATCATCCCGAAGCGGATCAAGCCGTAGATGCTGCTGTCCGGGACATGATGCTGGTCCACCACTCCGTTCCGGCGCACCGTCACCATCCGCACGAAGGAGCCCGCCTCCTCGTTCCATAAATGACGGAGCGCCGCCCCGCGGATCTCGGCCGCCACCGCCCGGTACCGCGCGGCCCGCTCGTCCTCCCCGAACAGTTCGGCGAAACGGGCGCCCGCCTCCAGGCCGGCCCACACGGTCCCAACGGTAAAGGAATGGATCCCGTAGCGCTCCTCCCAGAGATCATGCGAGGGGGCCGGTAAGCCGGTGTGCGGCTCCCGGTAGCTGACCAGGAAATCGCCGACCGGGCGCACCAGCTTCCGGTAGAGGGGGCGCAGATACTCAACGTCCCGGCTCTGGCAATAGTGGACCCAGAGGCCGTAGAGGAGCAGCGCGCTCTCGTCCTCCTGGATTGGCAGGCGGGCGTTCCCATCCCCGTCCGACCAGGGGTGCCACGAACTGGCCAGGCTGCCATCCGGATTATACTTATGTAAAACGTAGCCCTCTGGCTCGACCAATTTGCTCATCAGCACGTAGAAGCGCCTGGGGGTTTCCCTGTACCCGGCCAGATCCAGGGCCTCGGCGACCAGGGCGCCGTCGCGCGGCCACAGATAACTGTAGTGATCGCGGGCGACCTCGGCCACGTCGGTGTCATTGGCGGCGATGATGGCGCCGCTGTAATCAATCTGGGTCCGCACGATCAGCAAGCTGCGTTTATAGAGTTCGGCCACCTCGGGCGAGAGGTCGCCAAAGTCCCGCCCGTCTTTCTCCGCCCAGACCCGCCAGTAGTCGGCGGTGCGGCGGATCATCGTCTCGGGGCGTCGCTCCTCGACCTCGCGCGAGAGATCCTCGACCTCGCGCATGGTCCGGCCCACGCACAGCCAGTGATGTACGGTCGACACTCCGCCTGGCGGCAGAGCGACGTGCAGCGCGATCACTCCGTCCACCGCTCCCTGGGCGATCGCGTTCCGCTCCAACACCCCGTCCTCGGCGTCGCGCCAGGTTCCCTCGCTTTGATGGATCACTTTGGTCCCCGTGGCCCAACTGGCGATGCCGTCAACGGTAAGCGCCTTGATCCGCCCGTGGTCAACGAGATCCGGCGTTGCCTGAACCTCGGGATCCGCCTCCCCCAGAATGGAAGCCGAGCCGCTGGCCAACAAGTAGCGTTCCCGCTTGTAAAAGATGAGCGATCGGCTTTGCGGGCGGTAGCAGGCCGTATCGCCTACCTCGGTTTCATAGAGGTAGGAGTCGTAGTGGAACATCACCCGCACGTCACGGGCCCGACCGAGCAGATCGTGGATTCGGATCTGCCGCAGGAGCACCGGCCGATCGAAATCCACGCAGTCGTGGCAGACCAGGCTGAGGCCGAGGCGCTCGGAGGCCGCCTCCACGTTGGTCACCAGGGTGCCCGGCAAGTAGGCCATCGAGCGTTCCCAGGCCGGATTATCCAGCCAGGCAAAGTCTCCATCAACCCAGACCCCGATCCGGTTGATATGGCCGGCGGTCTGGTTCTCGCTCCCAATGTGCGGATAATAGATGTCACGGATGCGAAAGTGGTTGTCAAAGGTAACCAACAACCTGCCGTTACTGATCGGTAGATCTCGAGGCATGTGTACTCCTTGCCGACATAGTATCGCAGGTTCCGCCAGCGGCGGAAATTGATGCCTTCCGGGAAAGACGGCATACTGGCAGTACGGGCAGGTGATCGGAGATGAACGCCGGGCCTGCTCCGCGGGAGGCACAAGCATGACCAACCTAACCTTCTACTTCGACCCGCGCTGCCCCTGGGCCTGGAAAACCTCGCTGTGGGCCCGCGAAGTGCAGCGGCAAGGGGCGATTACCCTCAACTGGAAACTGTTCTCGCTGCACGAGATCAATAGCGACCAAGCCCAGCCGGGGCCGGCAACCCGGGAGGCCGACGCGGCGCTGCGCGTCCTGTGGCTGGCCCGGAAAGAGGGTGGGGAAGCGGCTATCGATCGCCTATACCTGGCCCTTGGCCGGGCCCGCCACGAACGCGACGAGGAACTGGCGAACCATGCGGTCGTGCGGGCGGCGGTCGCGCGGGCGGAGCTTGATCCGACCTTGCTGGATCGAGCTCTCGATGACTCAGCGGTGAACCGGGCCGTGCTTGAGGAACATGATGATGCCGTGCGCCGGCTTGAAGCGTTCGGGGTTCCCTGGCTGGTGGTGGACGACCTGGACTTTGGCTTTTACGGTCCAGTCGTGAGCGAACCGCCGAAGGGCCAGGCTGCCCTGGATCTCTGGGAACATTCCTCCTGGATGCTGCGCCAACCCAATTTCTATGAACTCAAGCGCTCCCGCTAAGGTGAAAATGGACGACCTCGCGCGCTTCCCACCGCTCCTGGGCGAGCTGGATCTCCATCTCCTGGGCGAGGGTACGCAGAGCCGCGCCTATGACTTTCTGGGCGCTCACCTCCGGACCGTCGATGGGGTGGATGGGGTGCATTTCGCGGTCTGGGCCCCCAACGCGCGCTCGGTGTCGGTCACCGGCGATTTTAACCGCTGGGATGCGCGGGCGCATCCGATGGGCCGGCGCGGCCCCGGCGGGATTTGGGAATCGTTTATCCCTGGGATCGCGGTTGGTGAGCGGTACAAGTACCACCTTCGCTCCGCCCTCCAGGAGTACCAGGTCGACAAGGCCGATCCCTATGGATTCGCGGCCGAGGTGCGTCCGCTCACCGCGTCCATCGTGACGGATCTCACCGACTACCAGTGGCACGACGAAGAGTGGCTGGCCAACCGGGCCCGGTCCAATAACCTTACCGTTCCAGTGGCTATCTATGAGGTCCATCTGGGATCGTGGCGGCGGACGGCGGACGGCGGTTTTCTCAACTACCGCGAACTGGCCCATCAACTAGTCGCCTACGTCCTCGACATGGGCTACACGCACATCGAACTGATGCCGATCACCGAGCATCCGTTCGATGTCAGTTGGGGGTATCAGACCACGGGCTACTATGCCGTGACCAGCCGTTTCGGCAGTCCGCGAGACTTCATGTATTTTGTCGACTATTGCCATCAAAACGGAATCGGCGTATTCATGGACTGGGTGCCCTCGCACTTCGCCAAGGAAGGCCACGGGCTGGGCTACTTCGACGGCAGCCATATTTACGAGCACGCGGACCCCCGGCAAGGGGAGCACTTTGATTGGGGGACCTACGTCTTCAACTATGGTCGGGGCGAGGTGCTGACCTTTCTGCTCTCCAACGCCCGCTTCTGGCTGGAGGTCTATCACCTGGATGGCTTCCGGGTCGATGCCGTGGCCTCCATGCTCTACCTGGATCACCAGCGGGCGCCGGGGCAGTGGGTGCCGAACCAATATGGCGGACGCGAGAACCTGGAGGCGGTGGAGTTTCTCCGATCCTTCAACAGCCTGGTCCATGAGTTGTTTCCCGGCGTACTCACCATGGCCGAGGAGTCAACCTCCTGGCCGATGGTCTCCCGTCCCGTTTATCTGGGCGGCCTCGGCTTCAGTCTGAAATGGAACATGGGCTGGATGCACGACTCCCTGGAATACATCAAGACCGACCCGCTCTATCGGCGCTTCATCCACAACACGGTCACCTTCTCCATGCTCTACAACTACTCCGAAAATTATCTCCTCCCGCTTTCGCACGACGAGGTGGTGCATGGGAAAAGCCCGCTCGTCTACAAGGCGCCGGGAGACGAGTGGCAGAAGTTCGCCAATCTCCGCGCCCTCCTCGGTTATATGTGGGCGCATCCGGGGAAGAAGCTGCTGTTCATGGGCGGCGATTTCGCGCAAACATCAGAGTGGAACTTCGATGCCGCCCTGCGTTGGGAGCTTCTGGAGCACCAGGCCCATCAGGGAATGCGCGACTGGGTGCGGGCGCTGAACGGGCTCTATACCAGTCATCGTGAGCTGTGGGAGCTTGACTACGAACTGGACGGATTCGCCTGGATCGACTGCAAGGATGTCGATCAAAGCGTCTTGATCATGCTGCGCCGCGGCAAGCCTGGTCTGTCGCCGCCCGAGTCCCCATCGGCTGAGGTCGTCGTCGACTCGTCGGCGCTGGAGGAGTCGCGGCCCTTCCTGATCATCGCCTGCAATTTTACCCCGGTGGTCCGCCATGCCTACCGGGTCGGAGTGCCGTACCCTGGTGAGTATCGTGAGCGCCTGAACAGTGACGACCGGCGGTTCGGGGGGAGCGGGGTCATCAACGAGGGGCCGCTGTATTCCGCTCCCGGCAAGGTCCATGATCTGCCGCAGTCGATCACCATCACCCTTCCTCCCCTTGGGGTGGCGTTCATCGAGCGCGCGACCCCGCGGTGAGCGTACCGAAACAGACAACAGTAGGAGGTGATTTCTTGCATATTCTTGTGTTGAGCGGTCCCAATCTCAACCTGCTCGGCACTCGTGAACCGGACCTCTATGGGACGGTCACCCTGGACCAGATTCACGAGCGGCTGCGGCGCGAGGCGGACGGGCTGGGTTGCACGGTCGAGTGCTTCCAATCCAATCATGAAGGCGCCTTGATCGATCTCTTTCAGGGCGAACGCGAACGGGCGGCGGGGGCGCTGCTCAACGCGGGCGGGCTCACCCACACCAGCATTAGTCTGCATGACACGATCAAGGCCATGCCGTTCCCGGTGATCGAAGTGCATCTTTCCAACATTCACGCCCGCGAACCATGGCGCGACCATTCGGTGCTCGGCCCCGCCGTCCGGGCCCAGGTAGCGGGCCTCGGCTGGTACAGCTATGTGGCGGCCCTGCACGGGCTGGTCTCGCTGTTACGGGATGAGAAGCCGTAGCATCGGCGCCCTGCTAGCGTCTGCCGCCCACGCGCCCAGTCACCGAGAACCGGTACGACTCGGCGATCAGTGCCTTGAGGGCCAGCACCTTCTTCCCCACCAACGGGATGTGGAACACCGAGGCCACCCCGCTCTCCGCCCCGAGCGAGACCACCTGCCCCTTGTTGCTGGGGGTGTATGGCTTCCGCCGCCACCCTTCCCAGCCGGCCACGATATTATAGGCGGCTGCCTCGGCCTGTTTCAGCGCCACCTGGGCGGTGGGGGGCAAGATTTGGTCATCCTCAAGGTCGGCCAGGCGGGCTGAATCTCCGACCACGTACAGGTTGGGATAGCCCTCGGGCTGGAGATACTCGTTCACCAGCACGTGTCCATTCGGCACCGTGGGCAGTCCGGCTTCCGAGAGCAAGGGGGGCGCCATGATCCCCCCGGTCCAGATTAGCGTGCTGCCCACCAGCCGATCCCCGCTCGCCAGGTCGATGCCCTCGGAGTCCGCCCACACGACCTTGCCGCCCAGCACCAAACGGATCCCCAGTTCGCTCAAGATGGCGGCGGCCTTGCTCTGCAACCGCTCCGGCATACTGGGCAGGACCGTGGGGGCGGCCTCGATCAGGGTGACACGGGGCTCGGTGGGCGCTACTCCGTGCGCCCTGGCGATGGTGGGGAGAACCTCGGCCAACTCGCCCGCCAACTCCACCCCGGTCAAACCGGCCCCTCCGATCAGGATGGAGAGGAGGCGGCTTCTGGCCCGTGGATCGCTTTCGCTGGCGGCTTGCTCTATCGCCTTGGTGACCGCGCGGCTGACTTCCTCGGCGTCCTCCACCGATTTGAGGGTCAGCGCATGCTCGGCCAGGCCAGGGACGCCGTAATAGGCGGTGACGCTGCCCAGGGCGATCACCAGCGTCCCGTAACTCAGGGTTCCCCGGTTGGTCACCACGCGCTGGTTGGCCAGATCAAGCTCGCGCGCCCCGGCCTGTATGAAGCGGACCCGGCTTTGCTTGAGCAATTCCGAAAAGGGGACCGCCACGTCATCGGTGCTCAGCCGGCCACTGACCGCCTCGGGCAACTGGGTAATGATCTGGTGGTAGTTGTTGCGGTCGATCAGGACCACCTCGGGGGCGCCCGGATCGTTCAGATACTTGCTCAACCCCTGGGCGCAGCGGAGACCGCCGTACCCGGCGCCCAGGATCAAGATTCGGTTACTTGGTTGCCCATCAGCGTCCGGCAGCGCCGGAAAGTCGGCCACGTTCATCCGCCCCCTCCAACTCCGTTACCTGAGGTTGGTACCATGGGTCATCACATGCCAGTCTCTTTCACTGTACCAAATGGCCTTGATCCCGCCTCATTGCGTCCAGGGCCCATTCCCTGGGTATGATCAGTGACGCTATGAGGGGACGAAAATGGAGGGCGGCATGAAGAAAGCAAAGAGCGAACCGCCAGCGAGCGAGGGGCGGATCGTAGCGATGGGCGGGGGTGGATTCTCGATGGAGCCGGAGAATCCGCTGCTAGACCGCTACGTGCTGCGCCTCGCGCGCTCACCCCGGCCACGCATCTGCTTCTTGCAGCCGGGTGATTCCCCTTCCTATTTTGAGCGTTTTTACGCCGCCTTCAGCCGCCTTCCCTGCGAGCCGGCGCACCTATCGCTATTCTCGGGCGGAGTCGCCGACGTGCGGGGCTTCCTGCTTGGTCAGGAGGTTATCTACGTGGGAGGCGGGAATACCAAGAGCATGCTCGCCGTGTGGCGTGAGTGGGGACTTGATACTATCCTGAGAGAAGCCTGGAGGAGCGGGGCCATTTTGACGGGCCTCAGCGCGGGAGCGATCTGTTGGTTTGGCCAGGGGCTGACGGACTCGATTCCCGGTTCCCTCACTCCGCTCCCCTGCTTGGGGCTGCTCCCCGGCAGCGCCTGTCCCCACTATGATTCGGAAGCCGAGCGCCGTCCCACCTACCGCGCCATGGTGGCCTCCGGCGCCCTGGCCGATGGCTACGCGGCGGACGATGGGGTAGGACTCCATTTCATCGGCGAACGGTTGCATCGGGTGGTCAGTTCCCGGCCACACGCCCGTGCCTACCGGGTGGAACGAGTGGGCGATCAGGCGCGGGAGACGGAGATCGTGCCCGAGTTCCTCGGGGGGCGTATTTTGTTCGATACCATTGGCAAGATCGCCTGAGGGACGACACCGCCTGGGAGCGCGAGACACCCAC
>DATBTL010000487.1:0-4915 GCA_036559345.1 Chloroflexota bacterium | reverse complement strand
CACCGCGAACTGCTATGTCCTTAACCTGCTGCAGCTCTTACCACCTCCTCCCAACCCAACGACACCCAACGCCGCGGCGACCACACATGCGAGGCGCCCGACCAGAATCAAGTACTATTGAAGCCGGAGGGGAAACCGCGGTATATTTCAATGTAGTGTTTGCGCAATCGTTGTCAAAGGATACAGGACCATGGGGCGGCACGAAACCGCCGGCGCCGAGCAGGGTGAGGTGCGTTGCATTCATCCCGCGGATGTGGCGAACGCCCGCGCGGGGCTGGAGGCGGAAGAGACGTATAGGTTACTGGCCGAGTTGTTTGGCGCCCTGGCCGATCCCACGCGCGCGCGGGTCGTACATACGCTGTTGCGCCAGGAGCTCTGCACCTGCGATATCGCCGCGGTCGTGGGGATCAGCGAATCCGGCGCCTCGCAGCACCTCCGGGTGCTCCGGTCATTGCGTCTGGTCAAGGCACGCCGCGCGGGAAAGTTTGTCTACTACAGTCTAGATGACGAGCATATCGCGCTATTGGTACGGGTCGGGCTCATCCATCTGGGACATGTCCAGCCAGTCGTGGCGCGGCTTCCGGCCGTGGCCGGCGAGCGGGCCGGTTGATGAGCGCCGCGTCTGGGCACGATCATGCCCATCAACTGACCGGCACGCGGCTGCGCACCGCCTTCCTGCTCACGGCGGTCATCCTCGTCGTCGAGTTGACCGGCGGTCTCCTCTCCCACTCCCTGGCCTTGCTCTCCGACGCCGGTCATGTACTGACCGACATCTTTGCCCTCGGTCTGGCCTGGTATGCCACCGCTCAGGCCGCGCGCCCCGCCGACGCCGACAAGACCTATGGCTATCACCGGATTGGCATCCTGGCCGCCCTGGCCAACGCGGTGACCTTGATCCTCGTTGTCCTATTCATCCTCTACGAGGCTATTGGCCGCTTCCAGCACCCCGAGAAAGTGACTCCCTGGCTGATGTTCGTCTCCGCCGCCGTGGGCATCGTGGTCAATCTCTACATTGCCTTCGGATTGCACGCCGAGGGCGGGGAGAACCTGAACGTGCGGGCGGCGATGCTGCACGTCCTGGGCGATGTAGGGGCTTCGGGCGGGGTGATCGTCGGCGGTCTGGTGATCCTATTCGCGGGGTGGTATGCCGCGGATCCCCTTATTTCGCTCGTGATCGCCGTGCTGATCGCCCGAGGCGCCTGGCTCGTCCTGATCGAGACGGTCGGTATTCTGATGGAGGCGACTCCGAAGGGCATGGACGTGGCGCAGCTGGCCCGAGACGTGGCGGCCATCCCCCGGATCACCGATGTGCATGATCTGCATGTCTGGTCCATAGCCGGGGGCATGAACGCGCTTTCGGCGCACCTGCAGGTAGTCGACGATTGCCCCCTTTCGGCTTGCGACGGCCTGTTGCAACGGGTGAATACACTGCTGGCCGACCACTACAAGATCCAGCACAGCACGATCCAGCTCGAATACGCTTGCTGCGACCGCCATGATCCGGACGACCTCTATTGCGGGGGCCTTGGGCGGACGGAGCGCGGGCATGACAGCCATGATCATTCGGGGCCATGCAAGGATACGCGCGTGATCGAGGCCGCGCCTGTCCACGGCCGGCCCGGCTAGGTGGGGACAGGTGCCCCCGAGCGGCGGGGCTACCACCGCTCGGGGGAGTACATGGCGCGGCCGGCGCCGCCGGGCTTCCGCTTCAGCTGTGTCCGCCGCGGATCACCCGTCGCGACGCGAGGCGGGGCAGCTAGGCGAGTGCAGCCGCGTGCTTCCCAAAGCCGGCGAACAGTTGGTTGAGCCCTTCACCGACGTAGCCCATGACCACGCCGAAGTGGGTCACCACCAACTGCCCCCTTGTGTTCAGGTCCACGAACGCCGGGTCGATGCGCAAGCGGCTCAGCCGCTCCTGATCCCCACGCAAGATGGCGAAGCCCGCCAGCTCGCCGCCGTGCGGCTCCAGGGCAACCGGCTCGAAGCTCGTGATCTCTCCCCGCTGCTGGAGATCGCTCCAGTACGCCACCGCGTCGCCGAAGACTTTGAGGGCCTGCTGCTCCCGTCCGGGGATCGCCGGTCCCCAACCAATGAAGAGAACTCCGGTAGCCATCTTACCTTCCTCCTCGGTCCTTCGGGGGCCTTTCCGTCGGGCCCCTCACAAGCACGAGTATAGACCTTGGGCTGGATAATCGCCACGAAAGTACGAAAAGATATCGACCAAGAAGGACGCCGAGCCGCGCAGGCTGATAACGGATAGTCAGCATAATCTTCCTTATGCTGCCCCACCGCCCGCGAGTCCCGTGCCGTTTTTCGGTGAGCCGCGTCGGGATCCGCCGGAAGGCATGTCTGAGCCGTGCAACGTGGGAGCGACCTAGCCAATGGCCCTCGAAGGGCACGCGCTTTGCCGGAAGCGTTGATCGTCCGAGGCAGGCGCTCCATCACCATTGAGACTGATAACAGCGGCACACCGCCGAGGATATCACGCGTCGGATATGTGCTCTCTCAAACCATGAACCGCAGTCTAGCTGGGATGCTTCGGCCGCGTCCTGCAATCAAAAGGGCCCTGCTGCATCAACGCCCGTAGCTGGCCGGGTCTAGGGTGAACGCTTGGCCCTGCCACCCGTGATTGTCTGCGTTGAACCGTCCGCGGTTTTCCAGAGCGACTTTGCGGAAAAACTGGAGGCCGGCGCGGTCGTCCATGCGAGTAGTATCTTGATTCAAGTGCTCCTGAAACAGCTCACAACGGAGCGCGCGCACGGTTTCCGGGCTCCAGAACGCGGCGTTCATCTCCCCGTTTCCGAAGAGCGAGTAGCGGTGCAGATTGCACGAGCCAATAGTGGCCCATACATCATCAACCAGCATGAGTTTGGCGTGAACGTAGACTGGCGTGCGCCGGCCATCGGCACTGAGGCCGGCGATGCCTGCCAACGTGAAGTGCTCGTACGCACCGAGGGCCGCTCGAGCTTCGAAGAAGGATTGCCGCTCCGGGGCAGCTGGACGGGCGGAGACTTCCGGTTCGGCGGGCATCAGCAGCACCACTTCCACACCGCGCCGCAGTGCGTGATGCAGGCAGGTAACGATCTCCGGAACCTCGATGTACTGGTTTTCAATATAGATCGAGTGCTGGGCGGCACCGATGGCCGCACAGTATTGGTCGAAGATCGACCGTTCGCCTGAAGCGATGTCGAACGAGGGCCCCTCAGGTGTCGGTCGCCCGTCAGTATAGCGACCACGGTGCATGGTACGCTGTATTTGGACGAGTGCGTTGCCCCGCTGGGCAGGAACGTGGGTCGGAAACGGCAGGTCGGTCTCGCTGCCCCTACCCCACCGACCGTCCTCCGCAAGGCGCTCACTTGCCTCGTTCCAGCGCTGTACAAAGTTGTGGTGAACGTCGACTGCCGAGGGGCCTGCCAATTCGACATAGACGTCGTGGTTCTGGCCCCCACCGCGATGGCCGGGAGCGGCCATGGAGTGGGGATTGAGATTGATCCCTCCGACGAAAGCCGTTTCGCTCTCGCCGCCGGCATCGATGAGCCAGCTCTTTTGGTGCTGGCAAAAACCTGGTTGGGCTCGGTCCCACCGTATCCGAACTCCGGATCCACGAACCTCAAGCTGAACAATATGGTCCACAGAGCCCCAAAATGCGTTGTGCTTCAACTCCTCGGTTTCCGCGTCCGGCCGCCAGAAGATGAGCCGGACGTCAACACCGCGCGCCGCCGCCCTGTCTAGCACGTCCAGTGCGGCTCCTCGATCATCCGGCATTTCGAAGGTGGCCCACATGAAAGTCACGGTCACCCAGACACTACTCCTGGCCGCCTCAATCGCCTCGCAGATACGCCGGAAGGCCGGCTCGCCATCAACCAGGAGCCGTACTACATTTCCAGCGCGCAAGGGATAGGAGCCCGATCGCACAAATGGAATGGTGATGTTCTTCGTCATCGCGGCGATGTCCCTATCCTCCCCTTCACTTGGCACGTACGGAGATGCTCGCCAATTGCACGTTCCAGAGCCCTGCGATCTCGTCGCGCCTTCATGGTGTCGCTCTATCCCACGGTCTGGTACCAGCCATGGTGTTCTGCTGTCGTGTGCAGCCAGTCAGCACAGGTGTCGTCTCATTCTACCTGCACAGCCGGCTTGGAAAGAGTGGACCCTTGTTACTCCGGCTGATTGCCGATCTCCTCAAGGCGGCGGAAAAAGCCCGGATAGTCGACGACCAGGCCATCTGGATCGGTGGTGAGCTCGACCGAGAAGCCGCTACCCGGTTGTTCGTAGCGCCATCGATCCGTGCCAAGTGCGGTGTATCGCTGCTCAACGGCCATGGGGACGAGGTCGGGCATGGGGATGTACACAACCTGGATCGTGGCGGACGCGCCCGTTCTCAGGCCGAGGCGGCGGATCGGCAGCGTGTTCGTAAATGGCGTCGCCTGGATGTCGATGTCGATGCAGCCGGCGAGGCTTTTTAGTGGTCGCCCGTCGCCATCCGTCCAGGTGCCGCGCCCGTCGCCGACGAGATCAAGTCGGCGTCCGCCGGCGTGCTCGACCACCACGACGCGTCGGGCGCGCCAGTCCGGCGTACACTCCACTTCATAGGTCACGGTCCAGATGGTTGGGCTCTCGTTGTCGCCGCCGATGACCACGCCATCGGCATGGATCCCTCGCTGGTCGCTCCGCACGACGAGATGCTCCAGTCCCATAACCTGCGTCGCCGCCCAGCGCACCTGCCGATTCATCGCCTATCCCCTCTCCACGAAATAGGAGGATCGCCCAGCGCTACCCCGCCGAACTCTCCAGTTCGGGCTGATCCGCCGCCCACGACTCTGGCTTGACCGTCCCGCCCTTGACCGCGAAACAGCAACCTCCCGCCAGAATCAGGATGATAATCGGCAGAATCAGGGTGGGCCGCATCGCGTCG
>DATBTL010000486.1:0-3897 GCA_036559345.1 Chloroflexota bacterium | reverse complement strand
TTTGTCCGGCGAGGTCCGAGCGCCTGCGAAGGGCGCGCAGGATCGCTTCCACGATCAGTTCGGGCGGGGCGAGCCGGCCAATGCCGGAGGTGCCCTCGGCCAGGTAGCCGATCTCGGGACCAACTATCTCCGCTCCTCGGTCGACCAGCAGTCGGAGGTTGTCCCGCGTGGCGGGGTGGTCCCACATGCGGCTATTCATGGCGGGGGCGAGGATCAGGGGCGCGGGGCAGGCCAGCGCGGTGGCGGTGAGCGCGTCGGAGGCGAGGCCGTGCGCGAGTTGGGCGAGGAGATTGGCGGTAGCGGGCACGATCGCCAGGACGGATGCCGCCGTGCCCAGGCGCACATGGGAAATGTTCAGGTCGGGTTGCTCACTCCACAGGTCGCTGAGCACCGGGTGCTGGGAGAGGCTCTCGAAGCTGAGGGGCGTCACGAAGCGCGCGGCGTTCGCGCTCATCACCACTCGCACATCCAGGTTGAGTTGCACGAGCCGGCTCGTGACTTCGAGGGCCTTATAGGCGGCGATCCCTCCGCCCACCCCAACCACCACGGTTCCGAGAGTTTCCACGGGTGTCCTTTCACGGTATAGGCGCCAATCAAGAGGCGGATCGGAAGCCGAGGCCCGGATGGGAGATCCTTTCCGCGGTCCCTCGCGTATTACTATATGCGAGAGCGCCGATCATGGGGAGCGCCGCGGGCTGGACCAGGCCAAAAACAGCGAACACTGGCCGCTTCATCGGTGGTGCTCTATACTGTACTGGCGGGACGGTGGGTGTGTGTCCTCCGGGCCGGCGTGCGTGACTTGACTGAAGGAGTGGGCTGGTGTCGAAGGGCGACGGTGAGATTCAGCATCCCAGCACTACGTTGGTGAAATATCTCGGGGTTGCCGCGGCCGTGGTTGGCGTAGTCGGGGCGGTCCTTGATGTCGCCACGCCGCTCGCTCAGCAACTTGGCAAGAAGCAGCAGGCGAAGGAAGGGCTGGGAAAGGCCATTTCCTTAACTGTCCTGCTCAGTCTGGTCCGGGCAGCCCCACGGGTTCTTGGCCAGGTACGCAAGTTGCGGGCCCAATTGGACGCCGAGGTGGCGGCCTAGGGCCGGTCAAGCACTCCCGCGACGAAGTGGGACCTGGTGCCGCATGGCGCCAGAATACACGGAAATGGTTAGGAACAATTCAATGAGAGACGGCATACATCCCACCTATTATAGCGACGCGGTGGTCACTTGCTCCTGCGGGAACACCTTTACCACCGGCTCGACCAGTAAGGCGCTCCGGATCGACGTGTGCTCCAAGTGCCACCCCTTCTACACCGGCCAACAGCGCATCGTGGACAGCGCCGGCCAGGTGGAGCGGTTCATGCGGCGCCAGCGCCGCGGGGGCCAGGCCGAGGGAGCGACGGAGGCCGCGGAGACCGAGGCCGTCGCCAACCAGTAGGCGGATTTGACCACGGAGCGGGCATGCTTGCCCGCTCCCTCGGGCGAGAGGCGGGACACCCAGTGTCCCGATCCCTCTCGCCTTCTTCTATGGCAGGCCATGAGCACCCAAGGAGGGACCGATGAAGCGGCATTACGGGGGCCAGGCGCTGATCGAAGGCGTGCTGATCCGCGGGCGGGCCGGCGTGTTCGCGGCGGTGCGGGCGCCCGACGGCACGGTGATTACCCGAGAGGAACGCCTGGTCAGTCCCTCGGCGAGCTTCTGGCGCAAGGTGCCGGTGGTGCGCGGGGTTCTGGCCCTCCGCGATACCCTGAGGGTAGGCATGAAGATGATGATGTTCTCGGCTGACGTGGCGGCCGGGGGTACTGGCGAGTCGCTCAAGCCGATGAGCAAGCGGGCGGTGATGGGTGGGGCGTTCGCCGCCGCCACCCTGTTCGCCGCCATCCCCAATCTTCTGGCCCGGAGACTGCGGCGCCAGCCCGAGGGCGAACCAGAGCGCGGCGGGCCCGTGGCGCACTTGCTTGAGGGTGGGGTGCGGATCAGCATATTGCTGGGCTATCTGGGAATCATTGGACGCCTGAAAGAGGTGCAGCGCGTATTTCAGTACCACGGGGCGGAACACAAATCGATTAGCGCCCTTGAGGCCGATGTGGAACTCGCCCCGGCATCGGTCCAGCTTTTCGATACCGCTCACCCTCGCTGCGGCACCGCGTTCCTCCTCCAATCCATGCTCACCTCCACGCTGGTCTATGGGCTGGTGGGGAAGCGCCTCCCTCTGGGACGAGTGGGGACACGCATTGCTCTGGTTCCCCTGGTGGCGGGCATTAGCTTCGAGGTGTTGCAGTTCAACGCGCGACACCTGGATTCGCCGGTGGTCCGCCTTCTCAATGCTCCCGGCATGGTGCTCCAGAAGCTCACCACGCGCCAGCCTACCGATGAACAGGTTGAGGTGGCGCTGAGCGCGCTGCGTGGGGCCATGGCCATGGATGGCGATGACGACTGAGTCACTGATTGGCCGGTAAATGACCGAAAATACGATCAGCGATCGCTTGCGTGACATTCGCGGGCGCTTCGATGAGTTGGGTGCACGGCTCTCCGATCCGGAGGTCTATGCCAACCCGGAGCTGCTGTCTCGCTATGGGCGCGAGCAGGCCGAATTGGCACCGGCGGCCGCTCTGGCCAAGGAGCTCCAGTCAATCGATGACGACATCGAGCTCTACACCGACATGACCGAGGCGGGCCTGGCCGGGCCCGACCTGGAGGATGCCAGGGCCGAACTGCGCCGGCTCCGCGCCGCCTGGACCGAGACGATTGAGACGGCGCGCCAGTTACTCCTACCCAGGGATCCGAATGACGAGCGGAACGTGATCGTTGAGATCCGGGCCGGCACGGGCGGGGAGGAGGCGGCGCTCTTCGCCGCCGAACTCTGCCGTATGTATGGCCGCTTCGCCGAGCGCCAGGGATGGTCGGTCGAGGTACTCAACCAGAGCGACAGCGCGTCGGGTGGGGTGAAGGAAGCGATCCTGGAAATCACGGGCCGGGGCGCGTTTAGCCGGCTGAAATACGAGAGCGGCGGCCATCGGGTGCAGCGGGTGCCGGTCACCGAGTCTGGTGGGCGTCTTCACACGTCGATGGCGACCGTCGCGGTGATGCCGGAGGTCGAGGACGTGGATATCGAGGTCAACAAGAATGACATTCGGGTCGACGTGTTCCGCTCAAGCGGCCATGGTGGGCAGAGCGTGAATACCACGGACTCGGCGGTCCGGGTCACCTATTTGCCAACCGGCATGGTGGTGACCTGCCAGGACGGGAAGTCCCAAACCAAGAATCTCGAGAAGGCCATGAATGTATTGCGGGCCCGATTGTGGGATCTCGAGCAACAAAAGCGCGCGCGAGAACTCAGCGCCCAGCGGAAGAGCCTGGTAGGGAGCGGCGATCGCAATGAGCGGGTGCGCACCTACAATTTCCCCCAGGACCGCCTGACCGACGAACGGTTATCCGAGAACTTTCATAACCTACCGGTGGTCATGGATGGCGACTTGACCGCCCTGATGGATGCTCTGGCCGCCGTCGATCGGGCCGAAAGGCTCGCGGCCGTCGAGTGACCACGCGGCTCTCGGAGGAGCAGGCGTGGCCGCTGGGCTGCTCGGCGCGAACCGCCCAAGTCTGGGGCCGCCGCGAGCTGGAGTCGGGGGGGATTGGGGAAGCGGCACTGGAGTCCGGGCTGCTCTTGAGGCACGTGCTGCGGCTGGATCGGGCCGGACTGCTCATGCACGGCTCGTCTGGGCTGAGCGCGATAGAGAGCGTGGAGTTTCAGGCCCTGGTTGCTCGGAGGCTCCGGCGTGAGCCCCTGGCTTACCTGGTGGGTTATAGGAATTGGCTCGATTTCAGCATTCTGGTGAATAGAAACGTGCTGGTACCCCGGCCGGAGACCGAGATCCTGGCCGGCCTGGCGATCGAGGCGACGC
>DATBTL010000485.1:0-2320 GCA_036559345.1 Chloroflexota bacterium | reverse complement strand
CGTTGGTTGACAAGGAGACGGGCGCCCCGTACCCTGAGAACGGTGCCGTACGCTACCTGGCCCGGTCGTCTAGCGGCCTAGGATGTCGCCCTTTCAAGGCGAAGACCACGGGTTCGAATCCCGTCCGGGCTACTCCACTCGATCTACAGACGGTCGGGCAACGCTAAGCCAAGCAGGGCGCAGACGTTCCGCATGGTTTGCGCGGTCGCCGCGGCCAGGGCCAGACGCGCCTGGCGAAGCTCCGGCGGCACGTCGGAACGGAGGATCGGGCACTCTTCGTAGAAGAGCGCGAAATGCTCCGCCAGATCGTGCGCGTAATCAGCCAGCAGGTGGATACTCAGTCCGTCGAGCACCTGGGCCACCACGCCTGGCAGACGGGCAAGAATCAACACGAGTGCCCGTTCCCGCTCGTGGGTCAGCAGGGCCGGATCGGCGTTCTCCCACGAACTGCCGTCCAGACCGGAATCCCCGTCACCGGCGTAGCCACCCTTGCGGAAAATCGACTGGGTGCGGGCGTACGCATACTGCACGTAGAGTCCCGTATGCCCCTTCCCGTCGATCACTTCGTCGATTGTAAACGACACGTTGCGAAGCGGGTCGTAGCGGCACATCAGATAGCGGAGCGCCCCCACCGCCACCAACTCGGAGGTTGCGCGCAGCTCCGCCTCGGGGACCGCGACGCCGCGCTCCACCGCCTTGGCGGCGGCGCGGGCGTATTGGGCGGCCGCAACCTCCTCAAGCACCCCATCGGCCGAATGCTCGGTCCCCTCGCGGCCGCTGAACTTCCCGCCCTTGGGGGCCACGATGCCGTAGCCCAGGTGGTGCTGAGCCGCCGCCGCTTCCTCAAAGCCCGCCACTCGGAGGGCAGCCTTGACCACCACCTGCGGGAGGCTCTGCCGCACGTCAATCAGATTGATCAAGTACTCCGCCGCCCGACGCTTCTGGAAGTGTCCGGTGGGCGACGAGGTCCAGAGCTCCTGGCCATTGGGCTGCACCGTATCGAGTTGATAGCGGAGGCCGCCATCGAGCAGGGCGAACTTCCACATGTGGTAGGCAATGTCCTTGGCCGTATAGGTAGGCAGCCCGTTCGAGCGGATCAGCACCCGTTCGGTCGGGTGGTCCACCTCGACTCCGGTCTCCCCGGCCCCCTCGGGGAGAAACTCCCCCATCTCGATCACCAGGCAGCCGCGATGCCGCCCTTCCGTTTGCGGGAACACGCTGGGAAAGCTTCGCAGTTTAGCCATCGCCTCCTCGAAGAGGTGGGCCTGGACGATGTCGCCTTCCCAGATCAGCAAATCGTAGAAAATGTCCATGCGCCAGGCTGTGGCAAGCTGGGCCAGGACGATCGTATGCACCAGATCGCGGTACTGACCCAATTCGCGGGCGTGCATAAAGCGCGCGCTCCCCGCCTCCATCTCGGGGGCCGGCACGATCCCCTCACGCACCAGGGCATTGATCCGCACGTATGCGTCGCCATAGAAGTGGTCGGCCTTCTCGGCCCCGGGCGAGGCAGCGATCCCCTCGGGCGACAACATCCCCAAGTAGGCCAGGCCGAACAGGAGGTCCGCCACCTGCTTCCCCGTATCGTCGATGTAGTTCTGAATCTCCACGTCATGGCCGGCAAATCGGAACACCCGGCCAAGCACATCGCCCAGCACCGCGTTCCGGACATGGCCGATGTGCCACGGCTTGTTCGGATTGACCGACGTATGCTCGACCACCACGTGTCGGGGCGCCACCTCCGGTGGGCAGCCATAGCGGTCACCATGCGCGCGCACCGCGGCCAACACCAGGGCGGCGAAGGCGGCCGGTTCGGCATAGAAATTCAAGAAGCCGGGGCGGGCGGCGCGGATTTCTCGGACCAGCGGGGTGGTATCCAGCCGGGCGGATGCCGCCGCCGCCCACTCCTCGGCCAGCCCCATGGGCGGCCGGCCCAGTCCTTTCGCCTGCTTGAGCGCGACGCTGCACGACAAATCACCCAGGTCGGGGGAGCGGGGCCGCTCGAAACTGAGTTCCGTGCCCTCCGGCACGAACGGGGCCAGCAAGGCCCGGCACTGGTCCTCCAGGATGCCGAGCGGGGACAGAGGCGCCTCTACCATCGAGCCAGCAGCGCTTCCAGGCCCGCGTGCAAGCCGAGCAGCTCGGTCTCGGAAAGATTATCCAGGCGAGTTCGGAGGTGCGCGCCACGGTTCCCATAGAGGCGGGCCAGGGTGCTTTCGCCCTTGGGGGTGAGGCGGCTGACCACCAGTCTGCGATCCGTCGCGTCTTCCTCGCGGCAGACAAACCCCGCTTCCACCAAGCGGTCGATAATGCCGCTGAC
>DATBTL010000484.1:0-5941 GCA_036559345.1 Chloroflexota bacterium | reverse complement strand
ACAGATAGCTATTGGTGGCGCCAGCCGCCCGTATCCTGGGGAAACGGCGAACGGTGATGCCTGGACGGTGCAGTGGCACGGCCGCACCTGTCGGGTCGCCGTAATTGACGGGCTCGGGCACGGATCGGCCGCCGCCGCGGCGGCGGCGCGGGCGACGGATGTGCTGGTTGCTCATCCCGCGCTCTCACCGGAGGATGCGATTCTGGCTTGCCATCTCGCCCTCCACGGCACCCGAGGGGCGGTACTATCCGTCGCCGCCATTAATCTCGACGCGGGTGAGTTGACCTACGCGGGCGTGGGTAACGTCGAGGCCCAGTTCTGGCAGGGCGGGCAGACCCAGCGGCTCATTGCCTATCGAGGGATCGTCGGCGTAACTTTGCCGACCGTGCGCTCGTTGCTGGTACCGCTCGAGCGAGAGTGGCTGCTCCTCCTCCACACCGATGGAGTCAGCGCCCGCTTCGCCATGGAGAGCCTGCCGGAGTTCACCGATCCAGGGCCGAGCAGTCTGGCCGCCGCCGTGCTGACAGGATGGAGTCGGAAGACCGACGATGCCACGGTGGTGGTGGCTCGCTCCCGGCCGTGAATTGCACCCCGCAAGCTCAGGGCGCCGCGATCAGAGCCTGGGGTGCTCCGTCCTCGATATGGACCTTGAGCCAATCAAGTTGCCGCAGGGTCTGTTCGCTCAAGGTCCGACATGCGTCCTGCAAGTCCACATCCCGCAGCGCCTTGGCGGCCAGCGAGAGCATGACCCAGGTAAGTCGCACGTCATTCACCAGCAAGGAGAGATCCTGGAGATCACGGAGCAGGCCGCGCCCGCCAAGGGGCGAGCCCTGGAAAAGGACGCCGTGCAGCGCCGGCGCGGCAACCTGCTGCTTCCCATACCGATCGAGGAACGGCTGGAGCCGCAGCGCGTGCTCGCGCGACCAGGCGGCAAGCACTGGGGCGATCGCGAGCACCTCGGGTTCCGCGGGGTGCCGGCTGGCGACCAGCATGAAGGAGACGGCAAGCTGCTGCTCGCTGTCCTGGAGAACGCCAAGATAGCCGCCAACGTACATCTCAGACCTCCCCTATCACGAGTTCCTTGACCTTCTCGCCGGCCTGTTGCAGAGCTTTGCCTATCCGTCGTGCGGGCGTGTCCGCCGGGGTCTTCCGAATCCGCGCGGCCGCATACTTGAACAGGGGCTGTTTGCTCACCGGATCCCACCCCGTGATCGCCAGTTCATTCGCCGCGCGCGCTCGATCCGGATGATCCCAATACCCGTAGTGGAAGGGGATAAAGACGACGCCGGGGGCGATGTCACCGATCCGCGCCGGCTCCAGCACGGTACCGCGCCGCGAGGTAATCTCGACCATGTCGCCGGCGACGATCCCGTGACGGCGGGCATCCTCTTCCGCGATTTGCACGTAGCCCTCGGGGGCCGCGTCATGCAAGGCCCTGGCTCGCGCGGTCTTGGTCCGAGTGTGGAAGTGATAGACGTCCCGGCCGGTAGTCAGCCAGAGCGGATACTCCTCGTCCGGGGCTTCCAGCGGCGGCTGGTAGTCGGCGGGCCTGAGGAACGCCTTGCCCTGGGGATCCACGTACTGCTCGGCCGTCACGGCTGCCCCGGTCACCAGATCATGACCATAGGTCTCGCAGTAGTCGGCGCTGGTGTTGAACAGGCCGTCGGCGTAGAGCCGCTCGGCACCGTCTGGATACTGCTCATTGCAGGGCCAGCGGATGCCGGTACCCTGGCTGAGCTTGGCATAGCTCAAGCCTGTATAGTCGCAGGGACGCCCGCGCGAACACTCCTTCCAGGCTTCGAACGTACTCTCTGGATCGGACCACTTGACCAGCGGTCCGCCATCCTTGTCGCGGAAATCCATGCGCCGGGCATAGTCGAGCAGAATGTCGAAATCGGACCGCGCCTCGCCGGGCGGCTCGACGGCCTTGTACGAAATATGCACGGTGCGGTCGGTATTGGTGAAGGTTCCCGTCCTCTCACCCCACAGCGCGGCGGGGAGCACCAGATCGGCCACCGCGGCGGTTTCAGTCATGAACGCATCCTGCACCACGACGAAAAGATCCTCTTGCTCCAGGATGCGGCGAATACGCCCCAAATCGGGAAGCGACACAAGAGGATTGGTGGCGATAACCCAGAGCATCTTGATCGAGCCTTGTTCGGCATAATGGAAGATTTGCATCGCGTGCGTGCCCCGATCGGGCAAGCTTGCCGGATCCACATTCCACACTCGCGCCAGATCGGCAACATGGTTGGGGTTTTGGTAGTTGCGGAATCCGGCCATTGCGCCGTTGTCGCCACATTCCCGCGTATTCTGCGAGGTGGGCTGGCCGTTCATTTGCAAGATGCCGGATCCCGGTTTCCCGATCAGCCCGCGGATCAGATGCAGATTATTCACCTGGATGGCGGCGGCGGTGGCCTGATTCGACTGATAGACCCCTTGCAGTACGGTGGAGACCAGGGTGGGCGCCGTGCCGAGGATCTCCGCCGCCGCGGTGAGCTGCCGTACCGGGACACCGGTTACCAACTCCACGCGATCGGGCGGCCACCCGGCAACCGTCCGCTCCAGCGCCTCGAACCCTACGGTATGCGCCTGGATGTAGCTTTGATCCAGGTGACCGGCCTTGATCAGCAGGTGGAGCAGGCCATTCAGCAGTGCAACATTGGTCGCGAGCCGAGGGGCCAGGTGGATATCCGCTTCCTTCGCGGTCACCGTGGCGCGGGGATCAACGACGATGAGCTTGGGCGGATTGGGGCCGCGACGGCGATCGAGGATGCGGGCCCAGAGCACGGTCTGCTGCGAGGAGACATTATGACCAATATGGAACAGGGCATCCGTCTGGTCGATGTCCCGGTAGGAGGCGGGCTGGCCGTCGGTACCGAATGATTCCATCAAGGCCGCCGCCGCGGTCGAGGTACAGAGCCGCGTGTTCCCGTCCGTGTGGGGAGTCCGTAGCCCCGCCTTCGCGATCAGGGCCAGGGCATAATACTCCTCAATGAAGAGTTGCCCCGTCGAATAGACGCCGATGCTCAAGCTGGTATGGCGCGCGATCAACTCCCTGGAGCGCCGGACCAGCAGGTCCATGGCCTCATCCCAACTGGCGGGCTCCAGCTTGCCGCCGCGGCGGATGAGCGGCTGGGTCAGTCGGTCGGAACTGTTGTTCGCTTCCCAGCCGTGCAGTCCCTTCGGTCCCAGCCGGCCACGATTGGCGATATCGGTGGCGCGACCTCGTACCCCCACGATTCGCCCATCCTTCACGCCGATGTCCATGCCACAGCCGTTGGAACAGAGAACGCATGTACTGGGTACCCAGCGATCCGGCTCCTCGACTACTCGCTCGTCCACCCGCGCGGGCCAAGCGCCCGCGTATGGGGTGCGCGCCCCCCAGATGTCTTCCACGCTGTCTCGGGTCTCCCGCATGATGGTCCCCCCTCGGAACAGGCGCCAACCATTGGCGAATTACCCATAGAGAAGCTTCACCTGAGTACAGTCTGGGGTTGGGTCGCCGTGCTCACATCAGCCAAACGAAGGGACGAGGGCGACCGCCAGTACTAGCCCGCGCTAGGTGGGCCACGCGGCCCCCTGGCCGGCAGGACCCGCCAATCCTCGTGGCGGACGGTTGGCCGAAAACGCGGCCGGACGTCAGTGTGCGTGCTCTTCGGAGCATAGGCTTAGTACGCTGCCGGCTTGACAATAAGCCAATTGGCTGAAGTATGTCTCTGCTAGACCCACCAACATGAGAATTGCCGCACCAGTGTGTGAACAGGATGCAGAAATGATTAAAGGAGAAATTGTGAACCAGCTTAGCAATGACTTGACCTACACGGTCCCGGTTCCGCCGGCGGGCTCTCTAGATGATACGCCCGGCGTTCTGCGCCACCTTCAGCGGTTGACCGGCTACCTGCCGTCGGCGGGCCCGCGAACCGCGTACGTGCGCGTCTACGGGAAACTCCTTGCCGGTTCGCCCGAGGCCGTTCTGCACGATATCGCGCCGGCTATCGAGGTCTACCCGGCGGACGACCAGGGCTTCGAGGGCATCGCCTGTATCGACGATGTGGCGCGGGCGGCGGACCTTGCCTTGCGCGTCTATGAGCGTTCGGAATCGGCGACCGCGCTCCGCCTTGGCTGTGAGTGGCTCCGCTTCGTCGTCTATATGCAGAGTGAGCGCGACCCGCGCCTCCTCAACTTCATCCTCGATGAGGATGGGACTCGAAGCGGGAATGGGAAAACCTCCTACCTCGGCGGTGAGCCATGGACCGTGCGTGCGCTACAAGCCTACGCGACGGCCTGGAGGGTGCTGGGTGACGAGGCATACCTGCAACGGTTCTGGACCACGCTTTTCCCGCCGACCGGCAACCTGAAATACGTAGCAGCCTACGCGCTGACGGTGATGGACATCTACGAGACTCAGCCCGAACGAGGACTCCAGCAATGGATTATCGATATGTGCGACGCCATACTCGGAGCCGGATCGGGCTATTTTCGCGACGCATGCGGCAAGGATGAGGTGGAGTTTTACGGCTACTACCAGTTGGCGGCGGTCGCGCGCGCCGGGCGCCTGCTGAGCCGGCCCGAATATCTCGTGGCCTGCCAGGAGACCGTGCGGCGTCTGGCCGAGCCCGTGATCCAGGGCGGCTTCTACCATGCCTATCCATCCAAGCGGGATCCCCAGTCCGTCTTCGATATTTCCCCGCTGGCCCTGGGCCTGGAGCAGTTATACCGCGCCACCGAGAAGGCCCATTATCGCGACCTGGCACTCCAATGCGTCGCCTGGCTCGACGGCAACAACCCAGCCGGGGCACCAGTGTATGATCCCCAGACCGGACGCTGCAACGATAAAGTACATCTCAATGGGGAGATCGAGGTCAAGGTCGGCGCGGAATCAGCCATCGAGGCCGGCCAGTTGCAGCTTGTGCGCTGCCGGTTGCAAGATACGCGTGATGGTCTGGAGGCGCGGCAGCCCAGGTGAGCAGAGAAAGCCCGTCAACCACGAAAGATCATCGGCGCCGCGATCCGGCCGATGTAGTGCCGCTGCTCCGCGAGCAGGCGGGCTATGGATCGCTGGTGCTCTTTCTTGGCGCGGGGGTGGCGCACGACGCCGGATTGCCCACCTGGGCCGAACTGGTAGCCCCGCTGCGTGAGCGGCTGGGACTTGAACAGGCCCTTGATCCGCTCGACGTGGCCGACTATTTCGTGGAGAGTGAGGAGGGCGGCCGATCCGCCCTGGAACAGCAGGTGCGCCATAGCCTCCGCACCCCGGACGGCAGGCGCGAGCCGGCGCGGTCCGGCAAGCTGCATCGCGCCATCGCCCGCGTCACCGCTCCCGTGATCTTCACCACCAATTTCGATCAACTGACCGAGGAAGCGATCGGCGCCATTCAGGGCGTGCCGCCGGCGACGATCGTGGATGACCGAGAGGTGGGGGTGATCGACGAGACCTGGGGCGTGACCCTGGTCAAGTTGCACGGCTGTGTCTCCTTGCCGCGCACCATGGTGCTCACCCGCACCGACTTCGAGGAATACGCGACACGTCACCGGGCGATGATCGCCTATCTGCATGCCCTGCTGGCCACCCGGACCTTCCTGTTCGTGGGTTTCAGCCTGGTGGATCCGAACTTCAGAGTGATCTATCGGGCGATCCGAGAAGCGCTTGACGGTCGGGCGCGGCCCGCCTACGCGCTGATGCCTGGCGAGGAACTGACTCCATTGCTACAGGGCTGGAGGCGCCGAGGGATGGAGCCACTGCTTTTCCCGCGCCTGGAGGACATTTCAGCCTTTGTCGAGGATCTGGCCGAGTCTAGGCCGCGGACACCCCCGAGTCCGCTGGCGTCCCACCTGGACGGTCTCGATCGGGCTCTCGTAGAGATGGCGCGGGCTGCACGGGAGGCGGCCCGCGCCACGGCCAATGCCGATGAGGAGGCGGAGGCGACCCTCCTGCGGA
>DATBTL010000483.1:0-9294 GCA_036559345.1 Chloroflexota bacterium | reverse complement strand
GGGATCCTCGCGGAGACAAATCCGGATCCTGCCCCCGTCAAAGGAGTATTTGATCGCGTTGCTGACCAGATTCACCAATACCTGTTCGGCTTGCTGGGCATCGGCATAGGCTACCGCCGGATCGGCCTGTTCCATCATGATTTCTATTTTCCGCTCGGCAGCCGCGACCATGAAGGTGTCAAGCTGTCGACGAATCATCGGCAATAGTTCGACCCGTTCGCGCTGTAGGCGAACCCGCCCGGATTCAATGCGCGAGGCGCTCAGCATATCGTCCACCAGGCTGGTCAAAGCGTTCACCTGCGAATCGATCAAGCCCAGGTACTGCATCTCCGTGGCGCGATCAAAGCCGAAATCGTCGCGGCGAGTAATCAGATTGGTAAACCCCTTGATGATCGACAACGGGGTACGTAACTCGTGCGAGGCCGTGGCGATGAACTGGCTCTTCAGCTGATCCAACTCGGTGAGGCGGATAACCATCGCCTGTTCTTGCTCGTGGAGACGAGCCAATTCCTCGGTCCGCTGGCGCAGCTTGTCCTCGGTGGCCTTGATGCGCAGCATGACCCGTACCTTGGCCACCAGTTCCTCCATGTCGAAGGGCTTGGTAATGTAATCGTCCACCCCTCGGGCCAGGCCGATCAGCTTGTCATCGCGATGCGCGGCCGCCGTTACCATGATCACGGGGAGAAACCGCGAGGGATCCACGCTCTTGATCCGCGAGCATACCTCCAGTCCATCGAGATCCGGGAGGGCCCGATCAAGCAGAATCAGGTCGGGACCAACCTCCTGCATGGCTTGAATCGCGTCGGCGCCCGTATAGGCGGCAAACGGTGCGTATCCCTCGAGATTCAGGACAGCCGAAAGCATTTCCACCAGATCCTCGTTATCATCAACAACCAGGATACGGGGAAGGGTGGTGGGTCGATGCGCTTCGGACAGCATCTCCATGTTGAGGCTAGTGTACACTGGCATACGGCCTGACGCCAGAGAGATGGGAGGAGCGGAGTACCGTCGATGGAGTGGCAATTGTCCTGGCCGGTCCGCGTGGCGGCGCCCTTGGCGGCGTTGGGAATCCTGGGCCTGCTCTACGGTACCCTGGTTGAGCCCCATCACCTTCGGCTCAGGCAGGTGAGCATCGAGGTGCCCGATCTGCCTTCCGCGTTCGATGGGTACCGTATCGTCCAGCTCTCCGATTTTCACATCGGCGGCCGGGGTTGGTCGGCCGAGACGATTAGGCGCGCCGTGGCCCTGGCGATGACCCAACGTGCCGATCTGATCGTGCTCACGGGGGATTTCTTTGAGTACACATCAGTCATCGCCTCCTGCCCGGATCTGTTTGGCTCCTTGCGGGCGCCGGATGGCGTCCTGGCGGTGTTGGGGAACCATGACTACCACCATGACGGAGTACGCGTGCATCGGATTGTGCATGCGTTACAAGATCTGGGCGTACGGGTGCTGCGGAATCAATCGCACCGGCTGCGGCGAGGAAACCAGGATCTGTGGATTGTGGGGGTGGATGACCCCCATTCAGGGCACGATGATCTCCTCTCCGCCGTGGCGGGGGTTCCGGCGAGCGCCCGGCCCGTGATGCTCGTGCATTATCCGGATTTCACCTGGCGCCTCCCCCCCAATCGCTACGCGGCGGCGCTTTGCGGCCATACCCACGGCTCACAGGTCCGTCTCCCATTGGTGGGCCTCTATGCGCGGCGCCGCATCGCCAACACGCGCTTTTCCCATGGGGTGTACACGATCAATGGGACGCCCGTGTTCGTGACCACCGGGGTGGGAACGTCAGGCCGCCCCTTGCGCATCGGCTCCCGCCCGGAGGTGGCGGTGATTCGTTTACGCGCCATGCTCCAAGGGGACGGACGGTGAGCGCGCGGGCCGCTCGCGGCTCGGCCGCCCGCGTGTTGTTCTGGTTGGTCATGCTGGCGGGCGCCTACTGGATCCCGCGCGGCCTGCAATCCAACGCGGACAGCCACCTCGCGCTCAGCTTCGCCCTGGTCGAACACCATTCGGCCCGCATCGATCCCTACGCGGCCCAACTGTTGGACAAAGCCGTCTATTGCGGAAAACGAACCCAGGTAGCCGGCTGCCGGCACTATTTCACCGACAAAGCTCCTGGGATCAGTCTCTGGGTGGCCGCCGTCTACGCGGTCCTCCGGCCCGTCTTGCCCGGATCGATGATGCCGACCGGACCAAAGGCCGATCGCTTCCTTTTGCGCTGGCTCCTGACCCTGCTATGCATTACCGCGCCATGCGCGGCTTTCGCCGCCACCTTGTGGCGATTCTACCGCCGCTTCGCCGAGCGAGGGGCCGCGCTTCTCCTGGCGATCGGATACGCATTCGGCACCATGGCTCTGCCGTTCAGTATTCTCCTGTTCAGCCACGCGGTCAGCGCCGCGCTTCTGTTCTGGGCCTTCATGCTGCTCTTTGATTTCCGTGGGGCGCCTGGATCGGGACGGACCTTGCCGAGCTGGGCCCCGGCCCTTCTCGCGGGAATCCTGGGCGGCTACGCGATCGGCTGCGAGTACCCCACCGTGATCATTGCCTTCCTGCTTGGCCTCTACGCGGCATGGCCCCAGAAATCGCGGCCGCTTCCGATTGGGCGGACGGTGGGGTACGCCCTGGGGATCCTGGTCGGATTCGCCCCCGCGATCATCTATAACCTGGCGGTCTTTGGCACCCCTTTCGCCGGTGGGTATACCCACCTCACCGATCCCTATTACGCGCACGGCATGGCGCGGGGGATTCTGGGAGTCGGCCTGCCCCAATGGAGCGCCGTATGGGGTACCACCTTCGATCCCTATCGAGGATTATTCATCCTCTCACCCTGGCTCCTGCTGGCGGCGCCCGGTCTCCGGGCCATGGCCCAACGCGGCCTCACCCGCGAGGCATGGCTCTGTGGGGCCATAAGCGTGACCTACTTCCTCTTTCAGGCAGGCTATGCCTTTTGGGATGGGGGCGCGAGCGTCGGCCCGCGGCAATTTCTTCCCGCCCTTCCTTTCCTCACCTTCCCGGTGTTGTTCGCGATCGCCGATCCGCGGCTTCGGAGGGTGTGCCGATACCTGATTATCTTCTCGGTCGTGCAACTGTTCCTGGTGGTGGCGACCAATCCGCTCTATGGCGATCCGCGCTATGTCGCGAACGTCCGCATCCCGTTCCTGAACCAAACCTTGCCGGACCTCGCCTCGGGCCGCTTACAGAATAACTGGGGCATGGTGTTCTCCCTCCCCTCCTACTTTTCGCTCCTTCCGCTCGTGGGCTGCCTGTGGTTCGCCGCCCGGCGTCTCCGCGGCGATCCCGAGGGCCAGTACACCGGGCGTAAATCTCCAGGCGGTTCCCTGTAGGGGCACCCCTCGTGCCGCACCGCCAAGGTGTACGAACTCGGCCAAATAGTGTTCGCGGATTTTTTACAACTTGTTAACGAGTGGGTAACGATTGGCCTGTATCGTAGGCGATGGATGGACCTCGGACAGTGAAATCCATCCTGGTTCCCAAATCGAAGTCGGCACTGGCCGGCGCCGGCGGACTTTTGGGCCAGGGGACGCGAGTCGAATGCGACGGCTGGTCCGAGGCCGAGGCTCTGTTTCACGGCGCGGCGGAACGGCCGGTTCTTACCCGTGACCGAGGACAGCGCTCGGCGACCGTCAGGGGAGGAAAGGTTCCTTCTCCGGCAAGTGGCCCAACGGAGTGAGGACCGTTGGGCCACTTGCCGTTGCTATTTTCCCCGTGTCCCTGAGGAGTTCCCACACGAAAGATCACTCACGCCCTATAATTGAGCGCGTGTGGACTTGGTGAGGGAGGGGCTGGTGACTACGCAACCGCTACATCGGGTGATTCGGGATCTGCTCGCGCAAGTCGTGCTCTCCTCGCCGCCGGCAAGGATTGATGAGCCCTTCTCCCCGGCTGGGTTCCGTGTTCTGCTTCAGCGGATCAAGGTGCGGGGGACGGATGATGTGCTTGCTCGGTTCGCGGCGCGGGCGCCGATCAGCGTGACCCACCATCTCTATGCCGGCACGGTTACCTGCCCCGGACTCTCGGACGAGGACGCCGCCGTCATACGGGACGAAATCGAGGCCGTGCTGTTCCGCTACCTTAATCCCCTTGCCTTCGCGCCGGGCATCGGCCATACGGCCTGGCTCCTCAGCGAGACCGAGCAGCAGCAGGCCGCGCGCGTGCTGGCCCTCCCGCCTGGGGAAGAGGTAAACTACATCTTTCAGACCGGACCGGTCGCGCATTGGACGGGGCCGATCCGCGGCTTGCACAAGACCATGGCCACGCTGGCTCACCTGCTCAGCCGGCATCCAGAATTCGTCACCGGAAAGCTCATTTGCCGCAATCCCACCACCTTCCTCTTTCTAGGCGACCGAAAGAGCCTGGAGCGGACACCGCTGGCCGGGATCGGCGCCGATGGCCGCCCGGAACCCACCCGCGGGATCTTCGCCATTGATCCGGCGAGCTATATGGATGCCCTGGTACAGCTGGGAGAGGAGGAAGCGCGCGAATTGGCGGTGACCGAGTTCGCCCACAATGGGCAATGCCTCCGCGCCCACGGCCCCCTTGGCATTCCCATCTATCGGATACCTCACGCCATTCCTTCCTCGGCTATTCGCTCGGTTACGGCGGTGGCCGGCAACCAGGTACTGTACGAAGCGCCGGGAGTGCTGACCGAGTGACCAGTACCGGTCTCTGGGGCAAGGATGGGCCGGACCTCAGGTCATTCCCGGCGCGTAACCCTAAAGTAGTGCGTGAATAATGCCGATAGAGAAACGTAAGACGTCCAAGGACGACGAGGAGGACGGCGACATCTGGAGTGAGGCTATGGCGGTGTCCGAACCCATGGAGGCCATGAAAGCCGGAGGGGCGATCGATACTCGCGTATCCTTCCTGGGTGAATTGGCGCGTCGGATTGGGGACCGGCTCGACAGCCGCGAGCTTGGCCAGTATGTGTATGGCGAACTGCGCGAATTCATGTCCGCCGACTCTTTTTTTCTCGTCCAGGCGAGCCTCCAAAGCGAGGGGATGCACGGCGTCCTGGTCATGGACGAGGAGGTGGAGTATCCGGCGGACAGCATCTGTATCGAGCCGTACGACGAGGGCATTACGCAAGAGCCGATTCTCTTTACCAGCGAAGACAATCGCCAACGCTGGACCTTCGGGACTGGGCGCCCCTCGGCGAGCTGCTTGACCTGTACCATGCGCGCCCGCGGACGTCTGGTCGGCCAGATTAGCGTCATGTCCTACCGGGAGCATGCGTATTCCAGCGCCGACGTATGGCTTTTGCAGGCAGTGGCGCATCAACTCACGACAGCTTTTGACCGGATCCTGGAGGGTCAGGAGGCCGCGAGGCGCGAGGATGAGCTGCGTGGCCTGGTCGAAAGCAGTCGCCTGCTGAGTACGTCCCTGGAGGTGACCGCCGTCTTGCGGGGACTGGCGACCAGCCTGGCGAAGACCCTGGGCGCCTCCGCCGTGGTCATCTCCCGTCTGGACCGAGACGACACGAGGCTCGTCCCCTGCGCCCACGCGGCGGCGCCGGACGTATCCCTGGGCGCCACGCTGGCCCCATTCTCGCCCGCTGGACACGGGAGTCTGGAGACCGTGCTGCAACAAAGACAAACAGTGGCGGGCGCCGACCCCATTCGCTGGCCCGTGGCCGAGGGATGGCAGGCCCGACTCGCCTTGCCGATGATCGTGGAGGATACCGTCCTCGGCCTAGTGGAGCTGGTGAGCCGGCGTCCCGACGCCAGGTTCAGCGGCCACGAGATCGACATTTGCCAGAGAATCATTGATCAAGCGGCGGTATGGGTGCACCATGCCCAGGTACACCAGCGGGTGCTCGATCGCGGTGAGTCCCTTACCGGATTGGCGGCCCTTTCGGAGGCGATCAGTAACGCGGCCGACGATCTCCCCACCGTGCTGCGTTTGATCTGCGAGGAGGCCAATACCCTCCTTCGCATGGATTCCGCCACCCTGTTTCTGCTCGATCCGATGGAAGCCTATCTCGAACTGAAGGCATCTTCGGGCTTCGTCGGGCCGCTGGGAATCGGCGCCAGGGTCATGGTGGAGGATCCCTACTCTCATGCCGCGCGGGCCGTCCGTGAGCGCCGCATGGTCGTGGAGACCGACGTAACCCACGGCGGCCACAACGTTACCGGTTGGCAGCCACTGAACGATGTAGGGAGCGGGCGGAGCGCGATCGCCATCCCGCTCCGCCATCACGGAATGACCCTGGGGGCGCTCTTGTTGGTGGACCAGCGGAGACATCCTGGCTTTCCGACCGAGGATCTGCGCCTGCTGTCCAGCGTGTCCGGTCAGGCCGCGGCCGCCATCGCGAGAGCCCGCCTGCGAGCCGCCGAACACGAGCGGCTACAAATCGCCTCGGTCCTGGGTACGATCAGCGAAAGCCTGGGCGCCGACAGCAACCCAGCGGCCATTTACGCGACCATCCTTGACCAGGCCGCCCACTTGATTCCGTTCGCGGAGGCAGGTATTACCCTGTTCGAGGAAGGCCGCCAGCACCTGGCGGCTGCCACCGGTCCCGTCTTATCGGCGATCCCCGAAAGTCAGGCAAGCCAAACGCTCTGGCGTCACCACGGAAACCTCGATGCCGCCGTGTGCCGTACGGTGCCCGAAGTGTGGGAGCCGCTTACCAGCGCCGGGGTCGAGGATCTCCTTAGCCTCCCCTTATTGGTGAACGGCGCCGTCATGGGCCGCCTCACCTTTGTGTCGCTCCATTCCCGCGAATACGACGCGCATACCGCGCAACTGGCGGCACTCTTGGCGGAGCGGACGGCCAACGTCGCCCGGTCCATGCAACTGCGTAGGGCCGAACAGTCCGCGCTGGCCAAGCTGACCGCCCTTGATGCCTTAAGGCAGGATTTCGTGGCCACGGTATCCCATGAACTGCGGACCCCGCTTACCGGCATCCTGGGGTACCTTGAATTACTGATCAATCGTTGGTCGTCGCTCACCGAGGAACGCCGGCATGGGATGCTGGAGCGGGCCCAGAGCGCCGCCGCTCGATTGGAGCACCTGGTCAACGATCTCCTGCTCTTCTCCAATGTCGAGCATCAGGATATTCAGCTCCAATGTGGCCGCTTCCCGCTCCAGTCGCTTGTCGATCAGGCGGTAGAAGAGCTCGGCACCAAGTATCGCGGCCAGGTGATCGACGTGCACCCAGGCCCCCCCGGCCTCTACGTAATGGCCGATGCCCAGCGGGCGATCCAGGTGATCGCCAACGTGCTGGACAACGCGGTGAAATACTCCCACGTAGGCGCCCCGGTTCACCTCGGCTGGACCGCTCACCGCGCCACCGCCCGCATTTCCATACGCGACCATGGCCCTGGGATCAGCAAGGAAGACCTGCCGCGGCTCTTTCAGCGCTTCAGCACCCTTGGCCACCCGCCACGACCGGGACAGGTGGGCACCGGCATCGGCCTCTACATCTGCAAGAAGATCATGGAGGCGATGGACGGACGCATTACGGTGACCAGCCGGCCGGGCACCGGCAGCACCTTCCACATTACGCTCCCGCTGAGCTGAGCTACTTCCCAGGGAACTGCACTCCCAATTCCTCGCTCAGGGTACGGAGAGATTGCGCGGTCTTGGCGTCCAGGGGAACACCGGTGATCTTATGGTGCTCGGTGGCCTCATCCTCCGGCTGGCCCGCCACCATGACCCGGTCGGCTCCCCGCACCGGCGGGCAGTCCTTCAGCTCATGAATCATGTCGTCCATGCGATCGCGGAACTCACCGGTCGGCATGAAGAGGTCAGGACGGAAGGCCATGAAGAAGTGCCCGATGTCGCTGGCCTTCTCGGTGCCCCAAAATCCCGCCAGGTGCGGCCCGTAGCCGGCGCCCGAGAGGACGCCGGAAAGGATGTCCACGAAAATGGCCAGGTCATAGCCCTTGTGGCCGCCCAACTCGCGGGTGCCGCCCAGCGGCATGGGGGCGCCGCCGGCCAGCGCGGCCGCCGGATCGTTGGTGGGGGCGCCATCCTTGTCGACCGCCCAGCCGGTGGGCATCTGCACCCCACGGCGGGCCGCCACCTCCAGCTTCCCGCGGGGCACCACGCTAGTCGCCATGTCCAGCACCCAGGCCCGCTCATCCTTGGCGGGCACGGCCACGGCGATCGGATTGGTGCCGGTCATCACCTTCTTCCCGAAGGTCGGCATCACCAGCGGGGTGGTATTGGTGAAGCACCAGCCGATCATATGGTACTTGAGGGCCATCATCGCGTAATAGCCCGCGATTCCATAGTGGTTGCTGTGAAACACGGTGGCCATCCCCACTCCGGATTCCTGGGCTTTCTCGATCACCTTGGTCATGGCGAAGTGACTGGCCACCTGGCCCAGGCCGTTGTCCGCGTCCACCCGGAGGCTGACCGGCGTTTCATGGACGACCTGAATATTCGGCTTGACCTGGATCAGCCCTTCGCGGATTCGCTTGATGTATTGGTAGAGCCGAGCAACTCCATGGGAATCCACCCCGCGCAGATCGGCGGCGACCAAGACATCGGCGGTAATGTAGGCATCGTGCGGCGGCACGTTCAGGGCGGTCAGCAACTCGGTAACGAACTCGCGCAAGCGGTCGGCATCGACAAAGGTAGTGGTGCTCGCCTCCTTGGGCGGATTGATATTGACCAGCAGATCGGCCACGAAGTGGCGCAGCTTTTCCGTGTCCATCCGCTCGATAAAGTGGTGCTGATCGGGCACTTCCAGCTTGAGGAGCAGATCCCCCACTACACGCTTCAGTTGCTCGCCATCCATTTTCTCGACATCAAGGGGCCCGGTCCGGGGTAAGGTAGTTGTCATGAAGTGTCCATCCTTCCGCGTCGGCGCACAGGTGGGGCTCGGTGTTGATTCTTAACCCGTTAAGGGTACCAGATGCGAGATGGGGACCGCCAACCGTTGGGTCGGCAGGGGCGCACCAGAGGTTGTAGGCATACTGGTCCACCACCGTCCGCTGGCGTTGGTGAGGGCCACCACGTTGTCGCGCCCATCCACCAGGTACCAGTACTTGCAGGTGGCGGCCCCACAAGGCCCGGTACCGGCGGATTGACGGATCAGCTCGTAGGGCGCTCCGTCCTGCCGGTAGAGGTAGGTGTCGGTATACGGCGTGGTCAGCATGGCGCGGGTGTTCGTTACCGGGATCTGGTTACTTGGAGGGGTAATCCACCGCAACCCGCCCATGTTTATACGTGGCAGTCAAGCACTACGGCCACACTCTCCTTCCATTTCTCGCGGAGCTCGTCCCAGCGATCCTCCCAATATGCGTCGTTCTCGAATGACTGGCC
>DATBTL010000482.1:0-10337 GCA_036559345.1 Chloroflexota bacterium | reverse complement strand
CCGGAACGGGGTGATTGGGCAGGAGACCCAGGGGCCCGGCGGTTTCTTCATGGCCCTCCGTTCAATCCATGTCATGCAAGGGATCGTGGCCGACATGGAGGCGGTCTGCCCGCGGGCCCGGCTCTTCAACTACACCAACCCGGTGAACATCGTGGCCGAGGCGGTCACCCATCACTCCGCTATTCCCATGGTCTCGCTCTGCGAAGGGCCGATCTATATGCTGGAGAAGATCGCCAGGGCGGGCCGCCTCGATCATGACTTGATCGATGCCACGGTGATCGGGCTCAACCATGGCTCCTGGAGTGTGCGCCAGCAGTATAAGGGGCAGGATTTGATCCCCCTCCTGGCGGAGCCATATGAGCGATTGCTCGGCGATCCCGAGGCGAGCCTCTACGACAAGCGCCTTCTGGAGCTGGCTCTGCGCATGGATTCGATCCCCAACGACTACTTTTTCTATTACTACTATAGGGACGAAATCCTGGCCGAGCTGCAAGCCAAGCCCACCACCCGCTCGCAGGACATCATGGCCCTGGCGCCTGACTATTGGGAGCACTACAAGGAGCAGGCGACCAGGGACGTGCCGGTGCTTGATCCCATCCGCTCGCGGGGGGGGATCAACGAATTGGAACTGGCGATCGACGTAATGGACGCCATCTACAACGACCGCCGCGAGATGTTGCCGGTGAACGTGCCCAACCAGGGAGCGATCGCCGACTTCCCGGACGACCTGGTAGTGGAGGTTCCCGGCTACGTGGACCGGACCGGGATCTTCCCCATTGCCCAGGGCCATATGCCCCGCCAGGTAGTGGGGCTGGTCAAGATGCTGGGTGAGTACCAGGCTCTGGCCGCCGAGGCCGCCTGGAGCGGCACGCGCATCGACGGCATCCGCGCCCTGGCCGCCAACCCGTTGGTCATGTCGCTCCCCAAGGCGACCGCCCTCTACGATGAGATGGCCGCCGCCCACCGCCAGTACCTGCCCGATCGGTTGCTGCGGTAGGATCATCAATTCCGCCATCAGGAGGCGGGCAATGTGGCCAGAACGCGGAACTGACGGAAGCAAGCGCGCTCCCTATCGCTACACTGAAAGAAGCCGCTGTCTGGTGGCCAAGGGAGGCAAACGCCGCGCAAGCCGCTGAGATTTTGGCTCTGCGCGAGGAGATCGCCCGCCTCCGGGCGCGGAACCAGGGCCCCGCGTCCGACAGGCCCTGTCTATGATCCGCCTCCGACCTACAATGTACACTCGTTGTAGCATTTCAAAACATGTATACTTGTGCTACTACCCCCACGGGTCTCCACGGGGGCGCGGCGAGAAGAAAGGACCAACACCCCCATGGTTACCCAACGTTTGCGGAGAAGCGGCGGCAGTCTTGCCGTTACGATTCCCAAGGATGAAATCGATCGACTAGGATTGCACGAGGGCGACCTCGTGGCCGTCCAAGTGAACAAGATCCAAATGCGCGTTGAATTGCCGCCTGATGTTCGGGCTGCTTTTGATGCGGTGCGTCGTGACCACGCGGGGGCGATCGAGTATCTGAAGGACCAGTAAGTGGCGGCTCCCCGCTATTTGAGCGTGCTGGAGATCCAGCGCCTGCACGAGGAGTTGATGGAAGCCGATGGCGCTGTCTCAAATGTGCTCGATCTCGGCAAGCTGGAAGGCGCCGGCCTACGCCCCGGAAATGCCGCGTATTATAACGGCGCGGACTTATTCGCGCAGGCGGCGACTCTGATGGGCGGCATTGCCATGGCGCATGCCTTCGAGGATGGCAACAAGCGGCTCGCCCTGGTGGCCGGCACAACGTTCCTGTGGCTGAACAACATACGGATTATTGCTGACTCGATTCCGTTTGGAGAGCAAATCGTCAATCTGGTGAACCGCGTCGATGCCCTGGATAATGCCGAGGAGCGTTTGGCGATCTGGCTGCGGGCGCACGCTACCCCCGTCGATCTCACCCCCGAACAAAAGCAGACAAACTCCGAGTAAACTGCTCGGAGTTTGACCGCACCCTCCCCCCTTGGTATCCTAAAAGCTGAGTGCAATGGTCAACTTTCCAGCGGGGGTGGGATGCAGTTCTCCAAGCGCAGCGAATACGGCGTCCGCTTGATGACCGAGTTGGCGCTCCGCCATGAGCAAGGGCCGATCTCGCTGACCGAGATCGCCCGCGACGAGGATCTGCCGCTCCCGTACCTGGAGCAGATCGCCTCGCAGCTCCGGCGGGCCGGGCTGGTGACCAGCCGGCATGGGGTGCATGGCGGCTACGAACTGAGTCGTCCCCCGGTGGAGATCATGATGAGCGATGTACTGGATGTGCTTGAGGGCACGATCGCTCCCATGCTCTGCGCTCCACTTGATGGCGGCACCATGCTCTGCGCCCGTGAGAGTATCTGCGGCAGCAAGGTGCTCTGGCGCCGGGTGCGGGACGGGATCGTACAGGCGCTGCGCACCACTACCCTGGCGGATCTGATCCCAGGCGCGCCCGCCCCGAGGCGGATAGTGCAGACAGTCCCGTTGCCCGTGCTGGGCGGGCGGCAGGCGAAAACGATCAACCCCACGGAGCCAGCCGTCGTGGCTGGCTAAGCGGCACGACACACGAGATCTAGAGCAGCATAGAGGGATATAGGCACGGTATGAGCGAATTGATCATCAAGAATCTGCGAGTCAAGGTCGAGGACAAGGAAATTCTCAAGGGGATCAATCTGACTCTCCGCCAGGGTGAAACCCACGCCCTGATGGGGAAGAACGGCTCCGGAAAAAGCACGCTGGCCTCTACCCTGATGGGTCACCCGAACTATGAGGTGGTGGAGGGCGAGGTTCTGCTGGATGGCGAGAACATCCTGGAACTGGCGCCCAACGAGCGGGCCAAACGCGGGCTGTTCCTGGCCTTTCAGTATCCAAGTTCGGTGCCCGGCGTGCCGATGTTCAACTTCTTGCGCATGGCCTACAACGCGGTCCACGCCCCGGTGGGCGGGAAGCCGCTGGCGGTGCGCGAGTTCCGCAAGTTGCTGGCCGCGAAGCTGGTCGCCCTGAAGATGAACGAGGATTTCCTCAAACGCTATCTCAACGACGGTTTCTCCGGCGGCGAGAAGAAGCGGGCCGAGATTTTGCAGATGGCGGTGCTGGAACCCAAATTCGCCGTGCTGGACGAGACTGATTCCGGCCTCGACATTGATGCTCTGCGGGTGGTCTCCGAGGGAGTGAACGCGCAGCGCGGTCCCAACCTGGGCACCCTGGTGATCACCCACTATCAGCGCCTGCTGGACTACATCGTGCCTGATTACGTGCATGTGATGCTGGCCGGGCGGATCGTGACCACCGGCGGCAAGGAATTGGCGATGGATCTGGAGAAGCGTGGCTACGAGTGGGTGGAGCAGCAATTCGGTGAGAGCGGGGAGGCAGCCTGATGGCCGTTGATATCGCACAGGTTAGTACTGACTATCAGTTCGGATTCCGTGACGAGGAAAATTACATCTTTAAGTCCGGCCGCGGCCTGACCCGCTCGGTGGTCGAGCAGATCTCCGACATGAAGGACGAGCCGGAGTGGATGCGGAAGTTCCGCCTCAAGTCGCTTGAGTATTTCAACCGCCGGCCGATGCCCAACTGGGGCGCCGATCTTTCGGAGATCGATTTCGGGAACATCTTCTACTACGTGAAGCCGTCCGAGCAGGCCGGCCACACCTGGGAAGAGGTGCCCGAGGCGATTAAAAACACCTTCGATAAGCTGGGTATCCCCGAGGCGGAGAAGAAGTATCTGGCCGGCGTGGGGGCTCAGTATGAGTCGGAGACCATTTATCACAAGCTGCGCGAGGATCTGGCCGCCCAGGGGGTAATCTTCCTGGATACCGGGGTAGCCCTCAAGGAGCAGCCCGAGCTGTTCAAGAAATATTTTGGCACGGTCATTCCTCCGAATGACAACAAGTTCGCCGCCCTGAATAGCGCCGTCTGGAGCGGGGGCAGCTTCATCTACGTGCCGAAGGGCGTGCGTGTGGATCTGCCGTTGCAGGCATACTTCCGCATCAACGCCGAGAACATGGGCCAGTTCGAGCGGACCCTGATCATCGTCGACGAGGGGGCCTATGTCCACTATGTCGAGGGCTGCACGGCGCCAAGCTATAGCTCCGACTCCCTCCATTCCGCGGTGGTGGAGATCATCGTCCACAAGGGTGGTCGCTGCCGCTACACCACGATCCAGAACTGGTCCAAGAATGTCTATAATCTGGTGACCAAGCGGGCCGTGGCCTATCAGGACGCCACCATGGAATGGGTGGATGGCAACCTCGGCTCGAAGGTGACCATGAAATACCCGGCGATCTGGCTGATGGAGCCGGGCGCCCGCGGCGAGGTGCTCTCCATCGCCTTCGCCACCGACGGCCAGCATCTGGACGCCGGCGGCAAGGTAGTCCACTGCGCCCCCCACACCTCCTCGATCATCACCTCCAAGTCAATCAGCAAGGGCTCGGGACGGGCCAGCTACCGCGGACTGCTCAAGATGGAGAAGGGGGCCAAGGGCTCCAAGTCCACCGTGGTCTGCGACGCACTGCTCCTGAACGAAGAGAGCCGCACGGACACCTATCCCTACATCGAGATCGAGGAAGACGACGTGGAGACGGCGCACGAGGCGACCGTGACCAAGGTCGGCGAGGAGCAGCTTTTCTACCTCCAGAGCCGCGGCCTCTCCGAGGCCGACGCCACCTCGATGATCGTCCGCGGCTTTATCGAGCCAATCGCCAAGGAACTGCCGTTGGAATACGCGGTGGAACTGAACCGGCTGATTCAATTGGAGATGGAAGGAAGCGTGGGGTAGAAAAACTGGTTCCCGCGCGCCGGCCGGAGCCGGCGCGCGGGAACCAGTTTTGTGTACCGCCATCTTCACCGAGGAGTTTTCATGACTACTACCACCACCGAGGCGGCGCTCTCCCGCGAGGCCGTCCAGGCTCTTTCCGCCCAAAGAGGCGAGCCGAATTGGATGCGTGATCTGCGTCTGCGCTGCTGGGAAGCCTACGAAGCCACCCCCGCACCTACGGCGCGCGACGAGGAGTGGCGGCGCACGGACATCCGTTGGCTGGCTCCCGAGACCCTGCGGCTTGCCTCACCCAACGGCCACGCCCCCATACCCGCCGACTGGCAGCCGGGCGACGACGCTCTGGCAACCCGGAGCGCTCTCCTGATCGAGCGCGCCGCTACCACCGCCCACCGCTCGATCGCCCCAGAGACGGCCGCGCAGGGGGTCATCCTCACCGACATGGATACGGCGGTGCGGGAGCACGGTGAGTTGGTCCGCGCCTCGTTCATGACCCAGGCGGTCAAGCCGGAGTTCAGCAAGTACGCCGCCCTGAATGGCGCCTTATGGAGCGGCGGCGCCTTCCTCTATGTGCCGGACAACGTGGAAGTGGCCCTTCCGGCGCAGGCGCGCCGCTGGCTGGATGAGTCGGGCCAGGGCGTCTTCCCCCATACCCTGGTGGTGGTGGGGAAGAACAGCAAGGTGACCTTCATCGAGGAGGCCGGATCGCGGGCCAGCGACGGCACGGTCATCGTGCCGGTGGTCGAGTTGGTGTTGCGCGCGGGCGCCACCCTCTCCTATATGGCGATCCAGGAATACGACGATGGGTTGCGCCAGATCGGGATCCAGCGCGCGGCGCAGGAACGCGGAAGCACCCTGCACTCGCTGACCGCGACCCTGGGCGGTGCCTTCAGCAAGCTGAATATCGACGTGGAGCTGCTCGAGCCCGGCACGAACGCCGAGATGCTCGGCCTCTACTTCACCAACGGCAACGAGTTCGTGGATTACCATACCTTGCAGGATCATATCGCTCCCAACGCGGGCAGCAACTTGTTGTTCAAGGGTGTGCTGACCGATTCGGCGCGGGTGGTCTATAGCGGCTCGATCCGGGTTCACGAGGGCGCCCAGAAGACGGATGCCTATCAGACGAACAATAACCTGATCCTCAGTTCTTCCGCTCGCGTCGACTCCATCCCTAACCTGGAGATCTCCGCCAACGACGTGCGCTGCTCCCACGCGGCCACGGTTGGTAAGGTTTCCGAGGACCACCTGTTCTATCTGATGTCGCGCGGTCTTTCGCGCCGCGAGGCCGAGCGGCTGATCGTGATCGGCTTCCTGGCTCCCCTAATCGAGCGGGTGCCCCTGGCCGATCTGCGCCAACGGCTCTACGTGCTGATCGATGCCAAGATGGGCGCCGCTGGGGCGCCGTATGAAAATTGGATCGAGGAAGCGTCATAGGGCAGGGCGACAACATCGGACGGATCAGTCGGATCGGTCCGATCGGTTCGATCCGACTGATCCGTCCGATCAGTCCGGCCGCGGGCCGGAAAGAAGGGAGAATACACCGTGGGTGACGTGGCAACCGCGAGTGTGCTCGCGCCAACGGCGCTCGAGGTGGCGCGGGCTGACTTCCCTATTCTGGCGACCAGCCGGGATGGGAAGCCGCTCGCCTACCTCGACAGCGCCGCCACGGCGCAAAAGCCGCGGGCGGTGCTGGACGCCATGGACGACTATTACCGGCGCTACAACGCCAACGTGCACCGGGGCGTCTATACGCTGAGCGAGCAGGCGACCGCCGCCTACGAGGACGCGCGGGCGACCGTGGCGTCCTTCATCCACGCGGGCAGTTCCGAGGAAGTGATCTTCACCCGCAACACCACCGAGGCGATCAACCTGGTAGCCCATAGCTGGGGCCGGCGCAACCTCCGATCCGGCGATGCCATTCTGGTCAGCGAACTGGAGCACCACAGCAATCTGGTGCCCTGGCAACTGCTGGCCGAGGAGCGTGGAGCGCGGATCCTCGCCATTCCCGCCGGCCCGGCTGGGAACCTTGACCTGAGCGGGCTGGACGACCTGCTGGCCCAATCGGTCAGGCTGGTGGCGATCACCCAGATGAGCAACGTGCTGGGCACGATCCCTCCCCTAAAAACCATAATCTCTCGCGCTCATGCCACTGGGGCCCTGGTGTTGGTGGATGGGGCGCAGAGCGTGCCGCATCTGCCGGTGGACGTTCAAGAGTTGAATTGCGATTTCCTGGCCTTCTCCGCCCACAAGATGGTTGGCCCCACCGGGATCGGGGCGCTGTATGGGCGCCGTGAACTCCTGGAGGCCATGCCGCCGTTCCTCGGCGGCGGCTCGATGATCAGGACGGTATCCTTGGAGCGGAGCACCTACGCGGACGTGCCGCAACGATTCGAGGCGGGGACGCCGGCGATCGCCGAGGCGATAGGCTTCGGCGCCGCTGTCCGCTATCTTGAGAACCTGGGCATGGATCGGATACGAGCCCGCGAGGCGGAATTGACCACGGCGCTGATCGCGACCCTGGCGCCGATTCCGGGCGTCGATGTCCTCGGCCCCACGACCGGTGAACGGGGCGGCGCCGTCTCCTTCACCGTCCGCGGCGTCCATCCGCATGATGTGGCCTCGCTGCTGGACGAGGAGAACGTGGCCGTGCGGGCCGGGCACCACTGCTGCCAGCCTCTGATGCGGGTGCTCGGGGTGGGGGCGACCACGCGGGCCAGCATCGCCTTCTACAATACACGGGAGGACATAGAGGCGCTGGCCCGTGGATTACAGAGGGTAGGTAGGGTGTTTGGCTTGGAGCGAACATGATCAGCGAGATCTACCAGGAGCAGATCCTGGACCATTATCGGCACCCGCGGAACTACGGCAGCTTGCCTAATCCCGATGCCACCTTCGAGGACACCAATCCCCTGTGCGGCGATCTGGTGGCCGTGGATCTGGCCTTTGACGGAGAACGGATTGCCGACATCCGCTTCCGGGGAAGCGGCTGCGCGATCAGCCAGGCGGCGACCTCCATGCTGACCGAGTTGGCGGCGGGAATGACCCGCGAGGAAGCCCGCGCGATCACCCGCGAGACCGTGCTGGAGGAAGTAGGCGTGCCCCTAAGCCCCGCGCGGGTCAAGTGCGCGTTGTTGGGGCACAAGGTGCTCCTGGCCGCGTTATATGGAGTACCGGCCCATGGCGCCGAAAGAAAGGATCCCCGCCCGTGAGCGAGGCCCAGGAAACCGCGACCCTCAAAAAAGTAGCGACGCTCCAGCAGATCGAGCCCGGTAACGCCCTGTGCGTGAAAGTGGGAACCGAACGGATCGCCCTCTTTAACGTCGACGGGGCGATTTACGCCACCGATGATACGTGTAGTCACGCCCAGGCATCGCTTTCCGATGGCTGGCTTGAGGATAACGAAGTGACCTGTCCCCTGCACGGGGCAGTATTTGACGTAACCACCGGCCAGCCTCTTACACTCCCCGCCACCAAGCCGGTGCGGACCTATGGCGTGCGCGTCGAAGGCGACGACATTTACGTGGAAGTCTAAGTCCTGACTGGTTCATACCACGGCATGATCGAGTGGAATCGGTGGGTTATTCGCCCACCGGTTCCAGTACTGTAGATCTTCGTGAAACGAGGGAGAAAGAACGATGGCCTTTACCGAGGATGAGGTAATGGAGTTTCTGCGCGAGGTAAACGACCCGGAACTGGGGATTAACCTGGTGGATCTGGGACTGATTCGCGGCGTGGATCTCGACGACAAGACGGTGACCGTTACCTATACCCTGACCACCCCGGCCTGCCCGATGAACGAATACATCGATGCCGAGATGACCGAGGTGCTCAAGGAAAAGATGCCCGAAATCGAAACCGTCAAGCCGAATCTGGTCTGGGAGCCACTCTGGAATCCCAGCATGATGACCGAGGATGCCAAGTTGGAGTTGGGCTTCTTTTAGGCGGTTTACACTTCGTTTACACTCGCTAAGCGCGTGTCCTGTAGCATTCTATCGGAAGGAGAAAACTGTATGCGGAAAATCACCAGACACGTTCTATTTCTCGTCGTACTTGTCCTCGCCCTGATCGGGGGTACCGCAAGCGTAATGCACGGACTCCATGCTCCCCAGGCGATGGCGGCAAGCCCCCAACACAGGGCAGCGGTTGCCGATACGGCCACCAACACCGCCACGGCGACCAGCACCGCCGTCAACACCTCCACGGCCACGGCCACCAACACCCCGGTGAATACGGCAACCGCGACGGCAACCGCGACCGCGACCCATACCGCGGTTCCGGCAACTCCGTCTTCGACCGCCACGGCCACGGCCACCCCGGAGCCCGGTAGCCCAACCACCGACTACTTCGCGGAAGGCTATACCGGTCTGGCCGCCACGAATGGGCGCGCCACCTTCACCGAGGTGCTCAACATTCTCAATCCAAGCGCGAGCACCACGGCGCCCATCACCATCACCTACTATATCCAGGGCACCTCAAGCTCAACCACGATGACGGTTACGCGGATGGTCAATCCTCATTCGGTGCTCCGGGAGTCGGTGAATACCGATGTAGGGAACGACAAGATCGTGGCGGCGGTCGTGACCTCCTCGAGACGGGTGTACGCCACCCGTACCATGACTCGCGTTTCCGCTACTGGCCAGCGTCTGGACAGCAGCACCACCCTGGCGGCTACCGCGCCCAGCACCAGTTGGGGCTTCGCCGAAGGATATACGGGCGTTACCTTCCAGGAATATCTCACGGTTCTCAACCCCACGAACACGCAAGCGAACGTGAATATCCTGCTGGCGCCCCAGGCATCCACGGACGCCGGGGCCCGCACTTTGAACTTCACCGTCCCCCCGCTCAGCCGGGTGACCAAGAATATTCGCGGGCTCAATCAGGGGAATAGCGCCCAGTCGGTGGGCATGTTGATCGGCAGCGATCAGCCGATTGTCCCCGAGCGCGTGCTGTATTTTGGCGATGGCGCGGGCTCCGGGAAGTTCGGCTCCACGGTGAGCGCGGGCGTCACCACGCCCTCGACCTCGCAAGGGTTTGCCTTCGGGAGTTCCGGCGGAGCCACATCCACCGGCAGCGGCCTCAATTCGGTGGGGAATCAGGATTTCATTACCCTGCTGAATCCCAGTCTGAGCGCCGCCGCCAATGTAGCGGTCACCTTCCATACCGTGTCTGGACAGCAGATCGGGCAACCGGTGTCAGTGACCCTGGCCCCCGGTACTCGGCGTACGGTCATCGCCAACACCAGCCTGGGTACGTCGGCGGTCAATGTATTCAGCGCCAGTCTGAACTCCACGGCGCCGATCGACGCCGAGTCGGCCCAATACTTCTCTGGATCGCCGAATATCGGCAACCATCCGGGAGTTGATTTCCCCGGCCAGGCCAGCGCCACCACCGATGCGTTCCTGACCGACATCTCCACGGAGTTGGCGGGCGGCATTGACGTGACCCGTGACCTGTATCTCTACAACCCGGGCGCCGCGTCCATTCAGGTGGCCGCCACCTACTTTGGCGGCAACGGCAGCACGACCACCGCCACCTACA
>DATBTL010000481.1:0-4741 GCA_036559345.1 Chloroflexota bacterium | reverse complement strand
GGAGTAGCAACCGGTAGTCAGATGTTCATGCGCAACTTTGGCTCGGTCGTGGGTCTGGCGTTGGTGGGCCTGATTATCAATCGCTCACTGGTCGGCAAGGCCAGCAGTCACACGGTGAGCAAGATCCTGGATGTGCATGCTCGATCCAGCCTGGGCTCCGCGGCTCGCGAATCAATCCGGCAGGCGCTGCTCGGCGGCATGCACAGTGCCTTTCTGGTCGCGCTCCTGAGCGCCGCGATTGGCTTCGTGGCGCTCCTACGCTTCCCACAACAAGGAGCCCAAACGCCGGTTGACGTACAAAGCCCATCACAAGCACCGGGCACAAGAAGCGCGCCGGCCCGCGATGCTGTCCCAGCTGTATGAGGGTAAGAAGAAAGAGTATGGCATGAAGCGCCTCTGGCTCGGCACGACCGACGGCATTTGGTATCGCGAGCAAGATAGATCCGAAGTACGACCAGTAGCTCTGGCAGGGAAGGCCGTCACCCAGATCCTGGACACCGGACGCGGTAGAGTCTATGCCACGGATGGCCGGCGAATTTGGTGGAGCCAGGATGAGTGGCGTCATATGAACAGCGCCCAACTGCCTGGCGGAAGACCGGTAACCGCCCTGGCTATAAGCCCGCACCCTCCCTACCCTCTGTTCGCTGGATCGCTTCCCGCCGCCCTCTTTCGTAGCGACGACGCGGGCGAAGTCTGGTACGGCGTGACAGGGTTTGACCAGACACCCGGCCATGAAACCTGGACCTTCCCTGGCGCATCCCCGCACCCTCGCGTCAACGCCATTGCCTTCGACGCTCGGCAATCGGAAACGCTGTTCGTCTCGGTGGAGGTAGGCGGCATTATCCGGAGCCTGGACGGAGGTGAGACCTGGGCAAGTTGCAGTGACGACGTGAATCGGGATGCGCATTTCCTTGCCACTCATCCCACGGCGAGCGGAGTGCTCTACGCCAGCATGGGCTTTGGCGCCCAGCAGCCGGGCGGCGTGTACCGCAGCGTGGATCATGGGGTCACCTGGCGCTACTGTTTTGAGAACCTCGAACCCTCCTATACGCGTGCAATCGTGCTGGATCCGCGCGAGCAGGACACGCTCTACGTAGTAGCGACGCCGCGGCAGCCACCCTTCTGGGCGCTGCCCGAGGGTCCGCGCTCGGTGCTTTGGCACGGCCGGCGCGGTGGTGACGAGTGGACGATCTGCGCCTCCCAGTTGGACCAGGAGCCCTCACGGTTGATTACCGCGCTGGCGCTGGATCCAGAAGCCCGGGACACTCTCTATGTAGCTACCAGTGATCTGGCCCCAGCGCTGCATGCAATAGGGGCGCTCGGTCGCCCACCCGGTGGTCCCTTTCCCGCGCCCTCGACGGAACCTTCCGCCAACGCCCCCGAGATCGTGCGGGCCCGCTTTGCCTTGCGGCAACGGCTCGCCAGGCTGGACACCGAGCAGGCCCCGAGAGGAGGCGGCACGATCTGGCGCGTCGCCGCCTCCGGTACGCATAGGCGGATTTGCCCTGCCGCGCCGGCGATACTGGCAATGCTCTGGGCGTAGCGCCTGAAGTGAGCTTGGAGCACAAAGTGGGCACTGCGAGTCGCGACAGCCGCTAACACTTGGCGGCGCTATGGAGGACGTGTGGACGCACGATCGTTACATACCGAGGCGTTGGTTGTGGATGCGCACTCCGATATACTCTGTGATGTGCGTGTCCGGCGGCGCGCTGGAGAGACGCAGGTGGTGCGGCGGCGCCATCTGCCACGGCTGCGCGCCGGCGGCTTCACGGCCATCGTCTTCGCGATTTACCTCACGTCGTACATGCCGGAGAGCGCCTTACGCGAGTCGCTTTTGATGATCGACGATCTCAACGAGGAGATTGCGGAGAGCGACGGTGACCTCTATCTGGTACGCAACGCGGCCGATCTGATCGACGGTGGACGGTCGGACCGCCTGGCTATCCTGTTGTCCCTCGAAGGCGCGGAGCCGATCGGTCTCGATCTCGGTATTCTCCGGCTGCTGCATCAACTGGGCCTCCGCGCTCTTGGCCTGACCTGGGCGCGTCGCAATGCATTGGGCGATGGGAATCGCGAGGAACATACCGGTGGAGGGCTGACCAACTTTGGCCGCGCCGTGGTACGCGAGTGTGGCAGACTCGGTATCCTCGTTGACGTATCCCACCTCTCCTCGGCCGGATTTTGGGATGTGCTGCGCCTCGCGGATGGGCCGGTAATCGCATCCCATTCCAATGCCCGCGCCCTGTGTGATCATCCACGTAACCTTACTGACGATCAACTGCGGGCCCTCGCCGCCACCGGCGGCGTAGTGGGACTCAACGCCTGTCCGGACTTCGTCGCTTCTACGCAGCCCACACTCGACCGCCTTCTCGACCACGCCGAGCACATGGCATCCGTGATGGGACCAGGTCATGTAGGGCTTGGCCTCGACCTGTTGGAATACCTCCCCGGCTATGAGGACACGCGGCTAGCGGGACTGAGTGATGCCTCGGAGGCGCCCGCGATCACCATCCATCTGGCCGAACGTGGTGTCTCCGAGGATGAGATCAGGGACCTGCTGGGCCGCGGTTGGCTCCGCGTCTGGCGGCGGGTACTCGGATGAGGTCTCGCCGGAAGCACATCGTCTCGGCCGTGAGATATGCCGGCGCACCCGGTGCCGCGGAGCCCATAACCGGCCTTTCCCTTGTCGTCTGGCCTTGGCATACGCACCGGAACCTCACTGTCCCCTGTGCCACGGGTTAGCCACGGTCACCTATACTCAAAGAAGGAAGTCATCAGCCGATTAGGCCACTCGCGCCTGGCAGCCCGCGGGGTCGGCACTCTCCTACCTTTGCGGAGTGACGCCCATCCATTCTCTCCCTGAGAAGAGCACACACTATGTTCCTGTCCCCTAGTCCCGATGCCGAACGGCACGAGCCGGATCGCGGCCGGCGCACATCTTACCCACCCTCCATGGCGCGCGCCATCCATCGCATCTTTGTCGCCGACGGGATATACGGGATCATTCTTCTCGTTGTCCTTGACTCCACGCTCGTTATGGTCCGACCGCGCGCCACTCCTATACCGGGCTATGATTTCATCTGGTTGAACCTAGCCCTGGCCGCCGTGCCCTATGGGATCAGTCTCTGCGCCGACGCACTCTTTCGTTGTATGCCGCGGCGCGGTGGACGAATCCGATTCCGCGGGCCGCTGCTGCTCCCCCTCTTCGCGCTTTGGCTGCTCTTCTTGCCGAACGCACCCTATGTCCTCACCGACTTCATCCACCTGGAGCATGGGACGAGCCTCCAGATCGTGTACGACACGCTGATGCTGGGGACATACACCGTGACCGGCTATGCGCTCGGCGCCGTGTCGCTGGCTATCATGAAGCGTCCGGTGCTTGCCTGCTTTGGCAGGCGAGCCAGCCGGCTGTTCATCATCACGTGCTGCTTCCTCGCCGTGATTGGCGTCTACCTCGGCCGCGTGCAACACTACAACAGTTGGGACGTGTTTTCGCGGGCACTGGAAGTCCTGGGGACGATTCTCCAGCGACTGGTTCATCTCTAGGGCCATGCATAAGATTCGCCGAGGGGACCGCTGCCTAAAGACAGCGGTCCCCTCCAGTGGATGGGCAGGAGGCCGCGGACTGGCTGGCATGACGGTGCTCAGCTCACCCGCCGACTCTACCACCTCTGACGACACGCCCTAACGGAATCGAATGTCGTCGAGAAGCGGCAAGGAGGGCCAGCGCGCCGAGGCCCAGTCCGACCAGGTTTCGTACCCAGCCGGTGGGTGCGGATGGAATGTTCCGGCCAATTCGTCGTCGGTCGGAACCTGAAAGAAGGCTCGCCAGCCAGCCAGTTCCTCGGCGGACATCTCGAACGTCGCGTCTGGCGCGGCCATGAAGCGCGCGTGTGTCCGCTCGAGCTGCGCCGCTTCGTCGACAGCCAAATAGAGGATTGAAGCGTTGGCTCCCAACGTCTCGGCGAGCCAGACCAAGGCCGACCGTTCATCTCGGGCCCAGAAACCGAAGTCGAGTACGGCGCTGATCCCGGCCTGGATGGCGCGCAGTGCTACCCAGATCAGGCGCCCCTCCACGATGTCGCGCTTGCCGCCGGCATCGGATTCCCCGAACAAGGGGATCATCCATTCGTCGGGACTGAGCCGTAGGGCGCGGTGTGTTCCCTCGATCTCGCGGGCTCGCGTCGTCTTGCCCGACCCTGGAAGGCCAACCAGCAGAAACAGTACCGATTCAGACACCATAACAACATCATACTCCCAAGCAAAAGCAGTGGGGTTGGTGCGATGGACGCATCTCCGTACTGGCGCTCGACGCGGAACGATGCGCGCGAAACGCAATCCGCGTCGGAACAAGGGGATCTCTCAATGCCCCAACGAGAGCTGTGCGCCCCTGGCACCTGCTACTCCGCATCGTGACGAGCGGCAGTCTTGCTCGGCTGCCTGACAAGTCCGTTTTCGGCCCTACAGCCCGCGAAGTATCACCTTGGTTTGTGGGGAACACCCCCACCATGCACGGCCAAATCGGGCCAGGAAACGTCCTCCTCGGCTGCCGCGTTGAGACGCCAGACGTGTAACCTGTCGTGGCCCGCGCACCACCACGCCGCGCCGCCGGATGTGGGTGCCGAACCGTGGGTGCCTGAGGAACCGGCGGACAAAGCTGGCAACCTCATACTGGCCCACCGCCAGAGGGACCAGGCAATAGGCCGGATGACAAAGAGCCTTCTGATAGAAGTCGTCGTCG
>DATBTL010000480.1:0-2386 GCA_036559345.1 Chloroflexota bacterium | reverse complement strand
GGTGGCCACCGCCGTGCCCTCGGTAACTGTCGGCTTGATATTCACCTTGATCCCGATCTGCTGCAGATCGTAGATCGCCGCGTCGGCCATCCGCTGTTCGTTCGGCGAGGTCGGCACGCCCATGGTGGTGGTGAAACCATTCGGGAAGCCGGCCTGAGCCAGCAGTTGCTTGGCCTTACTGGGATTATAGGGGAAGGGATCGGGGATGTTCCGCCCGGCAAAGCCCGGCAGGCCGGGAGGGAGAATGCCGGTGCCGGGCACCCCACGCCCGTTGATGAAGCGGAGCGCCCGTTGCTTGCTGAGCGCATAAGCCACCGCCTGGCGCACTCGTACATCGGTGAAGGGCTTGACCTTGGTGTTCATGGCAATCATGTAGACGCCGATATCGGTCTGCGTGGAAATCTGCGCCTTCAGGGCCGGGTTGGCGATCACGCTGGGGAACTGGGCCGAGGGAATCACGTCGCCCAGCAGGTCGACCTGGCCCTTCTCCAGCTTGAGCAGGCCCACGCTGTTATCGACCCCGAGCGCGATATGCACCCCATCGACATAGGGGAGGCCCTGATGGAAGTAGGTTGGATTCCGGATCAGTTCCAATTGTTGGCCCTGCACCCAATCCTTCAAGATGAAGGGGCCGCTCCCTACCGCGTGAACCCCAAAGTCCTTATTCTCGGCATGATATTGGTGAATCACCTTGGGGTCCACCACCATGCTGCACGGGATGCCGAAGATATAGATGAACGCGGGATACCGTTCGGTCAGGGTCGCCTTAAGCGTGTACGGATCGGGGGCGCTGATCCCGCTGATGTGCGCCGCCTTTCCCGCCTCGTAGGCTGCCGCGCCCTTGAGTTGCACCCAGAGATAGGTCAGCGGCGAGGCGGTCTTGGGGGCCAACTCCCGCTCCCAGGAGTAGATGAAGTCCTGCGCGGTTACCGGATCGCCGTTACTGAAGGTCACCCCATGCCGCAGATGGAAAGTATAGGTCAGGCCGTCGCTGCTCAGGGTCGGCAGGGCGGCGACGTTGGGGACGACGCCGGTACCACTATCGAAATCCAGCAGGGCGCTGAAAATGGCATGGGTCTGGGGCCAATCCGGGGCGCCGTAGGTGAAGGCCGGGTCAATGGTGGTGAGCGGGGTGCCGTCGCTGACCATGATCGTGCCGCCGTGGCGGGGACTGCTTGCCGCCGCCGCGCGCCCGAGGCCGCCGGTATTGAGCAGGAGCATGGACAGGACAAGGATGAGACCGGCAACCTTCGCCGTACGGCCGTGGATGCCCGTGGAGCTGGACCTCGGTTGGACCATAGCTGTTTCCTCCCGATAAGAGCACTGTCACGCCCTGGGTCAGGGCGTGTCCGCTGAGTGTGACCGCGAGATCGCTCCTGATCCGCGTGTGGAGCGGAGCGCGTCGAGTTGGTGTATCCAGGGATCCGGCGATGCTTCGTCGCTGAAGCTGCCTCCTTTCGCCAGAATGGAGTCAAGTAGTGAGCAATCTACCATGGTTTGGCCTAGACGATGAAATGTTTCGGTGGGTTGGCCATGGTAAGGATTGGCCGATCGATGGCAAACGGCTCGATAGGGAACTTGGTAGCGCCGTCGATCGCGAGATCTCCCAGGACGCGTCCTATGATCCCCGCGAACTTATAGCCATGTCCGGCCCCCAGGGCCACGGCGATCTGAGGGTACTCCGGCAGGGTGTCGATGACAAAATCGCGATCCGGCGGCATGGTGTAGACGCAGGTCTTGTGATAGAGGGGCGGCCCAAAGGCGGCGGGAAGGTACCGGCGGACGAAGGCGCTGACGCGCGCCTCGGTCTCGGGGTTGACCTCGAAGGTGCGGCTTTCCAGGGTCACTTCGCGGCCACCCACGTCCTGGGCCACTTTCACCCCGCCCGACTCGCCGAACACCGGGAAGCCGTAGAAACTGGGCTCGTCCATCCAGATCCAGATCGGGAAACGGTCGGGCTGGAACCGGTCAAGGTGGGGAGAGGCGTAGTAGGTGACCTGCTCCTGGGTCATGGTCAGGGGGAGAGTGAGGCCGAGCGGGGCGAGAAGCTGGTTGGTCCAGGCATCGGCGGCGATCACCAGGCGCCGGCAACGGTAAGTTCCCTGGGTGGTCACCACCTCAACTCCATCCGCCAGCGGATGCAGGTCCGTGACCCTGGTGTTCTCCAGCAGGGTAGCGCCGCGGCGGCGGGCCGCGCGCTGGTGCGCCGCGTTCCCCTTCCTGGCCATGGCGAGGCCGCTCTGGGCCTGATAGAGCCCCATGGTGCCAGCCTCAAGCTGGAATTGCGGCCAGCGGTCCATGATATCACCCGCGTCGAGCGTGTCGAAGGGGACAGCATGGGCGGCCATGCTGTCCGCATAGTCCGCCAGAGAGATGGCGGCGTTCG
>DATBTL010000479.1:0-1538 GCA_036559345.1 Chloroflexota bacterium | reverse complement strand
GAGGATACATGCCACACGCGCGACCGTGGATCTCGACGCTGATCCTGCTGGCCCTCACTCTGGTACTGGCACGTCTCCGCAGGCAAGCGTGGCCTTGCGCACCACGCCGCGGGTGGCGTGGTCGATAGCCTGGACGGCGAGAACCCGACCTTCGAGCGTGCTCTTGCCCGCGCGGACCTGCCCTTCGTACTGGCGGTGTGCCCCTCGCGCGGGGTGTGGACCCCGGAGGACGATCCGCACACGCCGCCCGAGGCGGGCCGCCGAGTGCCCCGGTCCTCCAAGAGCGGTACAACCGGGCCGCGGCGGCGGCATTCCCGTGCCGGCTGGTGGAGGGGCAGCAAGAGGAACCACGGATGGTGATCTCCGCCATGCCCGCCAACTAGGTACCCGCGATCAGGAAGGTATTCCCCAGGACCAAGCACCGCGCGCACAAAGGACCGATCCGGGGCCACTTCTGCCCGCGGCGCCACCTGCTGGCTGCCGCCCACTACCGAGAGATCCCGCGGGGCGGCGCCGCCTCGGACGAGATACCGGCATCGCAGCCTAATCGCGGGTGGCAGCGACCACGGGAGAAGCCTTCCTCCACCCTGGGCTGGTCGCTCTTCACACGTTACCGTGACAGTACCGGTTGGGCGCTGGCAGACGCGGCCGTTCGCTCTTCCCTTATAGTGGCAAGGAGATTCCCGTGAAAGCAAACCCCACGGCGTTTGATGCGCAAGGATTGGCGGATCTGTTCCGCCTCGATGGCCAGGTAGCTCTGGTTGCGGGAGGCTATGGAGGGATCGGCGAAGCAATCAGTTGGGCGCTGGCGACATACGGAGCGACCGTAGCCATATCAGGTAGGTCGATGGAACGCGCATCCGCTCTCACCCAGTCGCTCGCCGAGGCCGGTCACGGCGCTTATGCCAGCACGTTCGACATCCTGGATGTGGGCAGTATCCGCCGGCATGTCGACGAAGTGGCGGGGGCGCTGGGTCGCATAGACATCCTGGTGAACTGCGTCGGCGCCCAACGCGAGGAGCGGGCGGAGGAGGTACGCGAGGAGTCGTGGGACTACGTCTCGGATGTGAACCTGAAGGGAGCCTTCTTCCTCGCGCAGGCCGTTGGACGCTATCAGTTGCTCGCTGGGAGCGGGCGACAGATCCACCTGTCCTCCGTACGCGGCCAACTGGCGCTACGCGACCGGGGCTACATCCCCTATTGCAGCACCAAGGGCGGCCTTAACCAGATGGTGAAACAACTGGCGGCGGAGTGGGCGCCGCACCATATCCTGGTGAACGGCATCGCACCCACCTTCACGCGAACGGAGTTCGTGCGACCCTACCTTGAGGACGAAGCGTTCTATGCCGGTCTGATCAGCCGCATCCCGCTGCAACGCATCGCGGAGCCGCTCGACTGCGCGGGCGCGGCGCTGTTTCTGGCCGGGCCGGCGTCGTCGTTCATCACGGGGCAGATTCTCATGATCGACGGAGGGATCACGGCCACCCAGTAAGGACGCCGTCCTGTGCTGGCGGTTACGTACGGCCGTGCAAGCGCCG
>DATBTL010000478.1:0-7004 GCA_036559345.1 Chloroflexota bacterium | reverse complement strand
GAGGACATCCCAGAACATGTCAAAGGCTTCGCGAAGCGCGTCGCCGAGCGCGTGGAGCACGTCCATATCCCCATCCTGTTCCGCTAGCCCGAACCTCGGCGGGTCATCGGACAGTCTTCTCCTACCCTGTTGTTTCCGCGGGCCCTACCCCAATGGGACTCCGTAAGACTCTACCATACCCCACCCCACCTGGGGTGTCAAGAGTGAGCTATACCTCGGTAGTGAGTGGGCCGCGCACTCAGTAAGGATGAATGCTTTCTCTCTTGGCACGGTTTTCGGGACGTGGGCCTTCGGTCGCGGCTCAAAGGAGTGGGCGGGTTTCGTGGGGCTGTGTGGAGTGAGGATGGGCGGACGCGGGCCCGAGGTCGGGCGCGACGCGCTGGAACCCAGACAACGCCGTCTGATTGTGCGGCACGCATCAGCCGCCAAGGAACCGCGGCGACCAAATACTGATCAGGTATTGACACCCCACCTGGGGTGGGATATAGTCAATATCGTAGCTGCAAGCACCCCACCTGGGGTGGGGTAACTGAGGCGCAGGTGCGCGCCTCGCCAACGTCTTGTGAAGGGAACCTCTCAATGAAATCCGAAACTAACCAGGCAGGGACTCGCGACCATCGAGCCAAGCCACCCGCAACTACGGGCCGGCAGGCGCGAAAGCGCGTCACCGGCGCGGTCTACCACGCTGGCGTTGGGCTCCTGACGCTCGCCCTCGGGGTGGGCGCGCTCACGGCGGGATCGCGCGGCATGAGTACCACGGCGTCCGCCGCGATGGACGATCCGGCCGTGGCGCCGAGCGCCGTCGGGCTGCGCGTCGATTTTGCCGTAACACCAACCACACCCAGCCCGAACGCGCCCGTTACCTTTAGCTATCACCTGATCGACACGCGCAATGGCCGGACAATCAGCACGCTACCCCTGGAACACGAGCGCCCGATGCACCTGATCGTGGTCAGCCGCGGCCTGACGCGGTTCCAGCACATTCACCCGCGCGGTAATCCGCTGGGCATCTGGCAGGTGCGGACCACCCTGGGGGTCGCCGGCACCTACATCCTCTACGACGAGTTCTCCCACGCGGGCCGCACGGTGGTCGATCGGCGGGTGGTCGTCATTGGCCGGCCCTCGGGGGGGGCGGCGCTCAACCCGGACCTGGCGGCCAAGAAGGTCGGCGGCATGACCGTCACGCTCGCCGCGCCCGCGACCATCAGCGCCGGTAGGCCGGCCCAGTTCACCTACCAGCTCAGCCGCGGCGGCCGGCCGGTGACCGATCTGACTCCGTATCTGGGCGCGGCGGCGCACATCGCCATCATTTCGGCGGACACCAACACATTCGCCCACACCCACGGCGAGGTCGGCGGAAGCATGTCGAGCATGGGCAGCGGTGGATCGATGGGCGGGATGGACATGGCCGCCCCGCCCTCACGCTTCGGGCCGGACGTTCCCTTCACCTACAGCTTCCCCAGGGCCGGCCTGTACAAAATCTGGGCCCAATTCGGCGAGCGTGGGCGCATCCTCACGGTGGCGTTCGTCGTGCGGGCGCGATAGCATTCCGGGCTCGCCTTCGCGCTAGCTCCGGTGCTGCTTGCCCCCGGGCTTCCGGTCGGCCCGAGGCCACGCCTCGACCTTGCCGGCGCCGCCTCGGTGACCGGGGCGCTCGCGCTCCTGGTGTTTGCCCTCGTCGGGGCGAACGATGCCGGCTGGACCTCCGGGCGGACCCTCGGCCTCTTCGGTGGGGCGGCGGCCTTACTGGCCCTCTTCCTCCTGATCGAGATCCGGGTTCGCGAGCCCCTCGTGCCGCTGGGAATCTTCCGGGCGCGCGGGTTCTCCAGCGGGGCGTTCCTGACCGCCCTGCTCGGGGCGGCCTGGATCCCCACCTGGTACTTCATCTCCCTGTATCTACAGCAGGTCCTGGGAACCTCCGCGCTCCGGACCGGCCTCGCCTACCTGCCAATGACCCTGGTGCTGATCGTGATCATGCTCGGGGCGATCTCCAGACTGATTGGTCGCTTTGGGCTCACCACCCTCACCGTCGGGGGGCTCGCCATTCTGGCCGCGGGAGCGGCGCTCTTCGCCCGCGTCCCGGCACACGGCAGCTACCTCGCGGACGTGCTTCCGGCCTCCCTGGTTACAGCGGTCGGGATGGCGCTCGCCTTCGTGCCGATTATGATCGGCGGCCTGTCCGGGGCGCGTCCGGAGGACGCGGGGCTGGCCTCCGGCCTGCTCAACACCGCCTATCAGGTTGGCTCCGCGCTCGGCCTCGCCGTGGCGGTCGCCCTCGCGGCCTCCCGGACGGCCGGGCAGGCGGGATCCGGCCACATCGCCGCCCTCACCACCGGGTTCGCGGGCGGCTTCGCGCTGGCCGCCGGCATCGCCCTGATCGGCGCGGTCGTGGGTCTGGCCCTGCTCCGGCGTCCACACGCGCGAACGGAGGAGGCGGCCGAGCAGGGCGAGAGTGAGCGGCTGGCCATGTGAGTGCATCCGGGCCGCGGCTGGGCCCTCCGCCTTCCCCGCTGTTCGCCCGGGAGGGGGCGGGGGCCCGTGGCTGGCAATCCGGGCGCACTGGAACTTTGTGGTCGATGCCGCGTTGTAGGGGTGCGGGTCTCCAGGCCCGCCGTAGCCCAACAGCCGGCAGCCGCCGTGCTACCCCGATGCCAATCCGTCGCCCGAACGAGCGGGCCTGGAGACCCGCGCCCCTGGCCGGTGGCTTCCGCGCCCGAACAGCTCCCTCCACGAAACTGCGGTGCGCCCCGGCATTCTCAGCGGAAAACACCGCGCCAGGGAACGACGCGCGATCGTCGATGGTCTCCGCGCCGAGCACCGCCGGCTGTTTGAATCGCCGAGAACGACAGATCGCATCTCCGAATTCGGAGATTCCATCCCCGAATTCGGAGTCGCTGGAGTACTAACGGCCCGTGACGCTGAAGGGCGCTGACGCCTTGAGTGAACTGTCGGCGTTGTGCGCCACCAGCTGGATCAGGCCGGGTTTGAGCGGTGTGCCGTCGGGCTGGAGTGCCGGCTTCACCCGGATGGTAAAGCGCCCGGATGCATCGGCAACGCCGGCGCCATAGTTCCCTGCCGCCCCGGTATCGACCCCACCCAGCGACACCTGGATCTTGGTCCCGGCCGGCCAGCCTTGTCCCCGCAGGGTGATGGAACTCCCGGCGGGGCCTGCCGTTCGGTCGGCGCTTACCCGCGGCTTGGCCACCACGATCGGCGCGGTCGCCTTGAGGGTCCAGCCCGCCGTATAGGCCACCAGCACCACCGTGCTGGGCGTTGCTATAGAGCTGCCGTCGGGATAGCGGTCAAGGGTCACCATGGTACGAAAGCTCCCCTGCCGATCCGCGACCGTCGCGCCGTAGTTGCCGCCGGCCCCCGTATTCACCCCGCCCAGGCTGAACGAGATCCGGGCGCCGGCGGGCCAGCCGGCGCCCTGAACGGCGATGCCGGTACCGATCATTGCGGCAGCGGGCCCAAACTGGATCGTGGGGATAGCGCGAACCGGGGTTAAGCTGGTGAGCAGCGTCCGATAGGCGGCATCGGCCGCCGGTTGCCGGATCGGCCAATAGCCGGGCGCCGTGCTCAGCGCCACATGATAGAGGCGGCCCGTAGCGGCGAGGACGGCGTGCAGTTCGAGGCTCTGACCCCGATTGCCCGTGGCCGCGGTCCCAACATCGTGGAGGAGGATGCTCTCCGTGCCGGTTCCCCAGGACAGGGTAAGCGGACGCTGGTGGAGGATCGCGCTATGATTCGGCAGCAGGGTGTCCAGAGACTGAGCCGGTTCGGCGCGCTGTTGGCTGACTTGCGCGCTCAGCCCGCTCTCCTTTGGCCCGGTGAGGACAAGCTCGGAGCCCTGGCTTGCGTCACCGGTCTGCCGCATGGACCAGCCCGCGGGCGCCTGGATGGTGAACCCGATGGCGGGGCCACCGTAGTGGACCTCCCGCGCGGTGCCCACAGCCGCCCGGCTTGGGGCGATCAGGGACGTTGACGCGAGCCCTGCGAGGGCTATCGACACGCCGATGCGATACGTTCGTTGGGTCATCATGGTTCATACTTTCTTGTTTGGCGATTACTTTCAGACCGTGAGCCTCAGCATGGCGCGCCTAGATGAGATGATCATGAGAGACGGCGCCTCTTTACCCTGTTCTCATCGTCTTCTCACCAAATCAGTGCATGTTACGGACGGAGAGGAAGTGAGAACCATGTAAAGCAGAACCCTGTCCCACAATCTGACCGTCCCCCTCGCACCATTCGAGATCGCGGCGCGAGCATCCTCATGATCATCCGCGCGCTCGGTGCGCTCTCTGCGTGTGCCGGCGCGTTCGCCCTGGCCACCGTGATCAACGCCGTGCTGATTCATGCCTGGGGGCAGTGACGATTCGGATCCGCCGGATCGCTATGCCGGAGGGCGGATCCTTTAGCCGCCCATGATTGGCCGGCAGGTGGGATTCGTTCTTTTTTGCGCCTTTTGCGCGCTAAGTTCCGACGCTTCCCTCCTACCGGCCAATCATGGGCGTCGCGTTGCGATCGTCTCATCCGCGTCTCATCTTGCCGCGGCATCCTGGCAATCGGGGACAGCAGCGTACCCCGGTGACACTCACGCCGCCCTGATGGGCGGCAGCCTCTTGAGAGAACAGGAGAAACACAGACCATGCTGGACATTCCGCGCAATATGCTGCGCCGCAAGATGCGCACCGGGCTGACGGTGCTGGGCATCGTGATCGGCGTCTTTGCCCTCACGGTCATGGGCGCCATGGCCGAGAAGATGAACCTGTTAGTGGCGGGCGGCGTTACCTATTACGGTGGTCACGTCACGGTCACATCGGGGGGTGGTTCGGGGATGGGCGCTGCCCCCCTGTCCACCGCGCGCATGCCGGACATCGCACGGGTTCCGGGGGTTGCGGCCGTGGTGGCGAACGTCTCGTTGCCGCTCAAGGCCGACGGTAGCGGCGGCGGCCTGGGCATGCCCGACCTGATCGTCGGCAGCAGTCCCAACGTCACGGCGCACGAGAAGTTCACGCTGACCGCGGCCCAGGGCACGATTCCGCCGCTCTCCGAGCGGGGCGTTGTCGCCGTGGGCTCCAGCATCGCGCGCGCCCAGAAGCTCCAGGTCGGCGAGACGTTCAACGTGCGCGGGAAACCCTTCGTCGTCAAAGCGATCCTGCAAAGTACGATGACCGCGCCCGATTCGACGGTCTATATGAATCTGCGCGACGCGCAGGAGCTCTATGTCGCCTCCCTCCCACGCATCCTGCGGGGAAGCGTCCAGCCGGCGCAGCTTGCCTCGGAGTTCGCCGTCTATCCGAAGGACGGCGTGAATGGTGACGCGCTGGCTACCAGCATCAAACAGGCCGGACTCACCGACCTGAAGGTGCTCTCCCCGACCGAGATGAAGCAACAGTTCGAGCAGTTCAGCCTGACCTTCAACCTGATCGTGATGGGCTCGGCGCTCATCGCCCTCATCGTCGGCGCCCTCAGCGTGATCAATACCATGGCCATGTCCGTGTCGGAGCGGGTCAAGGAGATTGGCCTGAAGAAAGCGATCGGCGCCCGCACAGGCCAGGTGCTGCGCGAGTTCTTGCTTGAGGCCGGGGTGATCGGCCTGATCGGCGGTGTCGTGGGGCTCACGCTCGGTAGCGTGCTGGTCAGTGGCATCAACGGCGCCACGGCCCATACCGGCATGCAGATCTTTGAGGTGACGAGCCGTCTGGCCATCGGCACGCTGCTCTTCGCCACCATCCTGGGCGCCTGCGCGGGCTTCTTCCCCGCGCTCCATGCCGCCCGGCTCAACCCAGTGGAGGCTTTGCGGACGGAGTAGCCCACCGCCATCGGCGATCGGCGCTACGTGCCGGTCGCCGATCGCACGACCTTACGCTCAGGCCACGCATCGAAGCGAATCGTACAAGCACTACCACGTACATCACCGCCCAACAGGCGGCCAACCGCCACAAGGAGAGAAACATGGCTATTGTCGAACTGCGCGACCTGCGCAAGACCTACCGCGTCGGGGATGAGGATATCCACGCCCTCGACGGCGTGACGATCCGCATCGAGCGCGGGGAGTTTATGAGCATCATGGGCCGATCCGGATCAGGGAAGAGCACGCTGCTCAATATGATCGGCTGCCTGGACAAGCCCACCAGCGGCGCGGTAATCGTCGATGGGGTGGATACGAGCCGCCTACACGGCAACAAGCTCGCCGACCTGCGGGCGCGCCAGATCGGCTTTATCTTTCAGCTGCACAACCTGGTGCCAACGCTCACCGCCCTGGAGAACGTGATGTTGCCCCTCCGCTACGCTGGTATGAACAACAAGAAGGAGCGCGCGCGTCGGGCTCTGGAGCGCGTGGGGCTGGGCGATCGTCTCGCCCACCGCGCTACGCAGCTCTCGGGCGGGCAGCGCCAGCGCGTGGCGATCGCGCGAGCCCTGGCGACCGAGCCGGCCATCGTGCTGGCCGACGAGCCGACGGGCGCGCTGGACAGCAAGCTGAGCGAACAGGTGATCGGCCTGATGCGAGAGCTCAATCGCGAGACGAGGCAGACGTTCGTGCTGGTGACGCATGATCCAATCGTGGCGGAGCAAACCGAGCGTACGGTGCGGCTGAGCGACGGCCGCGTGGATCACGAGCGCACGCAGGTCGTCGTGGAGAGTGCCGCCGCGGAGAGTGTCCCGGCGGATCGCGCGCCCGCGCTGACCGGAGCCGCCAACGGCAGCCATGGGCGGGGGTGAAGCGCCCCGGCGCGGCGTCATTCCAGAGTCGTGGAAGTCCGGCCATGGTACCCTCCTCCCCAGCGCCATGCGCACGGGGGCTGCTTCTCCCAATGTGCCGGCTCGGTGGGAAGCCGTCGTGGCGACCACGGCCCGTGGAACGCCGCTTAGCTGGAGATCGTCATGCTCCGCAACCGTTCGCTCCTGGCGATCTCGGTGGTCGTCGCCATCACCTTCATCGGGATCGGGATGGTCGTGCCGGTGCGTATCCTCTACGCGCAGTCGCGGGGCGCCTCGCT
>DATBTL010000477.1:0-8945 GCA_036559345.1 Chloroflexota bacterium | reverse complement strand
CATGGCCAGTTCGATCGCCCGCTCCACGAGCTGGCGACGCTGCCGCTGTCGTTCCTCTGCTTGTAAGTCGTTCATGCTATTCCGCGTTCCTTTCGTATGTGCCGCTCGCTAGTACACCGGAGCGGAAATCCCTAGACGGTTCCTTGTAGGGGCACCCCTCGTGGGTGCCCTGGTTCGGGCCGCCAAGGGCACCCACAAGGGGTGCCCCTACCACAGATGGTGGATTTGCGCCATTCTTCAAGCCGGGACACCCTGCATGGCCCAGGGACTTGTCTTCTCGATCCGCGTGGGGATCAGGCGGCCACGCAAGTCCTCCTCCTCGCGGAGGAGGTAGACCAGTTTGCCGGTCCGCGTCCGTCCGCGCCATTGCGGCACGTCGCGGCGGGCCGACTGCGTGTCCTCCACCAAGACCTCGACCGTGGTATCCACCAATTTCCGATTATACTCGCCGGCGATTGCTTCCTGGAGGACGTCCACCCGCTTGAGCCGTTCGTCCTTTACCGCCTGGGGAATATCATCCTCCCAGGTCGCCGAGACGGTACCGCCGCGTGGGGAGTAGGCAGCCACATGGACTTTGTCGAAGCGACAGGCCTCCAGGACGGCCAGGGTCCGCTCAATCTGCTCTTCCGTCTCGCCGGGAAACCCTACGATCACGTCGGTTGAAAGCGCGATCCCCGGCACGGTGGTCCGGATCCGCTCCACTAGCTCAATGCAGGAGTCACCAGTATAGCCTCGACGCATTCGGCGCAGCACCGTATCGTCCCCAGATTGAATGGCCACATGGATATGTTCGCAGACATGGGGCAGCCTGGCTACCGCCTCGATCAGCCGCTGATCCATGTCGCGGGGGTGCGAGGTCATGAAGCGCACCCGCTCGATCCCTGGTACGTCGTCCACCGCTTCCAGGAGCTCCGCCAGGTGACTCCGGGTAGTCAGATCCCGGCCATAGGAATCGATGTTTTGCCCCAGCAGGGTGATTTCGCGCACCCCTCGCTCCACGAATCGCCGCGTATCCTCCACCACCTCGGCCACCGGGCGGCTGCGCTCCCGACCGCGCCTATAGGGCACGATGCAATAGGTGCAGAACTTGTTACAGCCCTGCATCACGGTAAGATACGTGCTGATCGGCTGCTCGTAACTCATCATGGGGTCGTGGACCAGCGGCAGGCCGACCACCTCTTGCGCCTCAAGCTGGCTGAGGAAATGGTTGAGCGCGCCAGGGCGGAAAAAGAAATCGACCATCGGGAGCTTTTGTTCCATCGCCGCCAGGTCGGGTTCGACCGAGCAGCCCGTGAGGGCCACCATCAAGTCGGGATCACGCCGTTTCCGGGCCGCCAGGAGGCTGAGCTGTCCTTGCACCCGTTGCTCGGCACTCTCGCGTACGGTACAGGAGTTGAGGATCACCAGGTCCGCGTCATCCATGGAGGGCGCGGCGCTCAAGCCGTGCTTGCGGAGGGCAAGAGTGATCGCCGCGCTCTCGGCGACGTTCATCTGGCAGCCAATGGTCCATACATGAAAGCGGTGCATGTTCAATCCGTGCCTTCCCGAGCGTACACAATGTAGCGATCAGCCTACCGCGGTGTCAACCATACCCATATGTCGGTTGCTGGGCCTTCTGGGGCCATGTTATACTGCGCGTGATCATGGGGTGCGGTAGCCGCCGAACATGGCGTACCGCGATATCCGTCCCCTTCGAGCCCTTACAGGGTACCAGATCGGGCGAATAGCTCAGTTGGTTAGAGCGTCCGGTTTACACCCGGAAGGTCACAGGTTCGAGCCCTGTTTCGCCCACCAAGTGTCGGCGCCAGTGAGCAGAGAGGCGATCCGCCGCTCACTCGCTCCGGTTCTCTCGCTCCGGGCGACCGTTCGCTTCACCCAGGAAAAGCTATCCGCCAAAGGATGTAGATGCGTGCTACCTAACGAGCAAGAGAGCCCGGCCGATGCCCGCGTGGGCGCGGGCAGCGGGCGCACCACCCTTCCCAAAGGCACCACGTTGGGAAAAAGATACCAGATTACCCAGGTGGTGGGACTGGGCGGCATGAGCACGGTCTATGCCGCGCGCGACATGCGATTCGCCAACACGTACAAGGCGGTCGCGGTCAAGGAGATGGCCGATACCTCCAAAAACGCCCAGGATCGAGTCATCCTTCTGCAAACCTTCGAACGCGAGGCCAATCTCCTGGCCGGCCTTAGCCACCCCGCCATCCCCAAGGTCTACGATTACTTTGCTCAGGGCGGCCAGGTCTACCTGGTGCTGGAGTTCATCAAGGGCAACGATCTGGAAACCGTGCTCAACGCGAACGATCAATTCATTCCTCAAGAGTTAGTTCTTTCCTATGCCCTCCAGATCGTGGAAGTGCTGTCCTACCTCCATAATCACAAACCGACCCCCATCGTCTTCCGCGACCTCAAGCCCTCCAACGTGATGCTCACCGATGATGAGCGCATTGTCCTGATCGACTTTGGGATCGCCAAGGCATTCCAGGCCAAAACCAAGGGCACGATGATCGGCACCGAGGGCTATTGTCCGCCGGAGCAGTACCGCGGCATGTCGGAGCCTCGGGGCGATCTCTATTCGCTCGGGGCCATGATGCACCACATGCTCACCCGCAGCGATCCCCGTCTGGAGGCGCCCTTCACCTTCAATGAGCGCCCGCCCAGCAAGCTCAACCCGACGGTTAGTAAGCAACTGGAAACGGTGATCCTGCGTGCCGTGTCCTATCTCCCGGAAGATCGCTATGCCAGCGCCGAGGAGATGCGCGACGCCCTGGCGGCCTGCCTTTCCCGCCCCCGCATCGGCACCCGGCTGATGACCGGCTCGGTGCTTCTAGGCGCCGAGAGCTCGACCTCCGGCCAATCACGGCTCCGTTGGCGCTTCACCGCCGAGGACGAGATTCGTTCCACCCCCTTGGTTCAGGGAGACACCGTCTATATTGGCGCCTATGATGAGAACCTTTACGCCCTTGACGCCAATCAGGGGGTGTTGCGCTGGAAGTTCGCCACCGAGGGAGGCATCTGTACCGCGCCGGCGGCGGTGGATGATTTGGTCATTTTCGGCTCGGAGGACCACAACGTCTACGCCCTCAATACCTCCGTACATGCCGTGCAATGGCTCTTCCAAACCCAGGGCCGGGTCCGCTCCTCCGCGCATATTCACGAGGAGACCTGTTACATCGGCTCGGATGACGGCCACCTCTTCGCCCTGGACCTCCGTACTGGTCACGAAAAGTGGCGCTACCGCACCTGGAAGCCCATGCGGACTACTCCGGTAGTCAGCGGATCCATGGTGTACATAGGCTCGGAGGATTCGTCGGTCTATGGGATTGAGACCGCCAGCGGCCTGATGAAGTGGAAGCAGCAGACCCTGCGCGAGATCACCAGTTCCCCGGTGGCCATGGATGGCTTCCTCTACATCGGCAGCATGGACGGTCATCTCTACTGTTTCGATGCCGAGATGGGCTGGCAAATCTGGAAGTTCAAGACCGGCCACTACATCCTGGGTGGCCCTCGCCTCCGTCACGGCTACGTGTATGTCGGTTCGACCGATCAGGTGATGTACGCGGTCGATGTCAAAACCGGGAAGATGGTCTGGAAGTTCCAGGCAGGCGGCCAGATCAGCTCCACCCCGGTCATCCACGGCGATCTCCTGTTTTTCACCTGCATCGATCAGCAGCTTTACTGTCTCAACGCCCGTACCGGGAAACTCGCCTGGCGCTTCCAGGCCGAGGGGATGATTCCTGGTTCGCCGGTCGTTGATGGCCGAACCGTCTATTTTGGGGCCACCGACGGATCGCTCTACGCGGTCTCCATTGACTGATCATTCCCCAGCACGAGGCAAATGATGCGAAGTATCGTGGCCCACATTGTCAACGAGGATCCCTTCCTGGCCGAAATGACCGAACTGCCCAAATCGACCGACACCTGCGTGGAGTTCTTCAATCCGCGGACCCGCGACGGGAAGCCGCTCCGTTATGCCTCGCCCGGTATGTCCAGCATCTTCTACCCCATGCACCGGGTCACCTTTATCGAGGTGATGGCCAACGAGGAGGAACGGGCCCAGGTGGTCGAGTTCTTCCGCGAACGCGGGGGCTGAGTGGCCTATGCTGGCGTATGGTCTGGCGCAGGGCGGGCAGCCCGGTGCCCGCCAAGCGAACCAGAGTGGGCTGTCGGTCAGCCAGCGCACCCTGTTGCGGCTGATGCGGGCGGCACCCTGCCCGGCCGACCGGGCCCCCTGCCGCGTCAGCCTACGACCTGGTCTCCGCCCAGTTCGTCCTGCACCTGCCGAAGGAGCCACGCGAAGCGACCTTTCGCGCCCTCGCGGCCGCGGTGGCGCCCGGCGGCTCCGTGCTCATTGTCAACCACCACCCGTTGGACCTCCAGATCCCTGGTCTCCGCTTCCCGCATCCCGAGTTGTTTTTCACCGCCTCCGAGATTGCCGCTTTACTCGACCCGCGCGACTGGGCTATCGAGGTGAGCGAGGCCCGCGGACGTAGCGGTACCGACCCCGAAGGTCGTACCGTTACTGTCCACGACGCGGTGCCGCGCGCGCGGCGGCGCTGAATGCATGACTGCCTTACCGCGCGTGTGACCACGTCCGGCCAGTTCGTACGCATGTACCGCATCCCGAGGGGACGACACCATCAGCCTGACTGTGCCCGCCTCGATTGAGGCGGCGATCTTGGTAAGCCGCGCCTTAGTCGGGTGGGTCATCATTCCGGTTCCGCGCACACCATGCACCGCGGCCATGACGGCATCGATCCACCCGACCGGAGTGACGGGGATGCTGGCTGGCTTGAGGGTGCCCTACGAGCGCTCGATGAGCTTACCACCTACGTCGTCGAGCACAACATCGACGTCGTGGACTACACTAGCCACCAACTCGCGCCAGCGGGCATCGCGCGCACTCCTGCCGCCCGCAGTATTCCGCCCAGATGTGTAGCAGTCCTTGCTGCTCGATCGCGGCGCTCGGCGCCGCCTCAAGACCGGCGATTCCGCGCATCCTCGTGAGCACTCGATTGTCTCCGCCCCCTGGGAGCTCGGCGTAGAGGTGCGCTGCCCGCTCGGTCAGGGTTGGGCGCCCCAACGTGGGGCCGGCGGCGGCAAGGAAGGGGAGCAGGGTGTTCGTCCACGCCTCCAGGGCCCAGCTTCGCCCCGCCCCCGCGCCCTCGGGGAGGAGCGGAGCCAGCAACGGGCTGATCCGCGGCGGCTCGGCACGGTCCACCAACTCCGCCAGCCGCGTCGCCAGGCCACGCAGGCCATCGGCGGCCAGCACCGCCGCTACCACCCGGAGCCGCGCCTCGGGCAAGTTCGCCGGACGGATCCGGAAGCGCCGCCATTGGCGAGCGTCCAGCGGGCGCCCTGGCCAGTAGCGGCTTTGCCGTTTCCACGCCTCGTGCTCCTCCCCGCTTGCCTTGCCCTGTTCCAGCAACCCGGCCATCCCCAGCAGAGCCGCCGACGCGGCTACCGACCGTTGGCCGGACTGTCCCTGGAGCAGGGTTTCCAGGGTGGTTCCATCCAGAGCCAGGGCCAATGCCGCGCACGCATCGCCGTTCCCACCCAGTCCGGCGCAGCGGAGCAGGGCGCGCAGGATGCAGCCCTCCACTGGCGTCGCCGCCAACTCCCCTTCCCACAGGGTGGCCCGCGCCTCGAAGCGCGCCTGCCCGGCCGCCCGAATCGCTTCCCGTACGAGGGCCGGCTCACTCCGCCGCGCCCCCGCGCTCCGGCAGGGCCCCTCCTCGTGGGCCGGAGCCCGCGGCTCTCCCAGATCGGCGAGCAGCGGGCCGAGCGCCAACACGGGAATCGGGAGTCCGGCGGCAATCCAGGCCGGCCCACCGTCATCCTCGAGCACCACATGCAGGATTACCCCGTTGTAGCGCCGATCCTGGTCGTGACCGTGGCCCTTCCAAGAGGTGGCGCGAAGATGCAACTCCACATCACCCCGACGCGGGCTCTCGCCCGCGAAGGCGATCTGGGCCCCCAGGAAGTCCGGACCCGCGCCCGAATTGGCGACCCCCGGAAAGAGTACGCGCACCCCTCGCCCCTCGCGGGTATGCAACTCAGTGGGAAGGCGCCGGCTCAGCCACAGCCGCCAGAGATCGCGCTCACCGGCGATCGGATCAGGGGTCACGCGCCGACCCGGGCCCAAGGGCCGGCGTACCCGCCGCTGGGATGTGGCTCACGGCCGGCTGCTTCTCTTGGCGCTTCCACGTTCATCCTCCGGCTTCTCATGGTAACAAAAAACGTGGCTTGCTTCCACGGACCAAGAAGCGGAGGATCTTCCCCTTAACCATTCATGTGGTATAGTCCGATACGCTTGCCATTGCGGCTACCCGCGCGACGATCATCGTATGCCCGCGCCATGCTGGGTGGGAAAGGATACTCATGACCACAAACAGTATGAAGATCATCCTCCTTGGCTTCGGGAATATCGGCCAGGCGATCATTCCCCTGTTGAAGACACATTTCAGTGCCATGGATGTCTGGGTTATCGAGCAGAACCTGGATCGCGGCCAAGAAAGGCTGATCGAGGACCTTGGCTTGCACGCGATCAAGGAAAGCGTGACCCGGGAAAACTACCGCCAGATTCTCTCTCCCATGCTTGGAGCAGGTGATTTCCTCGTGAACCTGGCGACCTCGATCTCCAGCCGGGATCTGATTCAACTTGCCCAGGCGAACGGCTCCTTCTATATCGACTCCTGCATCGATCCCTGGGAATACGCCCACTCCCAGGGCGGGATAGAGACCAGCAACTACCTTCTTCGCGAGCAAATCCTCGAGCTTCGCCCGAGCACGGCGGGGAAAGCCACGGCAATCGTGGCGCACGGCGCCAACCCTGGCTTCGTCTCCATTCTGGTCAAACGCGCCTTGATCGATATGGCCACCGCCCACGGGGTCGCCTATCAGGGGCTGAAAGACAGGAACGACTGGGCCAGACTGGCCAGGGATCTTGACGTGCGGGTGATCCAGATTTCCGAGCGCGACACCCAGTTCGGCACCATCGATCGATCGATCGGTGAGTTCGTCAACACCTGGTCCGTGGATGGCTTCGTGACCGAATGCCTGCAGCCGGCCGAGCTAGGCTGGGGAACCCATGAAACCGAATTGCCCCAAGCTGGCCATGAGCACGCCTATGGCTGCCAGGCCGCGATCAGCATCAATCATCCGAGCTTTACCCTGAAAGTGAAATCCTGGAGTCCTAACTACCTCGACTTCGAGGGCTATCTCATTACCCATAACGAGGCGATCTCCCTCGCCGATTATCTGACCTATCGCGAGAATGGGCGGATCATCTACCGGCCGACTTCCTACTACGCCTACCATCCCTGCGATGAAGCGGTGGAATCCCTGAGCCTCCTGCGCGACCTGAACCCAGCCAGGATCACCTCCTCCCGCATCCTGAAGGACGAGATCCGGAGCGGGATCGACGAGCTGGGAGTGTTCCTGATCAGCGGAAAGTACTCCGCGTATTGGCTCGGGTCGAATCTCTCGATCGGCAAGGCGCGAAAGATGGCCAGGCACAATAATGCCACCAGCCTGCAAGTGGTGTCGAGTCTGGTGGCGGGGATGGCCTGGGCTCTGGAGAATCCACGCCGGGGCGTCCTCGAATCGGAGGATCTCGATCACGAGTTCATCTATGCCTTCACCGAGCCGTATTGGTCGCCCATGGTGGCACAGTCCCTCAACTGGTTGCCTCGCGCGGGGGCGAGTGAGTTGTTATTTGCCGACTTTTTGGTCCAGTCGGACGTGTAGGTCGCTGATCGCCCGCCACTCCTCCGGGGTGTTCGCTCCCGCGAACGAGCCCAGGTCTGGATCGAGCGCGGCCAATTCCGCCTCGCTCAGCGGGAACACCCGCGCCTCCGAGGCGCCAAGCAACGCCCGCAGATCCCGGCGCCCCGCCCCCAGCAAGCGGGTCGCCGCCCCGGCAAGCCGCGTGTCGTAGCAGGCGGGCATCGGCTGCGTCAGCCCGCCAATCACCGGCGCCACGATGCCCCCGATTGGCCCCCCATCCGCCGGGTCCAAGCTCCCATGCGTCACCTCGCGCCACCGGGCATACAGTGCCCGCAATACGGCTGGCCGGACTAGCGGCATATCCACCGCCAGCAACACTAACGCCTGCTCTTCCGCCGCGGCCAGAGCGCCCGCCAGCGAGGCCAGCGGTCCGGAGCCCGGATCGCGGTCCAGCAGCACCTCGGGCAGGGGCGGGGTGAGCATGCGCAGTAGGCGATCGGCATGCTGCTCGGTATCTACCAGCAGCACCACCCGAGACGCTGCCGCCCGCGCCGCCTCCACGACCGCCGCGCAGGCCACGCGCCCATCCGCCAGGGTGAGGAGCGCCTTGTCGCGCCCCATGCGCGAACTGGCTCCGCCCGCCAAAATCGCCGCCACCGGCGCTTCCATGCGCGTCCGCCTCCATTCTCGGCCATGGTAGCATGTCCATGTGGTATATTTGCCCACGAGTCTCTGGCGCATCAGGCGGGCGCGGACGATTGGAGCCAAAGATGGATCCCAGTAGAATTATCACCCTCGATCCAGATATCGCCGCCGGATATGAAGAACTGGCGAGAACGACTGGGCACAGCCGAAACGAATTGATCGCCGATGCATTACTCGACTATCTGGATCGAGAATTGGCGGATCAGGCACGTACCTTGCGAGGTCTTGCCGAGGCGGAGCACAAAGATTTTGCGTCTGACGAGAGCATGGAAGCTCTTTTCGCCCAGTACGGTGGGCCCAATCGTGCCGCGTTGCGTGCCAAGAACGAGCGAGAGCTCTGGGTGGATTATGGTCTGCCTCAGTGCGAGTAGCCTACACGCAAACCGCCACGGCAACTATTCAGCATATCCTCGCCGATCTCTACGATACTGACCCGGATGCGGCTCACGATCTCTCCACTCGTTTTGAAGCCGCGGTTGATCTCGTGCGTCGATTCCCGAAGATCGGCAGGC
>DATBTL010000476.1:0-3608 GCA_036559345.1 Chloroflexota bacterium | reverse complement strand
TTGGCGGCCCGGATCTGTCCCCCATGGGCCACCGCGATCCAACGGGCGATCGCCAGACCGAGACCCACCCCTTCGCCGGCGCGAGCGCGGTCGGCGCGGTAAAAACGGTCGAAGAGCCTCGGCAAGTCCCGCTGATCGATCCCCGGCCCCTGGTCGCGCACCGATACCACGGCGTGGCCACCCTGGCGCCGCGCCATCACGGTGACCGTCTCGCTTCGCGGGGCGTGCTTCAAGGCGTTATCCAACAGAATCAACAGGAGTTGCCTCAAGCGCCCCGGATCGCCGCGAATCCAGAGATCCTCCGTTCGAATCTCCAGACGTACCCCGCCCTCCTCCGCCACCAGTTCCACCCCGCTTACCGTCTCCCGAATCAGGGCCGAGAGATCCAGGCGCTCGTGAGCGATGGCCACCGCGCCGCTGTCGGCCCGGGCCAGGAGTGAGAGATCATCTACCAAGCGAGCTAGATGCGCGCCCTGGGAGAGCACCTGTTCCACCGCCTCCTGCTGATCCTCCAGGCTCGCCGGTTCGAGCCACAACTCCGTCGCTGTACGGAGGATGGCCAGGGGAGCGCGTAGTTCGTGGGCGGCGTCGGCCACGAAGTCCCGCTGGTGGGCCAGCGAGGAGCGAATGGGGGCGAGCGCCAGCCGGACCACCAGCCAGGTGATGCCCACCGAGGCGGCCAGACCGAACACGCTGACCAACAGCATCGATTCCACCAGGGCGTGCAGATTTTGTTCGTAGGAACGTTCGGAGGCGCCGGTCTGCACCACTCCCACCACGCGGCCATGCGAGATCGCCGGCACGCTGCAAATAAGGTACCGCTGGTCTCCGGAGGTTTCCCTGGTGGAATAGACGAGCACGCGGCGACGCATGGCTTCGGCGGCGGCGGCCCGGTCGGCCAGCGAGCCGGCAAATGGACCAGATCCCCCGCCAAGCACTCTGAGACGATCATCAATGAAGATGATAAAAAGATCGCCGCGCGCCTGTTCCTCGCGGATGGATTCGTGAAGAGCTTGATCGGGCAAAGGGGAATGATTCGCCATGCTGGGGTAATCCAGGGAGGTCAGATGGTAGACCTCGCTCTGGGCGCGCTGCCGCAAGGTTGAACGGAGCGAGTCCAGGCTGGTCGCCTGAGTCCTGAAGTAAACGACCGCCAGGAGCGCGGCCACCAGAACGCAGATCAGCCCCACCACCAACGCGGCCAGTTGGCGTCTGATCCGGCGCAGCGGCACGGCGGCCGCGTCCTCGGCTCCACGGGCCCTTGGCGGCCAGAGGCGCTTCATGGCTCGCCGCCCGCGCTATGCCTTGATTTTGTAGCCAAGGCCACGCACGGTATGGATAAGCGGCTGCTCGTATCCTTCGTCAATGGCTTTCCTTAGGCGCCGGATCGTGGCATCGACAACATTGGCGAACGACTCGAAGCCATAGTCCCACACCCGCTCCAGGATGACGGTCCGGCTCAGCGCCTGACCAGGATGACGCATCAGATATTCGAGGAGCGCGAAATCGCGTGGGGCCAGGGGAATAGGCCGGCCGGCGCGAGTCACCTCCCGCGAGCGACGATCCAGGATCAGGTCTCCGACCGTCAGCACGTCGGACTCCGGGGCCAGGGCGCCCCGGCGCGTCACCGCCTGTAGCCGCGCCTCCAACTCCTCGAAGGCAAAGGGCTTAATCAGATAATCGTCAGCTCCGGCCCCGAAACCGGTCACTCGATCCTGAACCGCGTCGCGCGCGGTGAGCATGATCACGGGGATTCCCACCCCGTCGGCACGGAGTTGGCGAGCCACGGAGATGCCGTCCAGGCCGGGGAGCATGAGGTCGAGAATCACCGCGTCATAGGCACCGCTTGCCGCGGGTTCGAGAGCCGCCATGCCATCATGGACCACTTCCACGCGGTGGTTCCGGCCCACCAGCTTCCGCCGCAACATGTCGGCCAGCGCCCGATCATCCTCCACGATCAGCAGATGCATAGTCACCGCCCTCGTGTACTCAATGCCCCAAGGTCTAAACATACCATCACGTCATGATCATCAAATGATCACGCCGCCGGGCTATGCTGAAGGCGAAAGGCCCCGTTGAAAGGACCACCCAGCATAATGCTTGACCGGCTTGCCCGATCTCCCCTTGTCGGCCGCGTCGCGGCCATTCCCCAGCTCGACCGTATCCTGAACGTTCATCGGCCTCCGGGCCAGATTCCCGCCCTCGCCATCTTGCCGGCCCGCCTTTTCCTGGGCGGTACCTTTCTCTATGCCGGCTTACAGAAGTTCACCGATCCGCAATTCTTTAGTCCCACCGCGCCGGGATTCGTCGGCCATCAGTTGAGTGGCTATGTACACGCGGGATCGCCCCTCTCGTTTCTCCTGACCAGCCTGGCGATCCCGTAGGCAAAGTTCTTATAATTCGCGGCCCGGTCGGACGGGCAGGGATTATGTAGAGATGACGCTGGCGCGCGGTCACGATCCAGGGGCGTGGGTCTCCAGGGCCGCCTGGTTCGATGCGACCCCGCTTCCCACCTCCGTGTACACTGTAGGGAACGAGCATGGACATCCGAAGGGGCACGATGATGGCGGATATTCTGGAGAGAATTACGATCAATCCGAAGCAATGCGGCGGCCGTCCGTGCATTCGGGGGATGCGGATCCGCGTGACTGATGTGCTGGATCTCCTCGCGGCTGGGCTGACGACCGAACAGATCCTGCGGGAGTGGCCCGATCTCGAAGTGGACGATCTCAAGGCGAGTCTACTCTATGCCGCCCGGAAGCTGGATCATCCTGTTTTGGTCGCGTGACGATCTGGGTAGACGCGCAATTGCCGCCAGCGATTGCGGGAGATCCTGGCGGCAACGCTAGCCAGTGCGCTCGACCTTGTGCGCGCCGGAAAATCGCTGGTCGAGATAAGCGGACGGTAAAGGCTGCGCGCCGGAGGTGGTCACACGGAACTCACCCACCGCGTCACGGTAATTCGGCTTGGGCGGGTGGGGCGCCCGTCACTATACTGCCGGTGTGGCATGCCGTCCGGCTCAACCTTAGGGCAGGCGGCCGGAGCCACGGGCAGGAGGGTCAATGTGGCGTGTGCTGGTGCCTTTCCTGGCAGCATTGCTGGCCGCTCAGGCAGCCGTGGCTGGGACCATGTTCGCGCGTGCCTGCGCCCTGGACCAACGCCCTTCCCTCTCCACGAATGGGCGCCTGGTGGTCCTGAACAAGCAGGTCGCCCGGACCCAGGCTGAACTGGCGATCTGGGCCTTCTTCGTGGTGCCCGGCGTCTATCGGACTGGACAACCGGTGACCATGACCGAGAATCGGAAGGAAGTTGCCCGTACTCTGATGCCGTCCGCCCTCTTGCAACCATGGGGCTGGACCTTCGGTGACGGTACCTTTTCCCAGGGCTGGACTGTTCGGCACGCCTATACCCATCCCGGCCACTGGAAAATTGGCATCTATGCCTACAATCCCGAAAGCCGCCGCTGGGATCTGTTCGATCAGGCCACGATCACGATCGGACGTTAGGCATATCCACGGCTACCACCTGGGCCAGGAGTGCGTGGCACGGACCGCGCGAGGCCGTACCCTCCAGTGCTATACGTCCGCGACGCTGCCATCCGCCGCCCA
>DATBTL010000475.1:0-7312 GCA_036559345.1 Chloroflexota bacterium | reverse complement strand
GACCCGCGCCCCCAAAAAGGCGACTCCGCCCACACATCCGCGGAGCACCCCGTTGGCGAGAGGCACCTATACGACACGTATCCGGGCCGCGTACACTGAGGTGAATGCAGCCAGGGAAGGGGGAGCGCCATGCCGACGATCCTCGTCGCGGACGATGACCAGAAGATCACCGAGATGTTGCGGCGGACCCTGACCTATGAAGGCTACACGGTCTTGACGGCGGCGGATGGGCAGGAAGCCCTGGACAAGGCGCAGGCTCACCGGCCCGATCTGGTGGTGCTCGACTGGATGATGCCGCGGCTCAATGGCCTTGAGGTGGCCCGGCGGTTGCGCGCGGCGGATGACGTGAAAATCTTGATGCTCACGGCGCGGGACGCCATTGAGGACCGCGTGGAGGGGTTGGATGGCGGGGCCGACGATTATCTGGTCAAGCCCTTCGCGCCCGCCGAGCTGCTGGCGCGGGTCCGCTCCATGCTGCGGCGGGCGCTGGCGGATGGCCCGAAGCTGCTCCGCTACGCGGATCTTCCGCTCGATCCCACGACTCGCGAGACCCGCCGCGGCGAGCGTGACTTCAGTTTGAGTCCCAAGGAATTCGATTTGCTCGCCCATATCCTGGCCCACCCGCGCCAGGTGCTGCCCCGCGAGAGTATCCTCGAGGCGGTGTGGGGCTACGACTTCGGCGGCGAGGACAACGTGCTCGACGTCTATATCGGCTACCTGCGGGCCAAGACCGAGGCCGGCGGTGAGCCGCGGCTCATCCAGACGGTTCGCGGGGTCGGCTACGTGCTGCGCGAGGGGTAGCGGTCGATCCGCTCGCGCCCGACCCCGCCATGCGGGACGACTCGGTCCCGCCGGCCGCCAGCGTTGGTTGAACTGGCGTCATAACACTCATAGCCAGGCGAAGCGTTGGCTTTGAAACTCATCCTTACCAGGCTTCAGATTTCCAGCGCCGGATCGTCAATGGTCTGGGTCGGCTTCCCGTCACTCTGCCCCAGCATCACGCGCCGCGGCCGCGTGGCGTCACGGCACCTTCGTGCGGGGCGCGTCTCGCCAACACCACGCCCGAACCCAGGATGATTGCCCCAACCAGGATCCAGACTACCTCGTATGGGATGTCGGCCTGGCAGTTCATAATCGAGTTATTGGGGTCGTTGGCGACCTTGCAGACATGCTCGTTGACCAGATGAAAGTGCAGGATGACGTGCTGTACCACGCCGTCGTAGGTGTTGAAGCCCCCCGCACCAATCAGAATGCCGGCCACGATCGCGCGTGAGTGCGCCGCCGTCCAACTCGCCCGGTCGCGCCACAGGCGTAGCGCGCCCCAGAGCAGCAGCAGGGTGCTGCCTACGTGGAACAGACCATCGGAGAGGATGCGGCCGCGCTGATCGGTGGCCCAATAGAAGTTGTGCCACTGGAGGAGTTGATGGAAGATGGACTCGTCGATGAAGCCGACGATGCCGATTCCCAGAAGAACGCCGGTGAATATAACTGGTCCCAAGCCTCCCGTATCGCGAGGGACAGCCGATGTGCCCCGTGCCGCCGCGCTGCTCATGATCTCCCCTGTCCGTTCGATCCCTCACCGCCAGCGCCCCGCAGGCTACCAATGCAGCGTAACCCGCCGTGGGTTAATATTCATCACCCGGAAGGTGCGCGACTGAATAGCCTCCACCGGATGGGCTAAACCTGCCCCTGCTAAACTGGATCGCGGGGCCCCTACACGGAGGGATCGGTAGCATGCGCCTGAGACCTACCTTCTTTATATCCTGCATCCTGACCTCGCTCCTTGCGGTTGCGCATCCCATCACCACGTGGGCGTGCGCGATCGACAACGTCGCCTCGCTCACCGCGAACGGCGTCCCGGCCATGCTCGTCACCGATCCGCCGACCAGTGCCGGCCCCTGGGCACCCTTCGTTCTCGCTCAGGCGGTCGCGCCGCGTACGACGGTGCGGCTGGAAGAGGAGCCGGCCGACCTCGCCCGCACCTTGCCGGCCGCGGTACGGGCGGTCCCGTTTCGTTGGGCATTCGGCGATGGCGCCGTGGCTATTGGGCCCTTGGTGGCACATCAGTATGTCCGTCCGGGACAATACCATCTGCAAGTCTATGGCTACGACCCACGCGGACGCCGCTGGTTCGTGTTCGACGGCGCGTTGGTCCGCGTCGTCCCCGCCGGCCAGTTGCTCGGGGCCAACCTGGAATACAACCTGCTGCAAACCGTGATCGCGCTCTCAGGCATCACCTGGCCGCTCGATGGGGTACTGATCGGCGCGGTGCTGATTTTATTGCTCCGACTCAGCCGGCGTGCCCCACGGAGCGGCGCGACCGGCACGAGACGCTACGATCAGTCTCGCCTCAGTGCCATATCGCTACCTCGTTCGGTCCCTGTCCAATCGGCACCACCGAGACCACCCGGTTATCCGCCGCGCGAATAATCGTGATCGTGCCTGCGTTGATCGCCGGGACAAAGATGTACTTGCCGTCCGGGGTAATGTCCGGTCCGTGGGGACCATTCCCTACCGGGATGGTGGCCACGACCCGTGCCGATTTGGTCTCGATGACCGAGACGCTGTTCCCCAACTGATTGGCCACGTAGAGGTGTGAGCCGTTGCCGGTGATCGCCATCAGGGCCGGCCCGTTGCCTACCCGAATGGCCGCCCGCTGGGTCAGGCTGCCGGGCCTGAGAATATACACCTGGTTGCCGCGGGCATCGGTGACGTAGATCTCGCCGTTGATCGGGTTCACCGTCACCCCCAGCGGCTCTAACCCGGCGGGTGCTTCCGTTTTCACCTTGAGGGTGTGGGTATCAATGACGTACACCGCGCCCTCGCCCTCGCAGGCGACGTAGATCCAGCGCCCATCCGGCGAGATATCCATGCCGTGCGGGCGCAGCCCCACCTGAATGTCGCCCACCACCTTGAAGGAGCGCATATCAATCACCGAGACATCATTGGTGAGAAAGTTGGTCACGAAGGCCAGCCCGTGGTCGGGGGTGAAGACGATGTGAGCCGGCTCCAGTCCCACCGGAATCCGGTGCAGCACCTGGAGCGTGCGCCGGTCAAGCACCACGACGTCGCCCTGCAGAAAGTCAGTCACATAGGCCAGATTGGTCCCGTCCACGAAATCCACGCCGTGGGGCATCTTCCCCGTGCTCACCGCCTGGCCGTTCAACCTGGCCACCGTGTTGTCTTTCATCCTGGTGACCAGCGCGGTATAGGGGAGGCGCAGCGCGAAGGGCACGTTGAGCGAGGCGGGAGCAGCCGAGCCGGTGGGGGTCGGGGTGGCCGCGGCATCGCTGGTAAGCGGATGGGCCACCCCCGCCCCATCCACGTCATAGAGCAGCACGCGGACCACTCGCCATACCCCTCCAGCCTGAACCTGGATCGCCACGCGGGTCACCCCGGCCATGGGAAAGACGATCGTGCCCCGGTAGGCGCCATTGGCGGTAGGGCTCGCCGGATAGTCATCGCTCCCCATCCCCGGCATCCCCAACATTTCCACCTCGAAGCGCACCTGGAGCCCGGAGCGCAGGCGCACCGAGAGGCTGGCCGGAGCGGATTTCGGCTGGGTAAGGGTCACGGTCGCTGGCCCGTACGAAGTGTTGATGGGCGCGGCGTTCAGGAACGTGGCGCCGGGGCCGACCACGAAGTCGAACGGCACGTCGCGGAATTCGAGGGGGTCGCTATGGGTGCGCACCAAGACATCGGCCCGCCAGTGACCAGTAAGGACCAGATCGCCCTGGCCACGATAGCCGCCCCCGGTCGGGGTGGTTTCCACGAACACATTGCCAAGCGAGGAATTGGACGGCATGGACAGGCGAACCCGCACCTGCGCGTCCGTGACAGCGGCCCCATGTTCACGGAACGTGGTAAAAAACGTCGCCTTCCCTACCGCCGGGGGGGTAATGGTCAAAATGACATCCAGCGCCCCTTTCTTCACCTCACTCTGGATCGAGGCCGGGGTGGTCAGCACTGGCACCGTGGTTGGGACGGCGGTGGCGCCGGCTCCGGCGCTGGCGACCGGCGTCGTGAACACGCTTACCGCCGGCGCTACCTGCCCCATCAAGGCGACACAGAGAAGAATCAGCGCCCCGAGAAGCGGCTCGACGCGCAGGCGCAGGATCAGAGACACGAACATGCCCTCCGCTTCGGGGCTCAGGAGTTGGCCGGTCCCAAGGGCCCGCAGCCGCGGACGGGTTCCGAACACATGCGAGGCGCTGAGGACAATAATCTCGGCGATCAGGGCCAGCTTGATGAGGAGGAAGCGCCCATACGCCGTATTGGTGAGCTCATCAAGGCTGGAAAGATGAACCTGAGCGTTAAACATGCCGGTGAACCCGGCGGTCGCCAGGGCGAGGAACGCGGCGGGGGAGAAGCGCGCGAGTAACAAGAGAAACTCATCTCGGGCCGCCGCGTTGGCGCGTGTATCCTTGCCCGCTTGGCGGCGCAGGGCGGGAATAAGCGCCAACGCGATAGCCGCCATGCCGCCGACCCAGACTGCGTTGGCCAACAGATGCAGCCAGTCCAGCAGCACGGAAGTGGCCAGAAGCCGCGAGACCGCCGCCGCGTGACCGGAATAGGCCAGGGCGAGCATATAGCCGAGTCCAAGGACGCCAAGGAGTTGGAAACCGGCTGGTCGAGCGACCGGAAGCATGGGGAAGAGCGCCCGCCGGATAGGTCTATCGGGGCCGCGAACCTGCCGGGCCAGGAAAGCCACCACGCCCAGGGCCACGACCGCGCAGGCGACCCGCGCAATCCAGAACTGACCATAGTGCGAGTTGAGGATGTCCTGGAGGACGGAGCCGGAGATGATGCCGCTCCAGCCGCCGGCCGCGTACGCCTGGGCCGCCAATTCCAGCACGGAGGTGATCAAGGTGGCAATGAGCCCGGCCACGATTACCACCGTGCTGGATGAGGATGCGTCGTGGGCCAGGGTTCGGCGCCTGGCTCCGGCCGATTTGCGCGCGGGCGCCAGAACCAGCGCCTCGAAGGCCAGGGCTCCAGTCCAGATCGTGGAGGCGAGCAGCACCAGCCAGTGGGCCAGGGCGGCAGCCAGCGATGTGGAGTCAAGGCCCGGTTGGCTGACCGAGACGAACGCGGAGGGACTGGCACTGATCGGCCTGGCTCCCGGCCCACCGGCGGTGAACAGATAGAAGCCATGCAGGATATGGCCGTCCTGGGACGAATCGCTGGTCCAGAAAACACTGTATTGCCCGGACGGCAGCGCGGGGAGCCTTACATCCAATTCCTCGCTGTTGCTTGGATTGAGGGTTCCCGTGTCCGTATTGACTTGATGGCCCTGAGCATTGCTGATCGTGATGCGCGAGAGGGCCGGATTGAGCCCCTCGTCGAACCAGAAGTGGTAGGTTCCCGACGGCACCAAAAGGTGACTGTCGGGCGCCAGATCAGCCTGGACCAGATGGGCATGAGCCAGCGCGCGGCCGGGGAACAGCCACAGCGCCAACAGGACTGCCACCCCCCACAGGCAGGGACGCGCGCGGGCCATCATGCCGATTTGCTCCTTACTTGATCGTAAAGGGGAGGACGCCCCCCGCCTTGTGCCCGTCGTCCGCCGAGATCGTGAACCACATCAGATAATACGATCCCCGCGCCAGTTTGGGCACGCCCACGGTCATCTGATGCGCGTTGGAAAAGGACACGGCGCTGTTCTCCCGATCGACCTCCGCGCCGTCGCCGGTGGCCTCGACGATCCGGATGAAACTGCCCTTCGGATTCACCCCTTCCGCGAAGGTGCAGGTCAGCGTCCGCGGAACCGAGGCTACCTTTGCGTTTCGAGCCAGGCCGGCGCATTTTACCAGGGAGGCATGGGCTTCGGCGCCCCGAGGGAACACGGTTGAGGCGCCCAGGACGAGCGCGAAGAGGGCGGTGAGACGGATCATGCGGCTACGCATGGGAAATAGTACCTTTCACTGTGCGTTGAAACGGAAGCTCTGGCCGTTGATCGAGGTCGAACCGTTCGCGGGCCGCCCGTGAGGTGGGCGCGTGCGGTAGTCCAGCGGCCACTCGGTTGTTCGCGCGCTCACCATACTGTTCGGCGCCCGCCGTCGGGCCAATCGCGGGCGGCATGGGTCCGCGAACGCGATCAGCCGCGCGTAAGGATCAGAAAGGGCGGGGGTCTGGAGAGGAGTCCCGGCGCGACCCACGCGCTGAGCGGGCGCGCCGCCGGACCGGGGGTAATGGGAACGCAAACCCTTGAGTTGAGGAAAAGCGTGAGGAGGCGGCGAATAGTCGCGATAACCACCTGGAGCACGGTAAGGCGCCGTTCCAGACGCCAGACCAGGGCCGTCAACAGAATGGCCACGGCCAACTGCAATGGGAGCAGGGGCACGGCGCCGTTGGCCGGCATGGTCATCAGGGCGCCATCCATCCGCATCAGCGAGCCCATTGGCCACAGGTGGTCTGCCAGCGTATAGGCGCCGAATTGCCCGAGCAGGACCGGGGCCAGAAGCGTAAGGAAGCGCGCCGGATCACGCGGCAGCGCCACGTGAGGGTGCGCGGGAACCAGCCCCGCCCGCGTGGCCTCGGCTGTCAATTGGCGATGCCGATTCGTCAACGAGCGCACCCGCCACAGTACAGCGAACGTGACACCAAGGGTGCAGAGGATGACAATCAGCAGTCCGCCTGACAGGGGACATTGGGCCAGCATGGCCAGTGCGCTCAGGCGCCAATCGCCGGAGCTTCCCAGGCCAAGATGATATTCCACGATGTGGACCGTCACGGCGCCAAGCGTGGAAAGCAACAGCAACAACGCCAGACCGAGGATCCCAGCCCTCGTATCATGCAATCCACTCACGCGCGGCAGGGAAAGACGCATCGGGCCGGCATGGCCCGCGGGAACATGCGAAATGCGCGCGTCGGGTTTCATTGCCTTTAAGTATAGCCGCCTGTCCAGATCGCCTCCAAAATCCAAAATCCCTGTATTGCCGCCGCGTTCCGGCACCATGGCCCAATTGGGATCACCGGGGGTATGATAAGAGAGCGACGCGAACAGAGGCGGCGGCATGGGGGGCGTGGCACCCACGACCGAGCTCGCGGTACCGGTGAGGAAGGGCAAGAGACATGAGGATTCGGGTTGGCGTGGCCGCGTTGGCGGTGTCGGCGGCCGTGTACGCGGCGGGTCCGGTACTGGCGTGCGGCATTAATGGTGTCCCCTCACTGTCCGGCAACGGCTCCTTAGCCCATCTCAACACCCAGCGCGCGTCCGCGGGCAGTCTTGGCCATTGGGCCCCGTTTGTCTTTGTCGTACCCTACCGAGTCAGGCAAACCATAACCTTCAAGGAGAATCTGGCCGATCTCC
>DATBTL010000474.1:0-17201 GCA_036559345.1 Chloroflexota bacterium | reverse complement strand
GTTCGCCGTTGATCAGGGGACCACCCAGGGCATCGTCGCAACCATCCAGAAGCATGGCCTGCGTGCCAAGGGCGTGAAGTGCGGTGGCTACGACCTGCCGCCGGAACTCGTCACTGCCGTCAATAACGGCCTGTGCGACTTCACGATCGATCAGCAGCCCTACCTGCAGGGTTTCTATCCCGTGATCCAGCTCTACCTCAACATTATCTCCGGTGGATTGGTCGGCGCCGAGAGCATGAACACCGGGATCAAGTTCGTGACCAAGGCGAGCGTTGGCCAGTACCTGAAGCCGAACGTATTCCAGGGTTCCTCAACCTCGGTCTACACAATCTAGTCCGCGGCGCACGTTGTAGCGTCTTTTCCGAGGCGGGGCCGGGTCTTGCACCCGCTGCCCCGCCTCGGTCATAATTCGCGCATTACCTTTATGAGGGACAAAGGTGGTCACGAACGAAGGAACAGCGACAGCGGGGTTGCCCCGCTCCGCGTCGGGGGTGATCGGCGGGCTCGGCGGCATTTTACTGCGCCTCCCCGAGGTGAGCATCGCCGTGGTGGCGATCGTCGTTTCCCTGATCTTTGAGGTACTGAACCAGAACTACTTCAACGGATTGCAGTCGGTACTGGCGTCAAGCACCGCGCTGTATGGCCTCGTCGCCATCGGCGAGGCCATGCTGATGATTACCGGCGAGATCGATCTTTCCGCTGCCAAGGTCTATTCGACCACCCCTTTCATCGTCTACTACCTCACGACAGGGGCCAATCTGCCATACGGCCTCGCCATTGTCCTGGCGCTCGTCTGCGCCGCGCTAATCGGCATGGTCAATGGCATGATCACGGTGCTGTTCGGCGTGCCGTCCTTGATCGCGACCCTGGGCATGCTGTTTTTCCTGGATGGCGTCACCCTGTCCGTGTCCCACAGCGAGCCCGTAATCACGCCATTGGCGGAGCCGTTCAACACCTTCCTGGGTCGTGGCCAACAGCAGCCGATTGGCGGTCCTTCAGAGTACGCGGCCTTTATCTGGCTTTGTCTGTTCGTGGTCATCCTGACCATCGTGTTGAAGCGCACGCGCTTCGGCACCTACACCATCTCGGTCGGCAGTAATCTGTTGGCGGCGCGGGAGATCGGCATTCGCACGAACCGCGTCAAGATCGCCAATTTTATGATCATGGGCTTTCTCGCCGGCTTTAACGGCATTAGTGGGTCTATTATCAGCGGATCCACCGATCCATCCGCCGGTGATAATACCCTCACGCTCTACGGCATCGCCGCGGCAGTGATTGGCGGCACCTCGTTGTTTGGCGGCTCCGGCACCGTGGTTGGCGCCATGATCGGCGCCTATGTCATTGCCGCCCTTCTCGCCGGCCTTCCACTGATAGGCGCTCAGGCGACGGAGTCGAATATCATCTTGGGCATCGCGATCGTGGCGGCGATTCTGCTCAACATCCTGGTCAACAAGCTGCGCAACCAGAGGAGATCCTGAGGGTGTCGAGCGTGCCGGAAGATTTGAACAGACCTGCCTTGCGCGACGCGCCGATTCTGCTGCGCGCGGAGCATATCAGGAAGAGCTTCGGCGCGGTGACTGCCCTGAAGGACGTCAGCATTGAGGTTCGTAAGGGCGAGGTATTGGCGCTGGTCGGCGACAATGGCGCCGGCAAGTCCACGTTTATCAAGATCCTTTGCGGTTTCCATCCGCCGGACAGCGGCACGATCGAGTGGGAAGGGCGACCCTTACATCTCCGGTCGCCACTCGAGGCCCGCCACCACGGTATCGAGACCGTCTACCAGGATCTGGCATTGGTCAACGATTTGTCTGTCTTCCAGAACATGTTTCTCGGGCGCGAGAAGATCGTTCGTCTGGCAGGCATTATCCCGCTGACCGACAATCGCACCATGAAGCGGGAGACGCGAGAGCACCTCGCTCGCCTTGGCATCAACCTGCCATCCATCTCCAGCTTGGTCCGCCAACTGTCGGGCGGCCAACGCCAGTCGATCGCCGTGGCGCGCTCCATGCAAACCTCGCCCAAGCTGCTGATCATGGACGAGCCGCTTGCCGCGCTTGGGGTGCGCGAGGGCGGGCTGGTCCTCGATCTGATCCAACAGTTGCGCCGGCAGCGTGAGACATCAATTATCCTGATCGTCCATAACTATAATCAGATTTTCGAGGTCTGCGACCGCATTAACTTCCTGCACTCGGGAGAGATCGTGCTCGACCGGTCCACGGCCGACACCACCGAGGAGGAACTCATCCGTATCGTCAAGTCGGGCCTGGGCCGTTCCGCCGTGTCGGAGGCGATCGCCGGCACCACGATCTAACGTGGTGCCGGCTTCCTCAGGGTAGGCCGGCGGCGGCCAGCACCCGCTCGATCTACTCCTCGCCCAAGATCCTGATCATGGACGAGCCGCGTTGGAGTCCGGGAAGGAAAGTTGGTCCTGAACTTGGTCCAGGAACTACGGCGGGGAGACATGTCGATTATCCTGATGACCCACAAACGCCACTCCGTCTAGCACACTGGCCAAGACATCGCGATGTGCGGCATACTAGAGGCGCGGGCAGCCACGCGGAAAGGCAAAGCCGCGTGACCCAAGGAATGTGCCTTCCTTGGTGGGAGCTAGCGGAAGATCTGGTGTGGCATGAGTCAGGCAGTGCTGGATCAACTGAAGCAGTTGGCCACCCAATTGTCGCGCGCGGAGCGAGCACGGCTGGCGGAATGGCTGGCGGCGCCCGAAGATGATCAGAGTGCGGGCTCTTCCCTGCGGCACGTTCACTCACTGTACGGAGCCTGCGCCGATCTCGGATCGGTCCCCTCGGATGCCGATATTGATGACGTGCGCCGCGACATGTGGGATGACTTCCCTCGGCGGGACCTTACCTGATGCTCGCCGGCGTGGCGGATACCCACACCGTCATTTGGTACCTGTATGCCGCCCCACGCCTCTCCCAGACCGCCAAGGAATTCCTCGACCTTGCCGCGGCAACTGGCGACCAGATTGGCATCTCCTCCATCACCTTGATCGAGATGGTCTACCTCATCGAAAAGGGGAGAATAGCCATTGAGAGCTTCAGCCGCCTAGCAGCCGTGTTGCAGGAGCCCGGTGGCATGTTTACCGAAATCCCTCCCGACCTCCGGGTATCGCGGGCGCTGCTTCGAGTCGACCCCGCTGCCATCCCCGATATGCCGGATCGGATCATCGCGGCTACCGCCCTCTGCATGGGCGTACCGCTCGTGAGCAAGGATAGCAAGATTCGACTGTCGGCCATCACCACAATCTGGTAAGGTTTGAGCGGATCATCCGCGACTATGAGCGCCAGGTAGCCTGACGCGAAGGTTTTCGCATACCACGCATACGTCACAACGGACGTCCGCCGGCCACCTCAGGGTAGGCCGGCGGCGGCCCAGACCCGGGCCAGGCTCGCGCCCGCCGCCCGCGCCCTCTCGTCCGGCTCCATGGCCAGCACGGCCTCACTGAACGGCTCGACCGCGACTGGACCGTCGAAACCGGTGTCCGCGACCGCCCGGAGGAAACCGGCACTATCGATCAGGCCCGTCGCGCCGGGGAGATCGCGCTCCAGATCCATCTGCTCGTCGATCGATCGGCCCGCCACGGCGTCGTTTACGTGCACGTAGACAATGTCGGCGGCGGTCAGCCTTTGAATGTCGGCCAGGGTTGCATGGGAGGTGTACCAGTGGTAGGCGTCGAGCAGCAGGCCGACATTGTCGGTTCCTAACTGGGCCCCCAGATCCAGTGCCCCGCCAATGGTAGAGATGAACGTGTACGGATGGCCTTCCCGCAAGGTCTTGGGGCCGATGAACTCAAGACCGAGGCGGCACCCATGATCGGCCAGGATCCGGGCCACGGGGCGGAGGCGCGCGACGTGGAACTCCATATTGGCGTCATAGTCCCGCTCGGCGGAAAAAGGGCGGATGACCGTCGCGCACCAGGGAGTGCCCAACGACTGGGCGAGAGCGGCGGCGCGGGGAAGGGCCCGCAGCGCCGCCTGGTAGGTGTTCTCGTCGCCCTGATGGTCAACCGGCACGCCCCAGGCGCCCGGGCGGACGCCGCCGGCGCTGAAGCGATCGTGCAGGGCCTGGACCGACGTGTGATCGGCCAACCCGACCAGTTCGGAGATATCCACGTCCAGGCCCTCGAAGCCATGGGCTGACGCAAGAGCTAGCAGGCGATCGATCGGCAGTGAAAGGCCAAGAGCAGGACCGTTGAGGCTACGGAACATCGGTATACCTCCCAAAGACTACTGCATAGGCAACGTAGCATACCGGAGCCCGGCGGGTTCGACAACGCCCAACGCGGCATGTAGATCCGGCACAACGCGGACGGATGCGCGAAAGCCTTACAATGACCGAGTGGGTTGACCCGTATGCGGAGGAGTATGATTCGTGACGCGCATGATCGGGGTAGGCGTGATCGGCATGGGCTGGATGGGACAGGTGCACAGTCGCGCCTATAACCAGCTTCGCGATCGGTTCCATGACGACGGCATTGTGCCTCGGCTAGTGATCTGTTCGGATACCGTCGAGGCCCGGGCCCAAGAGGCTCGGGACCGCTTCGGATTCGCGGACACTACCACCGATTGGCGCGCGGTGATTGCGCATCCCGATGTGGAGGCCGTGAACATCACGGCACCCAATGCCATGCATCTCGAAATGGTTCGGGCCACCGCGGCAGCCAAAAAACACATTCTGTGCGAAAAGCCGGTTGGCCGCTCCCCCGAGGAGACGATCCAGGCGTATATGGCGGCGCGTGAGGCTGGAGTGCGGACCCTGGTCGGCTATAACTACCGTTGGGCGCCCATGGTGCAATACGCCCGCGATCTCATTGCCGGCGGCGAGCTTGGCGCCCTCACGCACTACCATGGCCGTTTCCTCAACGGATACGCGGGCGATCCACTGGGCTTCCTTTCGTGGCGCTTTCTGGCCGAGCAAGGATTGGGAACCCTGGCGGACCTCGGCTCACACGTGATCGACATGGCGCATATGCTGGCCGGGCCGATTGAGCGGCTGGTCGGTAATCGCCATACGTTCATCGCGGAGCGTCCGATTCAGCAACCTGGCAGCGGTACACACTACGATATCGCGACGGGGAACGAGCCGCGCGGCGCGGTGACGAACGAGGATTATTTCAGCGCGATCGTCCGTTTCCGTAACGGCGCCCAGGGAATATTGGAAGCGTGCAGGGTGATCAACGGCGCGAAATGCGAACTGTCTTTTGAGGTCCATGGCACGAAGGGCGCGCTCAAGTGGAATATGGAGCGGATGAACGAGCTGCGTCTGCAGCGCCGCGACACCGCGAATCCGGCCCAGGACGGCTATACGGAACTGCTGAGCGGACCGGCCCATCCTTTCCACAAGCATTTCAACCCGGCATGGGGGGTGGGTCTGAGTTTTGACGACCTCAAGGTGATCGAGGCTCACACCTTCCTTACGTCCGTTGCCAGGGACAGCGATGCCGAGCCGAACTTCAGATCGGCATGCGAGGTGGCGCGCGTTCAGAGCGCCGTCATCCGCTCCTGGAAGAGCGAGCACTGGGAAGCGGTAACGTACGATTTGCCGGCAGCCCAATAGCGGAAAAAGCAGGCACCATGGACGATGAATCCAGTAAGTGATTGGGAAAGACGATGATCCGCGTGGCATTACTCGGCGGCGGCTTCATGGGCAAGGTGCATGCGCGCAATCTCGCCGCCCATCCAGAAGTAGATTTTGCCCTGGTCTATGACACCGACCCGACCCGCGCGACAACTATTGCCGAACGGCATGGCGCGCGGATCGCGCCCGACCTGGATACGATCTTCGACGCGCGCGAGATAGACGCCGTGCTCATTGCCTCGTCGACGAATACGCACGCCGAGTACATCGAGCGGGCCGCCGCGACCGGCAAGGCCGTGTTCTGCGAGAAGCCGATCGATTTACACCTCGATCGGGTCCGCGGCGCCGTGGCCGCCGCTCAAGCGGCCGGCATTCCCGCGATGGTGGACTTCAACCGCCGTTTTGATGCCAACCATGGCGCATTGCGCGCCAGCGCGGCCAGGGGCGAGATTGGGACTATCGAGCTCATCCAGATGACCACGCGCGGGCCGGCCGTGCCGCCGATTGAATACATCAAGGTCTCGGGCGGGCAGATGCGCGATCAGACCATCCACTTCTTCGACCTCCTGCGGTGGATTACCGGGGACGAGCCGATCGAGGTCCATGTGATGGGCGCCGCGCTTACCGACCCGCGGGTAGGAGAGGCCGGCGACGTGGATACGTCCATCGCCGTTCTGCGTATGCGTGGCGGCGCGCTATGCCAGATCGACAGCGTCCGGCGCACGGCCTACGGCTACGACGAACGGATCGAAGTTTTCGGATCCAAAGGGATGGTCGAGTCGTGTCGCCAGCGCGTCCGCGGGGTGTCCCGCTATAGTGGCAACACCATAGTTGACGATGGCATGCACCCAGGCTGGTTCGAGCGGATGGAAGAAAGCTACGTTCACGCGCTTGACGCATTCGTGCGTGCCCTCCGGCTTGGCGAGGCGCCCAAGCCTTCGCTGGACGACGGGCTCAAGGCGCAGATTATCGCCGACGCGGCGTCAGAGTCGCTGCGTACGGGGGCGCCGGTCCGCATCGTGTGGTGAAGGATCGGAATCGGAGCGGGTGGCCGCTTCACTGTATGCCCCTCCTGAATCATGGAAACACCGAGGGAACGGAAAACACAGAGAGCGGCTCCGGTTCAGCACCCTCGCTTTTCCGTGATTCAGGGTGTCCCGTGCCGCCGCGTCCGGTATCCTTCCTCCCGGAGAGAAAGTGTGGGTAAAGATTATATCCCCTGCCGGAGATACCGCCGCAAGCGGCCGTCCCGCGGATAGCGCGGAAGATCAGGCTCCAGTTGGTCGGCCAACTCCTCGACATGCGGGGCCAGGAGGTCGATAATCCCCACGGCCAGACGCAGGGCCCGCTCGTGCAATTCCTCCGCGGAGATGGCCTGCCCGGAAAGTCCCAGACAGGCCAGCATGTCTGGGCAATAGCTTGGCGGGACCACGGGAAACTCAAGGACCACGCGGAGGGCGGCGGCGTGGGAGCCGACGATTACGGGCGGGTTCAGCGGGCGGAGTAGAGAGGGGGCCCAACCCGCCAGATCCTGGGCCGCCAGGCGGAGGGCCAGCTCATCCCCGGCGACGAACGCATTCTTCACCTTGGCCGCCGCCTCCACGAAATCCTCCAGATTGGGCGGGCCGGGTGGCTGGAGCACGAGCGGATCAGCCAGGGCGGCTTCGTATGCCGCGGCGACCCACAGCACGCGGGCTGCCTGGCGGGTAGGCAACGAGAACGACCACTCGGCGGGAACATTGCGTTCCGCCAGCCAATTCGCCCACGAGAGCGCGCCCACCGAGACATGCAACAACCGCCCTTCCTCGGTTTCCACCAGTTCGGCCCGGTAGCGGGTTAGCGGCGGCTCGCTGGTCAGTACGGTGAGATCGAGGTCGCTGTGAGGGCCCGCCTCGCCCCGCGCGTGGCTGCCTCGCAGCAACACGGCGATGGCCGCGGGCTCCGCGGCCCGCGCCCGTGCTACCCAATGGTTCAAGAACGCCTCATCCATCACCCTTGCCCAGATCTAGATCCCATCCCAATCCGCGCTTTCGTGGGCGAACGGGCGTGATCCGGCGGCAATCACTCATCCAGGCCGTCTACGCGGATAGGCGTGATCTTGGGTTGGTCGCGTGCCGGTCGATTCACGGGGCGAATGCCCCGGCGAAGAACTCGGCCAGACGTTGATAGAGGACCTTCTGGTTCTTTGGGCGCTTGATCCCGTGCCCTTCGTCCGCGAAGGTCAGCACGTCGTAGGACACGCCGGCCTGGTCCTGCGCCTCGCGTACGATCTGGACGTTCCGAGGGGTGACGTTGGGATCCCGCAGCCCTTGCACGATGAGCAACCGACCCTTGATGTCGCTCACGAAATTGATTGGTGATCGCTCCCGGTAGCGTTCCGGTACCTGGTCGGGCCGCGTGGTCTCGTAGTCCACCACGAGATCGGTCATCCCGCAAACCGGCGCGGCGGCCATTACCTCCTCCGGGTGGTAGCGGGTAATGGCGCACCAGGAGGAGTAGCCGCCGTATGAGACGCCCGTGACCCCGACCTTCCCAGGCACGGCGATCCCGCGCTCGATCAGCGCCGTGATCCCCGCCTGGATGTCCGCCTGCTCACGTCCGCCCCATCCGTCCTCCTTGATTGCCTCCTGGAATGCCTGGCCAAAGCCGGTGCTGCCGCGATAGTTTGGATCCAGGACGGTGAACCCTCGCGCGACCAGGAATTGGATCAGGGGGTTCATCCGGTCGCGGCTGTGGGCCGTGGGACCGCCATGGATGGAGACGATAGTCCCCCGGGCAAGGCCGAGTGGCCGGTAGAGCCAGCCCTGAATACTCAGGCCATCGGCGGATCGCCAGCGGATGTCCTCGGCCGGCGCCAGATCCCCTGCCGTAAGTTCCGTGCGCTCCCAGACGCGGCTGAGGCTCACGAAGCGATCCGGTTGTCGATTCGTGGGGACGAAGCGCACGAGATCGTCGGGATGCCGCGCGCTGCCGTAGCTTCCGACCCAGGCCCCACCACCGGCTGGGGCCAGGGGAATCAGTTCCCCGGCTACGCTGGGGATCCGGGCCTCGTGGCCCGTCTCGATAGCAAGCAGCGAGGCATGGACGCGCGCCTCCTTAACCTCAACCACCACGGCATGATCACTGCCGTGAGGAACCTGGACATCCTCCACGTTACGATCGGGGTCGTCAAGCAACCAGCGGAGGCCCCCAGTCTCCAAGTCCCATAGGCCGACGCGCCGATGCGTGTCCGTCTCGGCGAGCACAATAGCCCGCGTCCCATCGGGGAGCCACGACGCCGACACCTTCCTGGCGGCGCCCACGTTGATCACTTCGCGGTCGTCCCGGCCCTCGATGTCAACCAGCCAGACCTGCTGACCGGCCGGGTCCGCTTCGTTGCGGCTGTACAGGATATGCGTCCCCGGCGGGTTCAGATCCGGTGTGACCCAGCCGCTGCGCGCTGGCCGCGCCAACGCGACCCGCTCCTCCGAGACCACGTCATGGCGATACACCCACGTCGGCTCAATCTCATGCCCGGCCTCGGCGTCATAGTTGGCGCCGTAAATGAGCCAGCGGCCGTTGGGATGAAGCTGACCGCCACGGAGGAAATAGGGCGGGGATGGCTCGGTGAGGGGAAGCAGATCGCCGGGACGAGCCAGGTCAACGCGGAACAGTTGGCAACGCTCGTCACCATCGTTGTCCTCGGCCACGAGTACGGCGGCGCTGTCTTTTGAGCGCCCTACCTACTCCCCGATGCGGTACGTCCACACCCCATCATCGGTGGCGACGTAGAGGACGCGCACCGGGCCGGGCCGCATCACGAGGTTGTGAATCGCGGTGGGGGCGCCGCTGCCCAGCGACCGCCAGGTGGTGCCGCCGTCAACGCTGGCATACGGACCGGCGTCCTCGGTGCCCATATATATCCACCCCAGGGTGCGGTGGTCGGGGAGCAGGGCCTCTACCGCGGCTCCGGAGTTGATGCCGGAGGCGGTAGCCCAGATGCCGCCCGCCGTGGGTGCGATCCAGAGGCCCGAGGTTCCGGCCGCCGCGAGGTAGCGCGGATTGGCGCCGTCCGTGACGGCCAGGGCCAGGACGCCGGTCCGGGCGGTCGGCGCGTTGGGCAGAACCTGCCAGATCCGCCCGCCGTCTCCCCCGCCGTAGATCAGCCAGGGGCCGTTTTCCACCCCAGCCAGAAACTGCCTCGCCGCCGCAGACCAGTAGACGGTGGCGATATGGTCGTTCAGGGTGCGGGTCCAGTGCTTGCTGTCGTCGGTGCTGCGGAAAATGCCGTCATCCCCCGCCGCCAGCAGCACTTTCCCGTGCATGGCCAGGGACCGCAAGGGGTGCTTGCCGAAGGGCCTGCCCAGTCGCCGCCAGTGCTTTCCGACATCGGAGGTACGGTAGATTTGCCCGTTGGCGCCCGTCGCCAACAGCGTGCCCCCATTATCAATCGCCATCAGATCGAGAATGGAGATCTTGGCCAGGGTGCTGCCCCGTTGGCGCCAGGTCTGCTGATCGTCGGTACTGAGCCAGACCCCCTTGTCAGTGGCCGCCCAGAGGGTATGGCGGTCGTGGGACGCGAACAGCACCCGATTGACCACCAGTCCGCGGAGGCCGGCCGGTTGCCAGGAGCCGCTGGGCATGGCGGTCAACTGGCTGGCGCCGGTCGGGAGGGGAATCGCCGAGGCCGGGGCGTTGGACCACAGCGCTGCGGTGGCCAGTAGAATCGCCGCCCCCAGGGCCAGTCCCACCCGGAGACTGGTGCCCATGCGGTCGAGGATGCCCAGGCTTTCCAGGCGGTGGCGCCCGGTCCAGGTGCGTTCCGCCTGGTCACGTTGCACCACCAGGAGATACACGGTCAGAACCAGGAGGACGAGCACCAGCACTATCTTGAGATCCAGCCGGTGCCCATAGGAGCTGCCCAGGAGACGGCCCGTGCTCCCGATCTGCGTCTGGGCGGCGAAGATGCCCGTGATCAGCAGCACGACTATCCCCGCGCCGGCGAAGGCGGCGTAGCGGCGCAGCAGGCCCAGGGTAAGGGGAGCCCGCTTATCCAGATCGGTGTTCTCCAGCACGGGGAGCGCGGCCAGAACAAAGTAGGCCATCCCCCCAATCCAGGCCACCGAGGCCAGGCTGTGCAGCCAGTCCAGCAGCACCGCCGAGAGGGTGAGATCGGGGACTCCGCCCGCATGTCCGCTGGCCGAGAGCGCCAGCAGAAAGATCGCCGCGATCAGTACCTGGCCCCAGCGGTTCAGCCTGGGGATGGGGAGCGCGGGAATGGCCGGGATGGCGCCCGCCAGACGAGCGGTCGGGGATGGGGCGGGGGCCTTGGCATCCGCCGCCGTGCCGGCCCGTGGGGCGGACGGCGTGGCGCCCTTGGCGACCGGTGGGCGGGGCGGCGGGGGCGCCTCGGCGCGCTGGCTGAAGAGAGCCCAGAGCGGGAGCACCAGCAGAACCAGGCGGTAGAAGCCCAGGTGGCCTTTGAAGAGAGCGAGGACCGAGCCGAACAACCCCGCCCGACCAGCGGAGGAGATCTGGGCCGCCTCCAGAATCCACTCAAACACGAGCAGGCCCAGAATCACTTCCAGGAGACGGGACCGCACCCCACGGACCTGGGGAGCGAATGTGGTCACCCATGCCTCGGCCCCGCGCGAGGCGAAGACCCCGGCGGGCATTTCCAGCAGCGCGATCCCGGCCCAGGATAGAACCGCCAGCAGCAGCAACCAATGGACCAGCGCCGCCAGGAATCCAGCCACGGCCAGCGTATGGCTTCCATGCGCGCTCAGAGCCAGGGTGAGATCGCTGGCCGCTGTAGTGTAGCTCACGGCAAAGCTGAAGGCGCCGGCCATGGCCCGACCGTCCTCGGCCGAAATCGAGTTCCAATACACGCGATAGGTACCGCCCCCCTGAGGAATCAGTTGGATACTCAAGGTCCGGCCGGTGGTCAGGAGGCCGGCCGAGGCGCGGACAGCGGAAGCGCCACTGGGGCCGGTAACGGTCAGATCCGAGGCGCTCGCCGCCAGATTCTCGCTGAATCGCAGGGTGAGGGTACTGGGAAGCGCGGGAATCAGGCTGCCGGGCGAGATGCTTGAATCCACCAGCACCGCGTGCGCCTGAGCCGAGCGAGGAGCACAGACGAACCCAAGCAAGGCCGCCGTCAGGAAGGCGGCCAGCCAGCGGACGGCACGGGACGGCCGGAGGCCGCGGTTACGATCCGCCACTGAGCGCGTAGGTATTGGGAACGGTGGTCAACGGCGCCACCGGCGAAACCACCACTACCACCCGGCTGGCCCCGGGAGGAATAGCGAGAGTACCGGCCCCGGCCGCGTCCACCTGCATGGGCGTCACCTGAATCCCGCTGGGTCGATAGAGTATTGCCTGCGCCAGCCAATGCTCGGCCAAGGTGTTGCCGCCCCGAATCCAGCCGGCGCTCCGCCAGCCGGTCGCAATGCTGTCACCCTCGAAACCGATTTGGGGCACGGTCACGTGCGCGATGGCGATCCCCTGCTTATTCACCTCGTCATCGGTCACCTGCTCGAAGCGGACCAGAATCTGCTTCCCCGCGTAGGGCGAAAGGTCGAGCGACTCTGGTATCCAACAATGCTGGGCGGTTGTGTGGGCGGAGCAACTACTCCCCGTATAGCCATTGCCGATGTTGGCCCCATTGGGGTTGGCGCTGGTGGTGTGGGCGGTATGCTGGGCATACCAGGTGGCCCCGCCATCGGTGGAGATCTCCACATAGCCGTAATCGTAATCGCGCTCCAGGTCGTACCAGAGCGAATAATTGAGCGTGGCATGCGAGAGGCCGCGGAGATCGAGGGGAGGCAGGGTCAGGGTGGTATCCACGCTATCTCCCCGGTTGCTCCACCAGAAACCCTGAGGCGGGGCGATGGTCCCCAGCAAGGGAACCGTGGGCTGGCCGGCAAAGGTAAGGGTGAATGCCTTCCCGCCCGGATTGGCGACATCGACATAGTTGCCGGCGTACTGATGCATGGTGGGATGCAGACTGAACGGCAGGGCGACCGACGCGGTGGTGCTCGAATGAATGGTCGAATGGGTATACCCATACAGGCCCCCCGCGAGATGACGATCGTTGACAAAATTAGCGGCCAGCCAGTTGGCGAACACCTGATTGGCGGTCATGCCGGTTCCCAACTTCGTCAACACATCATCGAAAAGGGCCATATTGGAGAGACCGGAATCGGCCAAGAGGGCCTGGGTGACCCGAGTGCCGCCGTAGTGCTCGTAGAGATAGAGAAGCCAGAGATAGCCTCCCCCATAGTAAGGACCGAAATTGGCATAGTCGAAGGAATCGAGTTGCGTATCGGGCGAACTGGCTTTATCCTCATCCAACCCGTCGGCCGAGTAGCCATTGAGCACCTGGGCCAGCACCGAACTGCCCTCGTTGATCCATGCCTCGTCGGCGGGATGCATATGAAAATGGATCATATGCTGAAACTCATGCGCCATCACCGAATCGTAGCCAGTCGTACCCGGCGCCTCGGCCCCTAGATTGATGTAGATAATTTTCCGCTGGTTACTATAGGGATTGACCACCCGAGGATAGAGATCCTCGGCGGAAAAATAGCCGCCCACTCCCGGCACGTTGCCATTGAACACCGTGATGTGGGGGTCGTTATCCACCCCAGGCGTCCACTCGGTGCCAAAGGCGGCGTGGTCCGTGGGGTAGGAGTGGTTCTCAAACGTGGTGGCCGAGCGAATGAGCGCCGCCCTATCGATATGGACGCCGTTTTGCGCGTAGTAGTAGACATGGGCAGTCTCGTAGGCGATAGTCGCCCGCTCCGTCATATAGCCATTGTTGCCGTCGTTCGCGACATAGAAGGTATCGCTATGCCCTACCGGAAAGCTGGTGGGCGTGGGATTGACATAGGGATTTATTGGAGTGAGGGTGTGAAGCTTGAGCCGTTCGGTAAGGGCATACAGGTTACGGGGCGGCCGCGGGGTGGCGGCCAGCAAGCTGTCCAGGGCCATGGGAGAAGGCAAAGTCACGACCTGGGGAGAGGCGCCATGGCTGCCCACGACGGGGACCAGTCCGAGAACGGCCACGGCGGCCGCCAGAACGAAGCGGGACGGGTGATAACGGGCCATAAAGTGGGCGACTCCCCTGGATAGCCGATGATTGGGGCATGTCACGCCCACATCTTGGCCCAGTGTAACAGAATGTGGGGGTTTCGCATGAGGGATGCGCCAGCGCGCTAAAATGGGCGGCGTACCCATGAGGGCCGTAGAATGAAAGGCAGAGGCGGGCCGTCCCCGCCGGAATGTAAGCTTGAATCGAGGGATACCGCCGATGATCGATCCCAGTATCTTTGGCGCCTACGACGTGCGCGGCATTTATCCGGAGACCCTGAACGAGGACGCGGCGCACGCGATCGGCGGCGCCATCATCAAACATCTCGGCGTTTCCCAGATTGCCGTGGGGCGCGATATGCGGGTTTCCGGGCCCGCGTTGGCCGCCGCCTTGATTGCGGGGATGACCGAACAGGGCGCCGATGTGGTTGACCTGGGCCTGACCAGCACCGACGAACTCTACTTCGCGGTGGGCAAGTTCGGTTATCCGGCCGGGGCTATGGTCTCCGCCTCCCACAACCCGGCCAAATATAACGGCTTCAAACTCTGCCGCGAGCAGGCGCAGCCCATCAGTTCGGAGACCGGCCTGAAGGCAATCCGCGATATCGCGGTAGGTGGGAAGCTGCCTCCCAAGGAGCGCCGGGGGACGGTGCATACCCGCGACGTGCTGAACGACTTCGTCAAACATGCCCTCGGGTTCATCGATCCCAGCGCCGTGCGCCCACTCCGCCTCTGCATAGATGCCGGGAATGGAATGGCCGGCCTGATCATTCCCGAGGTGATGCGCTATCTCCCCTGCACCTATCGTCCGCTCTTCTTCGACCTGGATGGCCGCTTCCCCAATCACCAAGCCAGTCCAATCGAGCCCGAGAACATGGTGGACGTGCAGCGGGCGGTGCGCGAGGACGGCGCCGACCTGGGGGTAGCCTTCGATGGGGACGCCGACCGGATGTTCATCACCGATGAGCACGGTGCTCTGGTGGGCGGGGACATGGTGACCGCCCTGGTGGCCAAAAGCCTCCTGACCCGGTACCCTTGTTCCACCATTCTCTACAATCTGATCTGCTCACGGAGCGTCCCCGAGTTGATCGAGAAGATGGGCGGGACGGCTGTCCGCACCCGCGTCGGCCACTCGTTTATCAAGGCGCAGATGCGCGAGCGGAACGCGATCTTCGGCGGCGAGCACTCCGGCCACTTCTATTTCCGCGACAACTTTTATGCTGACTCCGGGCTGATCGCCCTCCTGGTGGTGTTGGAACTGATCTCCCGCGAGGGGAAGCCGGTGAGCGAGTTGATCCGCGTGCTGGACAGTCGTTTCCGCAGTGGTGAGGTGAATAGTGAGGTGCGCGATATCCCGAGCCGCATCCAGGCGGTGCGCGAGCACTATGCCGACGGGCGGCAGGACGATCTGGATGGGCTGACCGTGCAATACGACGACTGGTGGTTCAACCTCCGTCCCTCCAACACCGAGCCGCTGCTCCGTCTGAACGTGGAGGCCGATTCGCGCGAGTTGCTGGAGCGGAAGCGCGATGAAGTGTTAGCGGTGATCCGCGCATGAGTGCTGCCAGTGCTCGCCGGGTGACGATCATCGTGCTGGATGGGGTGGGCTGCGGGGCCGCCCCCGATGCCGAAGCCTATGGAGATGTAGGGGCCAACTCGCTCGGCAACACGGCGGCGGCGATCGGCGGCATGGCCCTCCCGAACCTGGGCCGCCTGGGTCTGGGCCGCCTCACCACTATCCAGGGCGTCCCGCCCGAGCCCGCCCCTACCGGCCTCTATGGGCGCCTACGGGAAGCCTCCAACGGCAAGGATACGGTCACCGGACACTGGGAGATGATGGGAATCATCAGTGAACGGGCTCAGCCGACCTTCCCCCATGGTTTCCCCCCCGAGGTACTGGCCGACTTCAAGCGAATCTCGGGGCGCGAACTCCTGGGCAACAGGCCCGCCTCCGGCACCGAAATCATCGACGAGTTGGGCGGCGAACATGCGCGAACCGGGAAGCCGATCGTCTACACCTCCGCCGATAGCGTGTTGCAAGTGGCGGCGCACGAGGAGGTGATTCCGCTCCCCGAGTTGTATAGGATTTGCGAGGAAATGCGGGCCGCGCTCGTGGGCGACTACGCGGTGGGCCGGGTGATCGCTCGTCCCTTCGTGGGCGCCGCCGGCGCATATAGGCGCGACAACGAGGGACGGCGCGATTGGGCCCTCCAGCCGCCGGGCGCCACCGCCCTGGACGCGATCACCGGCGCGGGCCTGCCGGTCCGCGGGGTGGGGAAAATCATCGACATCTTCGCCGGGCGCGGGATCACCAGCAACCTGCACACCCTGAATAACGAGGGGGCGGTCGCCGAGACGCTGGCCCTGCTCCGCCAACCCGAGCGTGGGCTGATTTTCGCCAACCTGATCGAGTTCGACATGGTGTACGGGCACCGAAAAGACCCGCGCGGTTATGCCGACTCCCTGGCCGCCTTCGACGCCAGGCTGCCGGAGATCCTCGGATTACTGGGGCCCGAGGACGCGCTATTGATCACCGGCGACCACGGAGTAGATCCCTCGCCGGTAATCGCTCACACCGACCACACCCGCGAATACGTGCCGCTGCTGGCCCAGGGCTACCGCCTCCCCGCCGGCTCGGACATCGGCATCCGGAGCAGTTTCGCGGATCTGGGCGCCACGGTCCTGGATCTCTTCGGACTGCCGCCGCTCCCCGCCGGCATCAGCTTTGCCGCGGGCGCCTGACCGGTGGCGCCCAAGGATAGGAGGAAGAAACCTTCCCATAGATCCTCGCGAGTCGCCGAGCGATCGAGGCAATCGGCGCGGATCACCAACCAGGCGCTGGACGTGCTCCTCAAGCTGGAGGCCGAGGAGATCGCCACTCTCCTCCCCACCCGTTTCGGCCTCGATCTGGCGCCCATTCTCCGCCCGCTGCCTACCGAGTTCCCCCAGCTCGACTTACATCTGGAGCGGCTGGACAGCGTCTTCGAGTTGACCGATGGCAACATCCTTCACCTCGAGTTTCAAGCGCGCCTGGAGCGCGGCGATCTGATCCGCTTTGTGCGCTATGGGCTCGCGCTGGTGGAGGCATATGAGGGACGGCGGGTGTGGACGGTGATAGTGGGTGGGCCAGGCATGCGCCAAGCGCCGCCCTCCATTGACCTGGGAATGATCCCCTATCGCCTCACCTGTGTGCTACTTGGGGATCAAGATGGCGAGGCCGTCCTGGTCCACTTGCGGGCTCTGGCGGTCTCGGGCGCTTCCTGGTCCGAGACAGACCGCCTGGACCTTTACCTGCTTCTTCTGATGCGTCACCGCCGCGATACCGAGACCGTGGCGCGCGAGGGGCTGGCGCTGGCCGAGGCATTGCCCGAGGCGGACCGGCCACGGGTGATAGGCGCCATCCTGTCGCTGACGTATCATTACGAGGGAAGGGATATCTTTGATCGGTTGGTGGAGGGACTGATGGCAACCAAGGTTTGGGAGCAGATTCTTGCTGATAGCGTAGAGCGGGGTATCGAACGCGGGATCGCGCT
>DATBTL010000473.1:0-4215 GCA_036559345.1 Chloroflexota bacterium | reverse complement strand
GCACCACGGTCGGGATCAGCCTGTTGGCCCTGATCGTATTGCCCATCCCCTTCCTGCGCAGCGCCGGCTATGGCGGTCTGCTGATCCCCCTGGTGACCGTGCTGGTGGTCTGCACCTTGCTCCCGGTATTGCTGGCCACCGTTGGTCCCCAACTCGATTGGCCCCATCGCCGCCATGGCGACCAACCCAGCCGGCTGTGGTCCACCTGGGCGCGGGGCGTGACGCGCCGGCGTTGGCTGGCGGCGGGAGCCGCGTTGCTCATCCTGGGCGCCCTGGTATTCCCGGTAAGCAGCCTGGTGCTCGGCGATCCGAGCGCCGATGCCCTGGCCTCGTCGGGGCCAGCCTACCAAGCGCTGCGGACCCTCGAAACCTCCGGGATTGGGGCCGGAGTGCTCAGCCCTATCGATGTCCTGAGCACGCCGCGCGATGCCGCCGTCCTCACGGGCCGCCTGGCCCAGGTGACCGGGGTACGGGGCGCGGTGGCCCCAGCGGCCGGAACCTGGCGGCGGAACGGAACCGCGCTGATCGCGGTGCTGCCCACGGCCGATAGCGCCACGGCCGAAGGACGCGCGACCCTCGACCGAGTGCGCCAGGCGGCGCATGCCGGCCCGGTGCATGGCCGAGTGGGCGGTCATGCCGCCGGCAACGCCGACTTCGTCTCCGCGGTCTACGGCAACTTTCCCTTGATGGTCGGGCTGATCGCCCTGGTAACCTTCGTGCTACTGGCCCGGGCCTTCCGCTCGCTTCTGCTGCCCCTGAAGGCTATTGTGCTCAATGTGTTGTCGGTCGGCGCCGCCTGGGGCGTGCTGACCCTGGTCTGGCAGGAGGGACATGGCTCGGCCCAACTCTGGAACATCCCGGCGACCGGTTCGATCACTTCCTGGATCCCGCTGATGGTGTTCGCCTTCCTCTTCGGCCTCTCGATGGACTACGAGGTGTTCATCCTCTCACGGATGCGCGAGGAATATGATGCGACCGGCTCGACCAACGCGGCGGTGATCCGCGGGATCGGCCATACGGGCCGGCTGGTCACCAGCGCGGCGATGATCCTGATGTTGACCTTCGTGGCGATGGCCTCCGGGCCGCAGACCGAAATCAAGTTGCTGGCCACGGGGATCTTCCTCGACGCCACCGTGATCCGGATGCTGCTGGTGCCGGCCCTGGTCTCGCTCCTTGGGAGCTGGAACTGGTGGCTACCGGCCCTCCCAGCCAAGCTGCTGGGGGTCCGGCCTCCGGCATGGAAGCCTCTTGGCCGAGTTGATCAACTCACCCCTCGCCGGCTGCCCGACGTAATTCCTTGACGAGCAGGAACAGGTGAAGAGGATCGGTTGGAGAAGGTACGAAATCGAAATGCCGATAGAAGGCGCTCGCGCCTTCGTCCTTCGCGTGGACGGCAAAGGCGCGGATTCCCGCTATATCAGCCGCTTGCATGGTGCGGCGCATGGCATCCTTCAGCAGCCCGCCGCACACGCCCTTACCTTGCCAGGCCACGCTGACGCCAAGGCGAGCAAGCAGCATGATCGGTACGGGATGACGTGCCAATCCCTTCGTCAACCGCTCCGGCGCGTCATCGAACGCCACTTCGCCAACCGTAAGAGCAGAGAAGCCAATCACGGCGTCATCGGCAAGGCCGACATAGGTTTGTGAGGCATTGGCCTGTTGGTTCGCTAAGGCAAAGCGCGTCAGGTAGCGATTGAGCGCGTCCTGGCCGCAGTCAAAGCCGTCAATCGCATGCTGCCGCGTCAGCTTCTCGATGCGGAACGTGGTCACTGAGGGCTGTGATCTTCAAAGATACCCGGCTCACTGAACAGACGCTGGACCCGCGGCAGTTTACGTGGCGGCGCGTCGAGTGCCGCCATGAAGGCTGTCCATTGCTCGGCGTCCAACCCGAACTGTCGCCGTTCGGCGAGCGTCTCCGCGGCGTGCGTCAACGCGCCTTCCAAAACAAAATCGCTTACCGAGCGATGCGCGGCCGCGGCCGCCGCGTACAGCGTGTGCTTCGCGGCCGGCGTCAGCCGGAGGTCGAGCTTTTGCGTACGATTCGTGTGTGTCGACATCGAGGCACCTCCTTTCCTCCTCCAAGTATAGCATGAATGCCAGACAATGTCATGACATATTGTGGAATCCGTGTTTCAAGGGCTGCGGGTGGTGGCTCCGCTACCACGCGAGACCCTCAGACAGTGATCTCGTCCAGCCGATCGCCAACCCCCGCCAGAAGCGTCCCGGTGCTGGTAAAGGTGAGGGCGGTGACACCGCGCAGCCGGAACACCGCTTCCACTCGGCGAGTTTTGGGCGCCGTCACTACCACCCGGTTGCCTCGGATAAAGCCCACTCTCCCGGATGAGGAGTCGAGCGCCAGCGGGCCGGCTCCGGGGACGCTGAACAGCAGCCGTCCTGACCCCAGCGCCCGCGTCTGAATTGCGCCGCCAGTACCCAGATAGAGCAGTCCACGAGCCGCGTCTATTGCCAGCGGTGCGGCTGGAAGAGCATAGGAGGCCCGCAACCTCCCGGCATGTGTATCGAAAAGAGCCAGGGTGCCCTGGGCATCGTGGGCATCGGGAAGGTAGGCGGCCAGTTCGGTTGGTCCCGCCATCCCCAGCCAGATCCCGGCATGAGTGAGTCCCAGGGGCGCCCGCCAGAGCACCTTTCCCAGCGGACTCAGTGCCTCTACCTGGGCCGACCAGGCATTCGCCTCTTGCCCAGCCAGATAGAGGCGGCCAGACGAATCCGCGGCGGCGGCGGCGGGCCAGCCCACCGCCGCCATGTCCAGTGCGCGACGGGAGGGCAGACCGCCCGTGCCGGCCACCCTGAGCAACGCGCCGTCCACCACCACTGCTACTCCGCTGGCCGATGCCGCCAGGCCGGGTGGGACCACATAGGGCGGCAAGGGAATCCGTTGCATGGCGCCGGTGGAAAGGATGACTCGCAGCAGGTCATCGTGAGGGAGGAAGCGAATGGGCGAGGATACTGATCCGACCAGGACCGCTACCTGGCCAGAGGGCAGGGCCAGCAGGCTATCGATCCGCCCAGGAATGACCAGTGATCGCTGGATAACTGGCACACCGACACGGAAGGCCCAAGGCGGTTCTCGGTAGGGGCACCCCTCGTGGGTGCCCTCGCGCGGGCCGCCAAGGGCACCCACGAGGGGTGCCCCTACGACTGATGGCGGACTTGCACCAGGCTGTACTAGTACCTGCAGGCTCAGCCAACCGGCCAGAGCAAGCAAGCGAGCGAAATTCATCCCTTGCTGCCGCCGATATTGATCCCCTTGACGAAGAAGCGCGAGACGAACATATACAGGGCCACGGCGGGAAGGGTATAGAGCATGGCGTAGGCGGCGATCTGACCGTAGTTTATTTGTCCATAGCTGCCAAAGAAGCTGAACAACTGCACCGAGGCGGGAAACTTCTCGGGACTGCTGTAGAGGATGAACGGCACGAAGAAGTTGGTATAGGCGCCAATAAAGCTCAAGATGCCGACCACGGCGATCCCTGGGGCGGACAGCGGTAGCACAATGCGCCAGAAGGAACCGAAGGTAGAGCAGCCGTCTACCCAGGCCGCCTCTTCCAGATCGACCGATACCGAATCCAGGAAGTTCTTCATCAGCCAGGTATTGAAGGGCAACAGCGAAGCGACAAAAAAGATGATCACCCCGGGGGTAGAGTCGATCAGGCCCAACTGCACGTACATGGCATACAGAGGGAAGATCAGCGCCAGCACCGGCAATCCGGTACAGAACAGAATCAACAGCATGACGGTTTGCTTGAAGCGGAATTGGTAGCGCGAGAGCGTATACCCGGCGCCACAACTCAGGACGACCACCAGCACCATGGTGCTGACCCCAAGCACGAGACTGTTCTCGAACCCTTTCCCGTACCCGCTATCGAAGATGTAGCGGAAATTATCCAGGCCCGCGTTCGCGAACCACACCGTGCCCAGGTTCGCGTTGGGGGTGAAGCTCGCGACGATCAGCCAGAGAAAAGGCAGAACGAAGAACAGGGCCAGGAGGACCAGGATGGCATACGAAGCGGCGGAGGTTGGAATGAACCAGCGGCGTCTCATGCGGCGAAACCCTCCTTACACTTCGACCCGCAGTACGCGGATATAGAGCAGCGACAGGATGGCGCCGGTCAGGATGATCAAGAGGGCGATGGCCGTCCCATAGCCCAATTGATAAAAGTTGAAGGCGTGCTGGTACATGTAGATGGTCAGTAA
>DATBTL010000472.1:0-8318 GCA_036559345.1 Chloroflexota bacterium | reverse complement strand
GAGGAGCGGCGGTTTCCTGCCCTCGCAGGCCAGTTGGAGCAAGGTGAGACGCGCGGCAAGATAAATCTGGTCCTGGGTGGCGCGGCTGAGTTTATCCGCTTCGACCGGCAGCGGATTCCCGATCGCGTAGACCTGCAGATGCAGGCCATCGGTATCGATCCATGCCTCCACCCGGTTGTATCGTCCCCCAGTGATCTGGCTGAGATAGGTCGAAAGCCCACCGCGGAATACCGTGCTTGCCTGAAGGAGGGTCTCCGAGAGGGCATCGCGCAATCCGCCGCGAGCCCCTTCAAGGCCCTTGCGCCGGCGCTGAATCCGGGCCAGGCGCACCTGCTCGGTTCCCAACTCCTCATCCAGCGCGGCCAGCATTTCACTATTCACCTCGTGGGCGCCCAGTTCGCCCTCCAGGCGATACGCCTCGCGCCTGCGGTCCTCACGCTGAACCTCCAGTGCCACTACACGTTCATCCGCCGCCTGATACTCCTCCAGCGAGAGACGATTGGGTTCAAGCACCGAGATCTCCTGCCGCCGTGTCTCAATTTCCTCACGGACGCGGAGTAATTCCTCCTGCCGGTCGGCGCTCCGCTGGCTTCCCAGCATCCGCGCGATGCGTTGCTGCCGCGCGGCGTGAGCATCCCCCATGGGCCGCAATTCGCGGACCACCGCCGCCAACTCGTCCGTGTTTCGCAGGCCATAGGCGGCAAGCGCCCGCCCGCGCTCGGCCTGCCGCTCTCGGATGCCCGCGGTGATCGCTCTGAGTTCCAGGGACACGCCCGCGGTGTTCTCCCCTCGCGCCATGGTCCGGGAACGGAGGCCAAGGACCAAAAGGATCAGTCCCGGAATGGCCGCCAACCCGATCAGGTATACATGGCTGAGGGCGGCCGCCATGCCGCTCCCGAACACCACCAGCAGCCCCCCCCACACCAATGCCGTGCGGGCGCCCATCGGTCCGCTCTGCAACTGACTCAGCACGAGGGTGGCCAACCGCTGATTGATATCGGCCTCTCGTTCGCGGGCTTCCAGGATCTGGCGATCCATGGTGCTCACCCGCTCCAGAACACTGGATAGGGCGCCGAATTCCACCTTGTCCAGCTTCTCGGTCAAGGTACCGAGGCCGTCTTGAAGGCTGGTGTCGGCTTCCAGCACCATGGCATGTTCCTCAAGCAGCGCGCACTCCTCCTCGACGGTCTGCACACGGTCGCTCAACTCAATGCGGTCGGACCAGGTCTGGAGTTCCTGCTCGATGGCAACCAGTTCCAGGCGCCGTTGGTTCAGCGTTTCCAGATTCTCAAGATGCGCGTCGATTTTGGCGGCCATGACTTTGCGCATCTTCAATAAAGTGTCCACGCGGTCGCGGGCCATCCGGAGGGGGCCGGTGGAATCGCTCGCGCGCCGCAGGCTGCCGGCCGTCATGGCGATCAACTCGCGGTCGATCGCCCGTAACACGTCGGTGGCATCCGCTTGATGGCTACCGGTCATTTTCGCTTGCAGTCTCTGGCTCAAGGGTGAGGTCGCGGCCGGTAGGCTGCTCACCTCCTCACTCCGTACGCAGGCCGTATTGACATAGGTCTCCAGGGTCGTGGCACCCAATCGACTTCCCACCATGCGCAGGGCCTCGGCGGCGTCCTCGGTGGCACCGGCGTCGCCACCATCCGGACCATGCCAGGAAAGGCGTACGGTCCCCACTTGAAAGTCCTTGGCCAGGGTGAAATAGACATCCTGGTCCTCGAACTCCAGGCATAAACGGAAGCGATCGGGCTGCCCCCAACGGGTAAAGGCATCAAGCATGCTGTCTGGAGCCTTGGGATCCATGAACAGCGCCACCAAAATGGCTGCTTGAATGGTACTCTTCCCGGCTTCGTTGGCCCCTTTGACCACGGTAAAACCAGGAGCAAAACTCAACTCGACGTGCTCGAACTGCTTGAAATTATCAACCACCAGGGAGGTCAGCCTCATGGGGGTGTACCCTCTCCTTGCAGAAGGCCCATGCCAAGCCGGTATGCCTCCCGCTCATGCATTCGCCGATCCGCGTCTCCGGCGGCGCGGATCCGCGCATCCATCACCCTGACGTAGTTTCCCAGCACTGTTCCCCTGGGGACATCGCCCTGCTCGCCGATGTCGATCACCAATTCAGTCCTGTCGACCACCCGAAGATGAAAGAACCGCGCCCCAAGCTCGGATTCGATTGAGGCCGGATCGATGAGCACATGGCCGGGACACTTCCCTCGCAAAATGACCTCCAGACCCAGATCCTCGCGCGCCTGCGCCGCGATCAGCGCGACCACATCCTGGGCGTTGGCGAGGGTCAGCGTCAGATCCCTTCGGGCAAGCGACCGGACACCGGTCCGTCCGCGGTTCACCCTCGCCGGCCCGGTTCCGATCCGCACCAGGGCAACGCTCCCCTCTTCCTGTCCCCACTCCAGTGGTTCGGGTGCTCCGGGCGAGCACACGGTAAGATTGCTCCTTTGCTGGACCGAGAAGCCAGGGTCTCCACCCACCGCCAGGTAGGTGATGCCGGTGTCGGCGAAAGCGTCCGCCACGGCGGAGAGGTCCAGGGCCTCGGAAGTATCGTGGCAAGCCAATCCCACTACCGTAGGCCGGCTTCCCCGATCCGGATCACCCGTCGTATAGGGCTCGGGGTGCGAGAGGCTGACCCACTGAAAAACCAATCCCAGATCCTCGACCGCCGCCCGAGGATTCAGGCGGTCCAGCAGGATCGCGCCCTCCAGATCCTCACGCGCATTGGCCTGCTGATGGGGCCCGAACACGCTTTGAGGGTCACGGCTTCCCGCCAGGAGAACAACCGGGATGGCGGAATCGCGGAGCCTGGCAAAAAACTCCCGGACGCTCTTGAGCGTGCCAGGCGCCGGAACCGGGCAGCCAAACAAATCGCCGGAAATCACCACCGCGTGGGCGTGCTCGGCCAGAGCCAGATCCGCCAGGCTGTCCAGAGTCTCCACCAGTTGGGCCCGCTGATCGCGCCCGCGAGGGCCAAGGGTAGGGAAGGTGGTGCCCAGACGCAGGTTGGCGAAATGGAGGAGCGTCACATCCATAGCTTGACCCTCCCGGACACTAGTTCGTTCGTCCGCCACCCCATGCCGAGGCTGAACGTTCCTGCTGATAGTAGGACTGGTTCCAGGGTCTGTCAAGAAGGTACGTTATGCTATTGTGGCCAGCCCAAACGTATGCTAAGGCTTCCAAATGGCGTACTTTGGTAGGCGCTAAGCGCCGACTGCGGTCCGCTGACCGGGAGCACTCAGGATGCTTCAGGCCGTGGCCGCGGGGAGCCAGGCTCGGCGTGGGAAGGTGAAGACGATCATGGTGGATACGACGCTCGCGATCGACCTGGGCGGGACACAGATCCGGGCCGCGGTTGCCGGCGGGGGGACGTTGCGAGGAAGGGTTGCCCGCCCCACCCCGGCCCAGGAGGGACCAGGGGCCGTGGTGGAGGCGATTGTGGAGGCGGCGCGTGACTCACTTGCCCTGGCCGGACTGGCCGGGATGCCGCCGGTCGTGGGTATCGCGGCCCCCGGTCCATTGCACGGCGCGGAAGGGGTGGTATTCAGCCCACCCAACCTGAAGGGTTGGCGGAACGTGCCTCTCTCGCGGGAGTTGGAGGCGCGGTTCGGCTGCCCAGTGTTCTTGATCAAGGACGCCAACGCGGCGGCGGTTGCCGAGCATGGGATGGGGGCAGGCCGGGGGGTGGATACGCTGGTGTATATCACCGTGAGCACGGGAATCGGGGGCGGTCTGATCCTGGGCGGCCGCGTATTCGAGGGTCACGATGGCACCGCCGGTGAGGTAGGCCATGTGACGATCGATCGGAATGGGCCACTCTGCAATTGCGGGAACCGAGGCTGCCTCGAAGCCGTAGCCTCCGGGACGGCAATTGCCCGCCTCGCGGCGGAGCGTGTGGCGGCTGGGGAACTGCGTTTGTTGCCGGGGGCCACGATCTCGGCCGCCTCCGTCTACGCGGCGGCGGCGACCGGAGACCTAGCGGCCCGCGCCATCACGGACGGAGTCGGCGGCGCCCTGGGGCTTGCTTGCGTCGGTCTGGTGCATCTCTTCAACCCGGAACGAATTATCCTGGGCGGCGGACTGACCCATGCCGGCCCGCTTCTGCTGGAGCCGGTGTGGGCAATGATCGAGCGGCACGCCATGCCAATCCCCCGTGCGAGAGTGCGACTGCTCACTGCCGCCCTGGGGGAAGACGTGGGATTGTGGGGCGCGGCGCTCCACGCACGGGATCGGGTTCACGCGGGTTGATCCCCCAAAGGGTGTCGCGGCGTCGTCGCGCGGAGCGTTTCCTAACCGGTTAGATAGCGGGTAAAAGCGTTGACATTGAGTTCCGCCTGGGCTATGATTAGAGACAATCAAAATACTGTAGATTTCGCGACAATCACCGCTTTTGGGCGGTGGGGCTGGTTACATATGGCTGTGTGCGACCTGAGACGATATTCAGGGTGTTGCGCCAGGCAGGATTGGGGTGGAGTTGCTCATGATTGATACCGAGACGCTTGAGCGAAAGCGGCCTGAGGTGGTGGAGGATCGCGCGCCGGTGCGGGTGAAGCGCATTCTGCCGCTGCGGCGGAAGGCGCCGCGTGAGGATCTGCCGGAAATCGGCACCGAATCCGCGGAGCCCGCCGAGGAAGTCGCCGAGCCGACGGTTGTCGTTGATAGCGTCGCCAATTACCTGCGCGAAATCGCGAAGATTCCCCGCATCACCCCCAAGCAGGAGATCGAGCTCGCCAAGCGGATCGAGGAAGGCGACGAGGGCGCCAAGAAGCGGATGATCGAGGCGAACCTCCGCCTGGTGGTCAGTGTGGCGAAGCATTATCTCAACCAGGGATTCCCCCTTCTGGATCTGATTCAGGAAGGGAACATCGGCCTGATCCGCGCGGTGGAGAAGTTCGACTATCGGAAGGGCTACCGGTTCAGCACCTACGCCGTGTGGTGGATTCGCCAGGCGGTGACAAGGGCACTGTCCGATCGCGGGCGTACCATCCGAGTTCCGGTCCATGTCTACGAGGAGATGAGCAAGCTCAGCGCCGCCGTCGATTATCTGCGCCAGGAATTGGGTGAGGATCCCACCGCCGAGAGCATCAGCGAGGAAGTGGGAATGACCCCTGAGAAGGTCGCCGGCCTCATGCATGTGGTCCAGCAGCCCATTTCTCTCGAGACCACGCTCGGGAATGACGACGAGCACACGCTGGGTGACTTCACCGAGGATACCGGCGCCACTTCGCCCGTGGAAAGCGCCGTGGAAAGCACCATGCGCCACGACGTAAGCACCCTGCTCAACCGCCTCCCCGATCGGGAGCGGCAGGTGCTGGAACTGCGCTACGGGATCACCGATGGCCGGAGCCGGACCCTGATGGAGGTCAGCCGGGAGTTCGGGCTGACCCGCGAACGGATCCGTCAAATCGAGGCCCAGGCCCTGAACCGGATTCGAGGCTTGCAGGAAATCGAAAGCCTGCGCGAATACCTGGGGTAGAGTAACCCACCCGATCCCGCGCCAACTCCACTCGCCGCCCCATTGGGGCGGCGAGTGGTGATCCCGTGACCGGCCGATCATCGAGAGTTTGCCTGGATTATGTGATCCATAGTGTAACGGCTCCCAGGCACAGGGTAGGTCACGAAATCCAGGCCTGCTCGATTACCGTTCTCGATACCGTTCCATGGCCAGCAAGCCCAAACGCACGGCCCGAGTGATGCGCGGGTCCAGATTTGGCCGCTCCAGGATCGCTTCTAGAGCGGGGATACCGGCTGGATCGCGGAGATCGGCCAGCCCATCAATCGCCCCGGCCAGAAGCTCCGGATCATCGGTGTCCGCCAGGCCGGCCAGAAACGGCAGAGCCCGCGCATCCCGCAGGTTGCCCAACGATGCCGCCGCCACTCCCCGGACGTTTGTTGGCTGGGCTTCATCCTGTGCCAGGGCCAGGAGGGGGGCGAAAGAGTCCGGGGAGCGAAGCTGCCCGAGTTGGGTGGCGGCATTGATCGCGACAGCGGGCTGGGGGTCGCCCAGGGCCTCCACGAGCCGAGGTACCGCTGCCTCTCCCAGGGACGCACGCAGCAGTAGGGGTATAAACACGCGCCGGGGATTCTCGGGATCGTCCAGGATAGGGATCAGGAGCGGCGCCAGATCGGGGCCAAGCGCTTCCAGTCCCTCTAGCGCCACCGTTACCACCGGGACGATTCGAGGGTCGTTCGACTCCTCCAGGGCGGCCAGCAGAAACGGCGCCGCTTCCAGGCTCCGGCGCGACGCCAACTGGCGCGCGGCCTCCAATCGCATCGGGCCGCGCTTGCTGGCGCGGAGGAGTTCGGCGAGGGCGGCAATCTCTTCATCCATCTTCCTTTCAAGGTACCTCACTCCCGCGTTGCTTGCCGTGGAACCGCTTTCAGGGTAGGCTAGCGATGGCCCGGTGCGTGGGGCACGCGGGTTCATTGTCGTAGGGCGGGAAGGAGCGTATTCGTGGCGGATGACCAGAAGGTGACTACACTTGAGGATGTGCGGCGGCTCATTGACGAGCACGGCATCACGACGGTTCGGGTAACATTTGTCGACAACAGCGGCGTTACGCGGGCACGCAACGTTACCGCCGCCACCTTCGCGCGTCACGGCATCACCGACGGCATCCCCTACCCCTCAGCCATGCTTTCGGTGGATACCGGGGCCAACTTCGTCGTTCCCGCCGGGGCTGGTTTCGCGAGCGGTTATCCTTCCTGCTTGATGAAGCCCGATCCCAGCACCTTCACGGTCCTGCCATGGGTACCGGGAACGGCGAAGATTATCGCCGATCTGTATACGCTGGATGGGGAAGTGATGGAGGTGGCGCCACGCCGGGTGCTCCAGCGGATCGTGGAGGAGTTACGCTCCGAGGGATACACGACCCGCGGCAGTAGCGAGCTGGAGTTTTACGTCTTCAAATCGGTCGAGCAGGGGGTGCCCCAGCCGAGCTGGACCGGGATCAACTGCTACGCCGAGGTGAAGCAGCAGCAGGTGGATGGGATCCTTACCACACTGAGCGCAAATCTGGACGCGATTGGTTTGGGAGTGGAGGAAGCCAACACGGAGTATGGCCCCGGCCAGTTCGAGATCAGCAGCACCCATTTCGCGGGGGTGCGGGCGGCGGACATGTCGGTCTACTATAAGATGGCGGTCAAGGAGATCATGTTCCAGCAGGGCTACACCGCGACCTTCATGACCAAACCCCTGAACGGGTGTAGTGGGAGCGGGGCTCACTTTCATCACTCGCTCTATGACCTTGGCGGCAAAAACGCCCTGGCCGATCCGAACGGCGAGCATGGGCTGTCCGACGTGGCCCGCTGGTTCATTGGCGGCCAGCTCGCGCACGCGGGCGCCGTGTGCGCCCTGGCCAACTCGACCGTGAACAGCTACAAGCGGCTGCGGCCGTATACCTTCGCCCCATCCGCCGCCTGCTGGGGCCTCGAAAACCGAATGACCTTGATCCGGGTACCTCACGCCCGCGGACAGGGAACCAATTTGGAGAATCGGGCCCCCGGCGCCGATAATAATCCCTATATTATGATGGCCGGGATCTACGCCGCCGGCCTTGATGGCATCCGCCGGCGGATCGAGCCCACTCACTTCATTCAAGGGGAGGACGCCTATGCCCGCGTGGATCTCCCGCCCCTGCCTCAGACCCTCCACGACGCGCTGGCGGCTCTCCGCGCGGACGAGCCGCTGGTGGGGCTGCTGGGCCACTCGTGGGTGGATACCTATACGGCGCTGAAGGGGAACGAGGCCCGCCGTTATAACGATTTCGTGAGCAACTGGGAAGTGAACGAGTACCTAGAGCTGTTCTAGCAGGGAGAGTTATCATGAGTGACGCCGCCGACGACTATTTTCAACCGTTGCAAGAGGGCGCGGCGATCGATCCGTCGTTCGCGCCTCTCTTCGCCTCACAGGACGATATTCCGTACGTCAATCTTGGCAAGGGCATTCGCTTCAAGCCGATCTTTGGCCGGAACCTCCTCTTTAACTATGTGTTCTTCGAGCCTCACACCGAGGCGCCGATGCACGCGCACGCGGAGGAACAGATCGGGACCATGCTGGAGGGAGAGTACGAGTTCGAGATGAACGGGGAAAAGCGGATGATCCGCCCGGGCGATGTTTATGTGGTGCCGCCGAACGTGCCTCACGCGGCGCGGACCTTTGAGCATGGTTGTATCGCGGTGGATATCTTTTCGCCTCCTCGGAGCGGGTTCCGGGAGATGCTCGATCGGGTAACCGGAGCGCAAGACGCCGGGGACTAGCGGCCGAGCCGCCATCGACTGGTAAAATTTGGCGCTATTTG